>NZ_JBFAJW010000007.1:0-485913 GCF_040655395.1 Nocardia sp. NPDC050435
CGCTTGGCTACACACCTACAATCACCACCGCGGCCACACCGCACTGGGCGGTCACCCACCAGCCAGCCGCGTTCCTAACCTCTCGGGTCAGTACAGCTAGACCAGCACGGCGTCCTGGCGCCGGTGCCGGATCGCGACCAGCAGGGCGAGGCCCAGGCCCACGCCGATGCCGAGCGCACCCGACACGGCGAATCCCGTGCGGTAGCCGCCCAGATCGATCGCGACCCCGGCCAGCCCGCTGCCGAAGCCGTTGCCCAGCGTCATCGCCGCGCCGTGCCAGCCGATGGCCTCGCCGCGCCCGCCCTCGGGCACGATCCGGCTGAGTTGGTCCACCGAGGCGGTGAGTGTCGGCGCGCACAGCAGTCCGGCGAACAAACCCGTCACGCCGAGTGCGAACGGGTTGCCCGCCAAGGCCATCGGCACTGTGGTGAGTCCGAGCCCGACCAGCAGCAGGTAGGTGGAGACCGAACGACCCATCGCGCCGTAGATCAGCCCGCCGACCAGTGAGCCGAAACCCCAGACGGCCAGCACCAGGCCCAGCCACTCCTGGGCGCCGAATTCCCGCATGGCGGCGACGAAGATCAGTTCACAGGCCGCCAGCAGGGTGATGCCCGCGCAGGCGCCCGCGCACAGGGCGACGAATTCGGTGCGGAACCAACTCTTTCGGGGCACCGCGGACCGCCCGCCCGGTTCATCGGAGGCGCGCAGCGGCGGGTCGAGCAGCCACACCAGCACGCCCGCGAGAACCAGCGACATCTGCATGCAGAACAGCGCGATCGTGGTCGACAGGAACGCGGTGAGCGCGACGCCGAGCACGGGCCCGATCATGAACGCCGCTTCTACCGACACCGATTCCAAGGCGAGGGCAGGTTGCCGGTTGCGCTCGGTGGTCGCGCCGATGACGGCCTGACGGACGACGGTGAAGATCGGAATGTCGAACAGTCCCGCGAGCGCGGCGAGGCCGAGCAACGTCCAGTAGCCGGCGAACGGCGCGATGGACCAGCACACCGCCCCGACCACGAGGGAAGGAAAGATGGTGCGCCGCAGTCCGATTCGATCGAGAAAGCGCCCGCGCCAGGGGCCGCTGGCCGCGACGCACGCGGTGACGACCGCCGTGAGCGCTCCGGCCTGCAGATAGGAGCCGTGCAGCGTCTGCACCACGTGCAATGCGAGCAGCACGCCGCCGGCGAAGAAGGGGATACGGACGAGCGCCCCGAGGATCAGCACATTGCGCACCGCCGGATTGGTCAGCACCTCCCGATAGGACCGCACCGGACGAGCCTGTCACGGCCCGGCGCGACCCGCCAGGGATTAATCCCATGAATCCCAGCCTTGCGTTATACGTATACATCTACTTATAGTGGCGATACACGGAAATCGCTGATCACACAGGTACGACGGGCCGGAAGCAAGGGGCGCCGCCGGTACTACACCCATGCAAAACTGCGCATTCGCTTATGAGATGAGGGCACCATGACCACCGATCCCCAGCCGGTCGACACAACCAAGGCGCCGGAGGAATTCGAGCAGATCACCGTGCGGGTCGGCCCCGGCGGCCACCGCGCCCAGCGGTTCTACGGCCGGCTGATCGCCGAGAACTACGTCACCACCAAGGGCGGCGTCGCGCGCGTCCGGGTCTACCGCAGCCGCAAGGGCAAATACGTGGTGCACAAGCGGCAGTCGAACTGGCTCGAACTCGCCGACGTGTGCAACTGGGGCACCGACTGGAAGACCTGGGTCGCGCAGACCATCGATCCGCTGGGCGAGGAGCGCGGCGCGGGCGATTACACCGTCGACATCGTGGACACCCTCGCCGAACTCCGCGGGCACGTGCCCAACCGCGTCTACTGCGAGGTGGCCGACGTCGAGCAGCATCCGGCCGCCGAGGACCTGGACGTCTGAGCACGGAACCGCGAAAGGATCTCTCTCCCATGTTCGCTCGACTCGGACGCCTGGTCGTCCACCATCCCTGGAAGGTGATCGGCCTGTGGGCCGTCGCCATCGCCGCGGTGCTGGTCGCGGCCCCGACGATGTCCTCGACCACCGACCAATCCGCCTTCCTGCCCTCGCATTACGAATCCATTCGGGCAATGCGCCTGCAAGAGCAGGCTTTTCCGCAGAACTCCGCGCCCGCCGCGCTCATCGTGGTGGCCCGCCAGGACGGCGCGCCGCTGAGCGAGGCGGATTCCGCCTCGGTGGTGGCGACCGCGAACGAGCTGGCCGGCGAGCACGTCGCGGGCGTCACCGGCGTGCATCCGACACCGGCCTCGGAGAACCGGCTGATCCAGGTGATCGCGGTGCAGATGGACAAGGTCACCGACCCCGCCGACAAGACGCAGGGCGAGGCCGTGACCGAGCTGCGCGAGCACCTGCGCGAGCGGGTGGCGGGCACCGAGCTGAAAGCCGGCATCACCGGCATGGCGGCCTCGACCCTGGACCAGACCGAATCGAGTGAGAAGGGGATGGCGATCATCGGTGTCGCCACCATCGTCCTGATCCTCGTGCTGCTGCTGGTGATCTTCCGCAGCCCGGTGATCGCGCTGCTGCCGATCGTCGTCATCGGCGCCATCTCCGGCACGGTCGGCGGCCTGATCGCGATGGCGGCCAAGGCTTTCGACCTGGAGATGGACACCTCGGTGAACGCCATCCTGCTGGTCGTGCTGTTCGGCGTCGGCACCGACTACATCCTGTTCCTGATGTTCCGCTATCGGGAGCGGCTGCGCGCCGGCGAGGATCCGAAGACCGCGATGGTGAGCGCGGTTGCCCGCGTCGGTGAGGCGATCACCTCGGCGGCCGGGGCGGTGATCATCGCGTTCCTGGCGCTCGTGCTGTCCAGTCTGGGGATGTTCCGGGCGCTCGGCCCGGCGCTGGCGATCGCGGTGGCGGTCGCGCTGGTGGCCGGCTTGACGCTGGTGCCCGCGGTGGTGTCGCTGCTCGGCACCAAGGTCTTCTGGCCGTCGAAGGCGTGGCGCGCGGAGCCGACCGGCGCCCGGTTCGCGGCGCTCGGCGCCGCGCTGGGGCGGCGGCCGGGCGCCTTCGCGGTGGTCTCGGGCGGCCTGCTGGTGGCGCTGGGCGTGCTGGCCGCCGGTTTCGATCCGACCTTCGATCTCGGTTCCGGGTCGACCTCGGACGCCTCCGAATCCGTCGTCTACAACCGGGAATTGCTGAAGGGGCTGCCCGCGGGCGCCACGCAGCCCTCGGAGGTGCTGCTGCACTCGCCCGACGGGCCGCTGACCCGCGACCAGCTGGACGAATACCGCGCGGCGCTGACCCAGGTGCCGGGTGTCGGGCAGGTCGGGGCGGCGCAGCTGTCGGCGGACAAGACCGTCGCCGACTTCCAGGTGACGCTCACGCACGCACCGGAATCCGACGCGGCCCTGGACACGGTGGCCGGGCCGCTGCGGGAGGTCGCGCACGCGGCGGCCCCACCCGGCAGCACCGCCGTGGTCGGCGGCCTCACCTCGGTGTTCGTCGACTTCCAGGCGGCGATGAACCACGACTACGCGATCGTGTTCCCGGTGGCGGCGGTGCTCATCATGCTGGTGCTGGCCCTGCTGCTGCGCAGCCTGGTGGCGCCCTGGTATCTGATGGCGTCGGTGTTCCTCGGTTTCGCCGCCACATTGGGCGCGACCGTGCTGGTGTTCCAGCATATTCAGGGTAATTCCGGCCTCATCTTCACCATGCCGGTGATCATGTATCTGTTCGTCGTCGCGCTCGGGACGGACTACAACATCCTCATGGTCGCCCGGTTGCGGGAGGAGGCGCGGGAAGGGCGCGGGCCACGCGAGGCCGCCGCGCTGGCCGTGCGGCACACCGGCCCGACCGTGGCCGCAGCGGGCATCATCCTGGCCGGCACCTTCGCCTCGATGATGCTGGCGGGCAACAACACCCTGTCGCAGATGGGGTTCGCCATCTCGGTCGGCATCGGGATCGCGGCGTTCGTGATGGCCATGTTCTTCACGCCCGCGGTCACGGCGCTGATCGGGCGCGCGGCCTGGTGGCCGGGGCACGGTGATCGGGCCGCGACCCGGTCGGCGGCGGAGCGGCCGCTAGAGTACGCGGGGTTCCGCTCCCACGACCAACGCTAGGCAGCGCCGACCGAAAGGCACAGGCCCGCTCCCGGTCTCGGGAGCGGGCCGTCGGCGTCGTCAGGGCAGCAGGCGGATGGTGGGCGCTTCCTCGTTGACCGCGATCAGGGTCTCGCAATGGGCACAGGTCAATTCGTAGGGCCGGACCAGATTCGTCTGCAACGACTCCTTGCCCGGCTCCTCCTTGTGCGGGCAGGAGTAGCCGAGATGCAAACGGACCCACGGTGTTTTGGTCGGAGCGACAGCCTGTAGGTCGCGCTTGGCGTCGTCGAAGGGCGCCCACCAGAAATCTACGAGGGAGCGCAGCACGATCCGGTCGCCGCCGTGCGTGTGGTCGAAGGAGGAGATCCGCGCGGCCGTGTAGTGCTGGCCCCGCTCGGTGTCGCCGCTGCAGATCGAGCGCTCCGCGCCGTACTTCAAGATCGTTGTGCGCCCGGCCCTTTCGCAGATGAAGCAATCCAGGCTCAACTCGATCAGCCGCTCCCAGTACAGCCTCGACCGATGCTCTCGGTCGATCGGTCCCGTCAGGGCGGCCGTGATCTCCACGCTGCGCATCACGCGTCGGATCGTTGCACACAGTGCAAGCTCTGACCTAACCCGCGCGTGTCCGACGGTGCGTGTTGTCCCTCCGGCGGGGTTTGCGAGGATCGGGACACGAATTTCGCTGGCACGCCCCGAATGCGCCGCGTACAATTTGTTTCCTGCTCTACTTCGGTAGCCGCCATCGTCGCAAATATTCAATTGTGCGTGCTACCAAGCGATCCCCTGCGTTCTGTATGAGATGTACCTCTTGGGGTCGAATGTTTCGCCGGGATAGAGTCGATCTCATCTCGCTCAGCAATTGTGTCGCTAGTGGTCGGGGAAAATGGAGGAGAAGAAGTATGTCTGTGTCTGCTGAACTGTCCGACAGCCGTCTCGAAACGGTCCGGGCTCAGCACGCCGACCATGCGAACAGCGCGCCGGAGTATTACCACCCGGCCGCGCTGCTCAAAGAACTGCTGATCGGTTCCGTAGTGCCCGCGCGGTGGCGCCGCAAATAGCCCGGATCGGAAACAGGCTTTTCTCGCGACGGCCCGAGTGCCCGGCCCTGTGCCGGGTTCTCAGGTCGCCAGGGCATACGGGTAGCGGAGTTTGCGAGCCGCTTCCAGAATTCGATTCACCGCCGCCGACGAAATGCCGACCTCGCTGCCGATACCCATCGGGGTCCAGGATTGATCGGCGAGAGTGAGGATTTCGGCCACCTGATCGACGGGCAGCTTCGACACCCGGCGCTCGATGATCGCCCGCGCCACCGCCCAGACCCCGTCCTCCTCGTCCGCTTCGATCAGCGCCATCTCATCGACCGGATTCTCCACCGCTTCCCGCGCCGCGGCGATGGCGTCCAGCGTGATTCGCGGATGCCGCGGCTCCGGACCCGGATCGGCCTCGAGCGTGAGCTGCTCGACCACCGGCTCGGTACGCGCCTCGGGCTGCGGCCTGGCCGGGCGAGCAGGCGGTGCACCAGCCGAATCGGCAGTCGTAGCCTCGATCTCGCTGATCAGCGCGTAGTCGTCGGCATCGTGCTCGATACCACTACGTCCCTTGGCTTTACGGCTCTTTGCCTCGATACCCTCTGCGGCTGCGTCTTCCTTACGCCGGGCCGCCGCTGCGGTGTCGACACCTTCGTGCGCCTCGTCCGCGGCTCCGCCACCCCGAGCCTCGCGATTAGCGGTGGCGTGGCCGTTGGTATTGGAGCTCTGGGCAGTGGTGTGGCCGTTGGTAGCCGAGCTGTGGGTCGCGGCCTGGCCGTTGGTGAGGCGGCTTTCGACGGTATCGCCGGTGGCGAATCGACCGCTGGTCGCCGCACTTTCGGTGGCGTGGCCGTCAGCGACTCGGCCGTCCGTGGCCGGGCTGTTGGTAGCGCGGCCGTCCGTGGCCGGGCTGTTGGTAGCGCGGCCGTCCGTGGCCGGGCTGTTGGTAGCGCGACCCGCCGTAGCCGGGCTGTCGGTAGCGCGGCCGTCCGTAGCCGGGCTATTGGTAGCGTGGCTTTCGGTGGTGTCGCCGTTCGCGGATCGGCGGTTGGCCGCCGGATTTTCGGCGGCATGGTTATCAGCGACTTGGCCGTTGGTCGCTTGGCTGTCGGTGGCGCGGCTTTCGGTCGTGTCGCCATTCGCGAACTGACGGTTGGTCGCCGGGTTTTCGGTGGCGTGGCCGTCAGCGAATCGGGCGTCGGTCGTCGGGTTGTCGGTGCCGCTCCGGCGCGCGGCCGAGTTGTCGGTGGTGTTGTGGTCGGCTGCCGCTGAGGTGTGCGTGCCGAGTCGGTCGGCGGCCGGTGCGGCGCTGTCGGCGAGCTGACCGTTGGTCGCCGAGCTGCCGTTGGGCATGTCGGTGAGGGCCGGGCCCGTGCGGTGGCCGTAATCGACCTGACCGGTGGCGCTCGAGTTGGTGGTGTCGTCAGCGCCTCGGCTGTTGATCGCAGGGCTGTCGGCGAGGGCCGAGGTGGAGCCGTTGATCACTCGCCCGTTGATCGGCAGGGTGTCGCTGGTGTGACCGTAACCAGTACGGCCGTTGGCGATTTCCCCGCCGGAGGTGTCGTGGCTCCATACGGAGCCATTGGCCGAGCTGCTCTCGGCGCGTCGGCCGCCGGCGTAGACATTCTCCGGCTCATGCCGGTCGGCGCTGCTGCCGTTCCGGCCGTTCGCACCCTGCGAGCCGCCGTTGTTCTCGCGAACCTCACCGCCGAACAGCCCATTCCCGAACTGCCGGTTCGGGATCCGCCCGTTGCCACGATCTCCGTTGACGTTGTGCCCGTTGCGCTCTTTCGCGTCGTGTCCGTTCCCGCCCGCACCATTGCCGTAATAACCGTGGCCGTTCGGCCCACCGTGCTCGTTATCCGGATATGACTTCCCGTTACGGGGCAGCTCGCTGATCAGATCCGGTACCGGAAAATCCGGCGGGACGAACCCTTCGAGCTTGCGCATCGGGATCATCGCGCTGTAGCCGTTGCGCCCGGCCCAGGGCTCGGCGACATGCTCGTCGGTAATCGTGACCTCGACCGGCGGCTCACGGTGATCCGGGGAATTCTCCTCGGCCGTCGACACGCTGTCGATCAGTTGCGCGTAGCGCGCGGAAACCCAGGCGTGCAACCAGATCACGACGCCCACCATCACCGGCGCGATGGAGAATTCGGCCGCTTTGCCCCAATGCCCGGCGCTGAGGTGCGGCCCCGCGTTGAGCCCGATCGTGGTGCCCAGCAACGCTGTTTCGAAGAATACGACCTTGCCGCGCGGCAGCTCCCGCCCCCACCGGGCCGCCGTCGTCGCCACCACCATGATGGTGATGATCGGGATCGAGATCATCGCCTCGATGCCGTAGCTGAGCCAGTAGAGCGGGTCGGTCATGTCGCCGCTGGGCACGAGATTGTGCTGGACGTTCACTCCGGCCCACACCATGCCGAGCACGACGACCGCGATCAGCACGCGCGAGGACCACTCGGCCCGCCGATACAGCTGCGCCAGCCGCGCGTCCTGGCTGGAGACCCGCCGCCGCGCCGCCAGGGCCCGCCGATGCCAGCGCGCGTCGGCTTCCTCGACCCGCTGGATGGCCGCCGAGCTCCGCCTGTCCCGCCGCTCGGCCTTCATCTCGGCCTGCACGGCGCGCCGGCGCTGCCCGCGCCGCTGCATCCGGATCCATTCGGCGAGTTCGCGTTCGGCTGCGATCTCGTGTTCGGAGAGCACCTCGATCAGTGCGGAGTCGTACTGCAGCGGGAGCTTGCCCCGCGCCGTCGCGACCCGTTCCGCCAACGCGGCAATCTCAGAACCGCCGGCCCCGCCGTTCGACTGTTCGTCGAGCATCGCGAACCTTCCTGAACCAGGTAACGTGCCCACCGCGCGGGTGGCGACAAGTTTGCTCGAACATACGTTTGATCGCAGCGAGCCTAAACCCGCCACTCACGCACGTCAACGCCGACGCCGCGCCGACTCCGGTTTTCGCAGGTGGAGAAGGGGTTTCGCGCGCGTCAGCCGAGCGTGGTGTGCCAGACCAGGGCGGCGGCCAGGGCGCCGGCGCCGTTCACGGACCAGTGCAGTGCGATGGGAGCCAGCAGGCTGCCGGTGTGCCGGCGCAGCCAGGTGAACAGCGCGCCGGCCGCGCCGGTGGCGAGCACGGCCAGGGTGATGCCGGCGATCTGGCCGGGCAGGCCGCCGCCGAGCACCGCGCTGAGGCCCTTGTTGGTGCTGGTCAGGCCGAGCGAGGAGGCGATGTGCCAGAGCCCGAAAAGCAGGGAGCCGGAAGCGAAGACGCCGCGGATGCCGTAGACCCGGTCGAGGGTGCCGTGCAGCACGCCGCGGAAGGCGAGTTCCTCCGGGATCGCGGTCTGCAAGGGAATGACGATCATCGACGCGATCAGGGCGCCGGAGAGGGTGGCGTAGCGGTCGGCGAGAAAGAACGGGCGGGTCAGGGGGAGTAGCGCGCCGATCGCCACGACCGTCAGTACGACGCCGACCGCGCCCAGCGCGTAGACGGTGCCGCGCCGCCAGTGCCGCGGCGACAACCCGAGCTCGGCCCAGCCGAGGCCGCGTTTGCGCATGAGTGCGAGCAGGATCACGGCGGCGATCGGGACGGCGAGAATACTGGCCAGCGCGGTGGTGAAATGGGCGATCAGATTGGTTCCGGCCAGCACGATCACTACGACGGCGACATCGAGATACGCGTGCAGTTTCGGGCGGACCGGGGCTGGATCTTCGGTGACCGTCTGAAGCACCCGGCCCAGTGTACGGATCGATCCCACGCCCGCTGTATCTCCTGGCAAACCCCGCATCGTTAACGCCATACCCATTCGGTGCGGCCCGATGGCCACCTTCCGGCAAACCTAACCGCGCGCCCAGCCCTCCGGATCGGTCCAGGCTCGCAGGGTGCGCGTGGTCTCGAATCGCCGCGGCTCGCCGCTGACGGGGTCGGTGAATTCCAGCGCCGCGGCCAGCAGTTGCAGCGGGCGGGTGAAGTCGTGCACCGGCTTGTCGGTGAGCACCGGATAGAAATCGTCGCCGAGGATCGGTATCCCCAGGCCGTTCATGTGTAGTCGCAGCTGGTGGGTGCGCCCGGTGTGCGGCCGCAGCCGGTAGCGGCCCAGCCCGTCGCGCTGCTCCAGCAGTTCCACCACGGTTTCGGCATTGGGTTCGCCCGGCACCTCCTGCGCGGCGAGCACCTGCTTCTCCTTGATGATCCGGCTGCGCACCGTCCGGGGTAGCTCCAGCGCCGGATCGTAGGGCGCGATCGCCTCGTACTCCTTGCGCACGGAACGCCGGTGGAACATGGTCTGATACGCCCCGCGCCGGGCCGGATTGATGACGAACAGGATCAGCCCGGCGGTCACCCGGTCCAGCCGGTGCGCCGGGATGAGGTCCGGTAGGTCCAGGTCGTGCCGCAGCCGCACCAGGGCCGTCTGCCGGATGTGCTGCCCGCGCGGAATGGTCGCGAGAAAGTGCGGTTTGTCGACGACGAGCAGATCCTCGTCGCGGTGCACGACGGTGATCTCGAAGGGCACCTCGGTCTCCTCGGGCAGATCCCGGTGAAACCACACCGCGCCGCCCGGCACATAGGGCGCGTCCGGCGCGATCGGGCCGTCCAGGTCGACGATCCCGCCGGTGCGGAGCAGCTCGTCGATGCGCGCCGGATCGACGCGCGGCAGCCGCTCGACCAGGTGGTCGCGGATGGTCGCCCAGGCGCCGTCCTCCGGCAGCCGCAGGCGCGCCGGATCCAACCCGAACCGCTTGGGCAGCGGCGGCTGCTGTCTCCTTCTCATCGGCACCGACCCTATGCCCTGCCGGAACGAGCAGGTCAGACCGGGGCGGGCTGCCGATCCCGCGGTTCGGTCGCGGGCTCGGCCGCCGGCTCGGCTTCCTCGCGCCGGCTGCGCCGATAGGCCCAGTGCAGCAGTCCGATGCCGGTCACACCGACCACTGCGCCGATCAGGCCCGCCTTCCAGCCCGGCGGCCGCCAGGTGAGTTCGAGCACGCCGTTGTGCGTGCCTGCGGGAATGTCGACGGCGAGGAACGTTTTCGCGACGGCGTCGATCGGAAGTTCCTGGCCGTTGAGGGTGAGGCGGTAGCCGGGCCAGAACAGCCGGGCGAACACCAGCCGCCCGCCTTCCCGGGAGCTGACCCACAGCTGGGCCGCGGCCTCGTCGCTGGCCCGGGAGACGGCGAGGACGTCGTCGGTGTAGGCGACGAGCCCGTTCGTCGTGGACAGCAGTCCGGCCTCGCGTTCCAGCACCCAGATGTAGCGCTCGTGGCCCGGGTAGTCGACCCACTTCCAGCCGCTGGGCGCGGGATGATTGCCCGCGTCGGGGTACTGCGCCCGGTGCAGCACCACGCGATCGACCTTCATCAGGTCGACGATCCGCTGGCCGGTGCCGGGTTCGGTGTCGAAGGCCCGGCGGAAGGCGTCCGGGCAGGTGCTGCCGTCCCAGGCCATGCACAGAATCCCGGCGAAGGGCGCGTGCCCGATCGGGGTGTAGGCGTTGACGTAGTCCAGGCCGAGCGCTTTCGCGTAGTTGCCTATGGCCAGCGATCCGTAGGCGGCGGCGATGTCGCGGTCCTGCGGGCCGAGCAGCGCGCGGTCCGCCAATTGCAGCGTGACGCCGTCGAAGTCGGGGAACGCCGCGGTCATCTCCGAGCGGCGCTCGGGGAAGTTGTAGGACATCGGGGTCGCCGGCGCGATCGCCACCTGGGCGTAGGCGATCGGGAACATGCTCACGGCGACGAACGCGCAGGCCGCCTGGATCCCGCGGGTGCGGGCCAGCCAGATCGCCGCGGCGCCGAGCCCGGCCACCACCGCGACCGCGATCAGGTGCCGCGTCACGATCAGCGGCGCCGCCGAGAAGGAGCGCAGGAACAGCAGCCCGATCAGGCAGCCGGCCGCGAACAGTCGCTGTTTGGTGACCGCGAAGACGCCGTGGCGGCTGAGCAGGACGCAGACCAGCACCAGCAGGGCGAGCGCGACCATCGGCAGCACCCGGGCGGGCCAGCGCAGCGGGCCGATCGCGCCCGGCCCGGCCGTCCACATCAGGACCGCGGTGGCGAACAGCGCGACGCTGCTCAGCTCGCGCGCGGACTTCGCCGCGGCCCGCCAATCGATGAAGGCCAGCGCCGGAATCAGGAACCAGGCGATATAGACCATCGGCAGCGGTTGCACGTGCCCCCACCACGCGGTGAACGCGGGCGTGGTGCTGGGCAGGCTGGCGTTCAGCGATTCCGACCACGGCACGGTGAGGAACGGATCGTTGTGGATGCGCGCGTTGCCGCGCCAGGTGACCTGTGAGGACAGCAGCCCGGGCAGATTCGCGATCAGTGCCGCCGAGGCCGCGAGCGCGGCGGCCAGCAGCAGCCGCAGCACCGGCTCCCAGCGCCGCTGATGCAGGTACTCCCCGGCCGCGATGGTGGCGATGAGCAGGCCGGATTCCACGGCGGGAAAGGCGTATTGGACGGTCAGCGCGAGATAGAGGAAGACGAACAGCGGTATCGGCCCGCTCTGCCCGCGCACGTAGCGCACCGCCGAGGCCCACGCGTGCACGATCCACGCGGTGGCCGTCAGGCAGGTCATCCAGCTGGCCTGGTCGAAGAACAGGAACCAGCCGCTGAGCGGAAACGCGATGCCCGCCACCGCCGCCCAGGGCGCGCGCGCCCCGTAGGCCAGGCAGATCCGGTAGACGCCGGTCGCCGCGATGATCGAAAACACGAGCTTGGCCAGCGTGGCGTAGAGCGCGAGGTCGTCGAAGGAGGGCGCCAGGAAATGCACCAGCAGCTGCGGCGGGTTGTAGAGGCCCGCCTCCTCGATGGTGTAGTTGCCCGCCATCCACTCGTGCGGGATCAGCCACGGGAACTCGCCGTCGCGCAGGCGGTTACCGAGCGCGACCCACATCGGCGCGTACTGTGCCTCGGTGTCGTCGGTGTAGTAGTGCCGGACATCGCCGAGCAGCACGGCGACGTAGCCGAGGACGACTCCGACCGCGGTCACCGCTGCCCACTGCCGTACCTGTCTCGGTGTCTCCCCGGTGCTCACAAATCCGGGATCGTAGAGCCAATTGGTGAACTCCGGTAGATGGGGACCGTCCAGTCGGTCGCGCGCCGGCGAATTCCCGGTCAGAAACCGCGCAATCGATCCGGCGTGACGCGGATCGCGACGGAGTAGGTGGCGAAGAACTCCTCGGCGCTGAGCTTCAGGCTTTTCAGCCCGTCCGCGTACTTCGCCGCGTAGGCCGTGAGTTCGGCTGCCGCCGGGGTGGTCTCGTCGATGCGGGCGTCGCCGGTGAGTACGGCCACGTCGTAGCCGCCGGCGGTGTTCAGGTTCAGCGACACCCGGGGGTTGCGCGCGATATTGCGCACCTTGGCCTGGCCGGGCTCGCTGAAGAGGAGGAATTCGCCCGCGCGCCACTGGAACCAGACCGGATTGGGCTGCGGAGTGCCGCTGGCGCCGACGGTGGTCAGCCAGATCAGGCTCTCCTGCTCGAGGCGCGGCGCTACCTTGGCGCCGAGCGGGGTGGCGGGGTCGACGACAGGACGATCGGTGCGGGTCATGCCTGTACCCAACCCGGCGCCGGACGGCTCGCATTCCGGACCCGCCCACCGACGTCCGATTTTCGCTGGCTCGCCTCGCCCCTCCCGCACCGCGATAACTTAGGCTAACCTTCCTTCTGGCTCTGTGGCAGGGCCGCACAGTCGAGAAGGGGAGTTCTATGACGGCGGAGGTCTCGTCGCCACCCGCGGCGGACACGGGGAACCGTAAACCCAGGGCACAGGCGAAATCGCGCAAACAACAGGAGGCACAGGCGCGCAAGGAGATCCTCGCGCCCGTCCGCACACCGCTGCTGCTGGCCAGCCTGCTCATGGCGGTCGCCTCGGTCTGCGTGGTGCTGCCGTTCCTGCTGATCGTCGAGGCGTGCCGCGAACTGCTCGCCGCGCCGGTCGACACCGATCGGGTCTGGCGGCTGCTGAGCATCGCCATGGTGATCCTGCTGGTGCGCGCGCTGCTCCAGGCGGCGGCGCTGACCTGGTCGCACCTGGTGGACGGCAGCTACCAGCTCTCGCTGCGCCGGTTGCTCGCGGCCAAACTGACCCGGGTGCCGCTGGGCTGGTTCGACGCCCGCAACTCCAGCGAGGTCAAGCGCTTCCTGCAGGACGATGTGGAAGCGCTGCACTACCTGGTGGCACACGCCCGGCTGGAGTTCGTCGGCGCGCTCGTCGTTCCACTGTTCACCCTGGGCTACCTGTTCACCGTCGACTGGCGGCTGACCCTGGTGCTGCTGCTGCCGATCGTCGCCTTCGCGGTGCTCTACACCCGGATCCTCGACATCGACGGCCGGGACCGGATCGTGGTCTACAACCGTTCCGAGCAGCGCACCCGGCAGGCGCTGATCGAGTTCGCCGACGGCATCCAGGTCGTGCGGGCCTTCGGCCAGGCCGGTAAGGCGCACGGCGAGTTCCAGGCGGCCGTGGAGCACCAGGCGCGCAGCGTGGACCGGATGAAGACGCCGATCGTCAAGGTGCAGTCGGCCTCCGACACCGTGGTCATGCCCGTCTTCGTCATGCTGGTCGTGCTCGTGGCAGGGCTGGCCGCGGTGGGCTGGGGCTGGCTCGGCGCGCTGGACGTGCTGCCGTTCCTCCTGGTCGGGCTCGGTGTCGGCAGTTCGCTGACCGGTCTCGGCTACGGCGCGCAGGCCCTGCGCTCGGGCGGCGCCGCCGCGCTGCGGCTGCACGAACTGCAGCAGACGCCGGAGCTGAGCGCGCCCACCGGCAGCGCCGAGTCCGGCTCGGGCGTGGTGCGCTACGAAGGCGTCGGCTTCGGCTACCGCGACGGCCACGAGGTGCTGCGCGGCGTCGATCTGGAATTGGCGCCCGGGACGATCACGGCGCTGGTCGGGCCGAGCGGTTCGGGCAAGTCCACCCTGGCCAAGCTGCTGCCCCGGTTCTACGACGTCGGCTCGGGCCGGATCACCATCGGCGGTCGCGACATCCGCGACTTCGGCACCGAAGAGCTGTATCGCACAGTCGGCTTCGTCTTCCAGGACGTGCGCCTGATCCGCGGCAGCGTGCGCGAGAACCTCCTGCTGGCCCGCCCCGGCGCCGACGACGCGGCCCTGGAGCGCGCGGCCCGCGCCGCGCAGATCCACGACCGCATCCTGGCGCTGCCGCGCGGCTACGACTCCGAGATCGGCGTCGACGCGGTCCTGTCCGGCGGTGAGGCGCAACGGCTGTCGATCGCCCGCGCGCT
Organism: Nocardia sp. NPDC050435; assembly: GCF_040655395.1. Classification (NCBI taxonomy): domain Bacteria; kingdom Bacillati; phylum Actinomycetota; class Actinomycetes; order Mycobacteriales; family Nocardiaceae; genus Nocardia; species Nocardia sp. NPDC050435. The sequence goes on from NZ_JBFAJW010000007.1 coordinate 14,337, forward strand.
GCTGGCCGACACGCCGGTGCTGGTCCTGGACGAGGCCACGGCCTTCGCCGACCCGGAATCCGAAGCCGCGGTGCAGGACGCGCTCGCGGTGCTGGTCGCCGGCCGCACCGTGCTCGTCATCGCGCACCGGCTGCACACCATCACCGGTGTGGACCGAATCCTGGTGCTGGAGAACGGAACCCTGGTCGAACAGGGCGATCACGCGAGTCTGCGCGCCGCGGGCGGCACCTACCAACGACTCTGGGAGATCAACGAGGCGGCGCTGGGCGAGCTGGCCATGATCGAAATGGATGCACGATGATTCGCAAGGTCCTCGGCCTGATTCCGGCCGAATTCGCAGCTCTCACCCCGAAACTGTTCGCCGCGATCGTGGCCCAGGCCCTCAGCCAGGCGGCTGCGTACCTGCTGCTGGTGCCGGTGCTGGAAGCGTTGTTCGACAACGATCTCGGCCGCGCCTGGCTGTGGACGCTGGGTGTGGTCGTCGCCGTCGCGGGCGTGGTCGTGTTCGGATATCAGCAGGCCGCGATCGGCCTGCGCATCGGCGTCGGCATGCAGCGCGGTCTGCAGACCCGTATCGGCGATCATCTGAACGCCTTGCCGCTGGGCTGGTTCGAGCAGCGCGATGCCGGTCCGCTGTCGCGGCTGGTGGTCGAGCAGGTGCGCGAGATCCAGGGCCTGGTCGCCTATCTGCTGGCCAAGGTGCTCACCGGCATCATCGTGCCGCTCGGCGTCGCGCTGGGCATGCTGTTCATCGACTGGCGCATCGCGGCGGCGATGCTGCTCGCCGCGCCCGTGCTCTACCTGGTCAACGGCTTGGCCAACCGCGCCTATGTCCGCGCCGACCAGCGCCTGCACGCCGCGGCGGCCGAGGCCGACTCGCGCGTCATCGAATTCGCGCAGGCCCAGCCGGTGCTGCGCGCCTTCGGCGCGATCGGCCGCGGCAACCGCGGCCTCGACACGGCCCTGGCGGGCCAGCGCGCGGCCGGCCTGCGCATGATCGTCGCCAGTGTGCCCGCGCTGATCGTGTTCGCGCTGTGTGTGCAGGCGGTGTTCCTGGTGCTGGTGTACCTCGCGGTGAATCAGGTGACCGGCGGCACGATTTCGGCGGCCGTCGCGATCGCGCTGATCGCGGTCAGCTCGCGCTTCATCGAACCGCTGAACCAGGCCGCCCAGGTCGGCAACGCGCTGCGGTCGGCCGCCTCGGCCTCGGATCGGATCACCGAACTGCTGGCCGAGCCGACGCTCGCCGAGGCGAGCGCGCCGGTCACCCCCGGTGCGCCCACCGTGACCTTCGAGAACGTCGAATTCGGTTACCGCCCGGGCGAACCCGTGCTCTCGGACCTGAGCTTCACCGTCCCCGCCGGCACCACCACGGCGATCGTCGGGCCCAGCGGCTCCGGCAAGACCACGCTGCTGCGCCTGGTGGCGCGCTTCTACGACGTCAGCACCGGGCGGGTCGAGGTCGGCGGGCACGATGTGCGCGAACAGCCCTCGGCGACGCTGCTGCGCCAGCTGTCGCTGGTCTTCCAGAACGTCTACCTGTTCGATCGCTCGGTGGCCGACAACATCCGCATCGGCAAGCCCGAGGCCACCGACGACGAGCTGCGCCGCGTCGCCGCGGCGGCCCGGGTCGACGAGATCGTCGAACGCCTGCCCGACGGTTTCGACGCGCAGGTGGGGGAGGGCGGCGCGGCCTTGTCCGGCGGTGAGCGGCAACGTGTTTCGATCGCCCGCGCCCTGCTCAAGGACGCCCCGATCGTGCTGCTCGACGAGGCGACCAGTGCCCTGGACCCGCACAGCGAGGCGGTCGTGGTCCGCGGCGTGCACGAAGTCACCAGGGGCAAAACTGTTCTCGTGGTGGCGCACCGGCTGGCCACCATCGCCCACGCCGACCAGATCCTGTTCCTCGACGGCGGCCGCATCGTCGAGCGCGGCACACACGAGGAACTGCTGGCCCGAGAGGGCCGCTACGCGGCCTTCTGGAACGAGCGCTCCCGCGCCACCGGCTGGCATCTGGAACCCGCCCCGGCCTGACGAGACACGAAAGACCCCGCATCCGAACCGGATGCGGGGTCTTCTCGTCGGGTTCTACTTCCAGTAGGCCTGGTACTTGAGCGAAGTCTTCGGCAGCGCGTGCGTCGTCTTGAAGGTCTTCACGATCGAGCGTGTGGTCTGCCCGCAGCAGGCGATCCAGGCGAAAGCGTCGGCGGCGCAGGTGATCTCCTGGGCCTTCTCGCGCATCAGGCGCCCGTCGTCGACCCGCTGCACCCATTCCACCTGGTGCTGCGGCTTGTTGCGCACCGGCAGCGTCCGGTCCGATTCGTTCTGCCATTCCAGCCAGATCCGGGCGGGCCGGTCGCCGATCGATTCCAGCAGCGCGTTGATCGCGGGCAGCGACGCGGTATCCCCGAAGATCAGGTATTCGCCCGAGACGTCCTCGGGCAGGCGGGCCTTGGCGTCGTAGCCGAGCACCGACACGTCGAGCTGATCCCCCGGGGCGGCATTGCGGGCCCAGTCCGCGGCCGGGCCGTGGTGCAGTGCGAACTCGATGTAGAGCTGATCGTCGGCGGCGTTCTGATCGATCAGGGTGAAGGCGCGATGATGCAGCTTGTCGCTGTCGGTGTCCGGAATCCACACTCGGACGTACTGCGTCGGATGTTCCGGATGGTCGGCCAGCAGGCCGCCCGCATCGAAACCGAGCCGGACGTAGTTGTCGGTGACGAATTCACTGGATCGCACGGTGAGGCGGTAATCCTGGCCACCCCACGCCTTAACCATGACGCCGTTCAGACCTCTTCCCATGCGCGTTAGGTTAACCTAATACGTAGGTGTTTGCCTAGCCTTACCTTACAGGTACAGTCCTGGTCCGAGGGCGCCGAGTTCGGACGCGTCAGAGTGATGGGAACAAGATCATGACCAGTAGTTTCTTCGAAACCGGCTGCTGAGTCCGATCGGTGGAAACGCTTGTAGTAGTCGGCGCCGGACCCAAGGCCCTGGCCGTCGCCGCCAAGGCGCACGTGCTGCGCACCCTCGGCCTGCCCGCCCCGCGCGTAGTGGTGGTGGAAGCCCAGGCGGTAGGCGGCAACTGGCTGCCCAGCGGCGGCTGGACCGATGGGCGGCACCGGCTGGGCACCAGTCCGGAGAAGGACATCGGCTTCCCCTATCGCTCGACCTGGGCGCGCGGGCACAACCGCGCCATCGACCACGCGATGACCGCCTACAGCTGGACGTCGTTCCTGGTCGAGCACGGCACCTACGCCGAGTGGGTCGACCGCGGCCGGCCCAGCCCGCAGCATCACGTCTGGGCCAAGTACCTGCAGTGGGTGGCCCGCGAGATCGAGCTCGAACTCGTCTACGGCACCGTCACCTCGATCGCGGCCGCGGCCGACGGCTGGCTGGTGACCGCCGTCGACGCCGACGGCGTGCCCACCCAGCTCGACGCCGATGCGCTGATGATGACCGGCCCGGGTCGCAGCGCGAAGGCGCTGGCGAAGCATCCGAAGGTGTTGAGCATCGCGGAGTTCTGGGATCTGGCGGGCAAGCGCCTGCTGCCGGTGTCCTCGCGCGTCGCCGTGATCGGTGGCGGCGAGACCGCGGGCTCGGCGCTGGACGAACTGGTGGGCCACGGGATGCTGTCGATCTCGGTGATCTCGCCGATGGCGACGCTCTACACCCGCGGTGAGAGTTATTTCGAGAACTCGCTGTTCAGCGGTTCCACGAAGTGGAACGCGCTGAGTATGGCCGAGCGCCGCGATGTCATCCGCCGCACGGACCGGGGCGTGTTCTCCGTCCGGGTGCAGGAGAACCTGCTCGGCGACAACCGGGTTCATCACATGCAGGGCCGAGTGGTGCGCCTCGCGGATCAGGGCGAGGGTGTGACCTTGACGCTGCGCAACGAGCTGCGCCCGGACCAGGTGCACACCTTCGATCTGGTGATCGATGCCACCGGCGGGCAACCGCTGTGGTTCCTCGAGCTGTTCGACGCCAATGCCGCCGATTTGCTCGAACTCGCGGTGGGTGGCGAACTCACGACGGCACGGGTGGAGGCGTCGATCGACTACGACCTCGCGGTCTCGGGCCTGGACCCCAAGCTGTTCCTGCCGAATCTGGCCGCGCTGGCCCAGGGGCCGGGGTTCCCCAATCTCAGCTGCCTGGGCGAGCTTTCGGATCGGGTGCTGCGCTCGATGTCGGCCGTTCCCGAGCAGCGGGCGGGGTCGGCAATCCAAGCGCACCCACTGCGCTGAGATTTACTTTAGGCTAGCCTTGCCTAAGTAAAACAGTAGTGAGGTTCGGTCATATGCGCATCGTGTCTTTCGGGTTCCAGACCTGGGGTCGCAAAACCCTTCAGGCGCTGCTCGATTCGGACCACGAGGTGGTGCTCGCGGTCACCCATCCGGCCAGCAGCGATGCCTACAAGGGAATCTGGTCGGACTCCGTGGAGGAATTGGCCCGGGAACACGGCGTTCCCGTCCATCTCACCGAGCGGGCCGACGCCGAGACCATCGACCTGGTCAAGCGCGCCGAGCCGGATGTCATCGTGGTCAACAGCTGGTACACCTGGATGCCCGCGGAGCTCTACCGTCTGCCCCCGCACGGCACACTGAACCTGCACGATTCGCTGCTGCCCAAGTTCACCGGATTCTCGCCGGTGCTGTGGGCGCTGATCAGCGGCGAATCCGAGACCGGGCTGACCATCCACCGGATGGACGAAAACCTGGACACCGGTGACATTCTGGTGCAGCACACACTGCCGATCGGCCCGGAGGACACCGGAACCGAACTGGTCCTGCGCGGCATGGAACTCATCCCGGGCGCGCTGGCCGAGGCGCTGGCCGCCCTGGAGTCGGGCACGGCCGAGTGGCGGCCGCAGGTCAAGAGCGAGCGCACCTACTTCCACAAGCGCGCCGAGCGCGACAGCCTGCTCGACTGGAGCTGGGCGGCAACCGATCTGGCGCGCTTCGTGCGCGCGCTGTCGGCCCCGTATCCGCGGGCCTTCACCCACTACCGCGGTGAGCGTGTCGAGGTGCTCGCGGCCCGGGTCTCGGAGGCCCGCTACGGCGGCACGCCCGGGCGCGTGATCGTGCAGGAGGGCGGCGCGGCGGTGGTGTGCGGCCCCGACGCCGTGCGCGGCGGCAACCACGGGCTGGTCATCACCCGGGTACGGACCGCCGACGGCCGCGAACACGACGGCGCCGAATTCTTCGTGCGCGGTGGATATCTCACCGATCTGTGACTCCGGTGCGTCCGGAATCAGGCAAACAGCAGACTTTCTCGAAGGATTGACAATGGCAGACGACATTCTCGAGCGCCGCAAGCTGCTGCTCCAGCAGAAGCTGCGGGCGCAGGGCCTCACGGGGGCGGCGCAGGAACCGGCCAAGGTGGACCGGGAGCCGGGGCAGCCCAGCCCGCTGTCGGCAGCGCAGCGCCGGATGTGGTTTCTGCAACAGCTCGATCCGGACGACACCACGCTGAACATCTGTGTGGCCTATCGGCTCGACGGCCCGCTGGATCCGGCGCGATTGCGCGCGGCGTTCGCGGCCGTGGTGGCGCGGCACGAGGTGCTGCGCACCACCTACCACGCCGGTGTGGACGGTGAGCCCCACCAGGTTTCGCACCCCGGATCCGAGCTCGTGTGGCAGGAACACGATCTCGCCGATCTCGCCGACGCGGTGCGCGAACGCCGGGTGACCGTGCTGGCCCGCCGCGAGTTCGCCCGGCCGTTCGACCTGTCGACGGACAGCCCCCTGCGCGCCAGCCTGATTCGCACCGGCGCGCAGCGTCATGTCCTGGTGCTGACCGTGCACCACATCGGCTGGGACGACGACTCCTGGCCGGTGTTCTTCGCCGAGGTGAACGCCGCCTACCGCGGCGAGCGATTGCCGGAGTTGCGGGCGCAGTACGTCGACGTCGAGGTGCTGGGTCGCGACGATCAGGCAGACGACGCGGCCCTCGAGTTCTGGCGAAACGCGCTGACCCCGCTACCGGAGCGCATCGAACTGCCGAACCGCCCGGCGAGCGGCCCGCTTTCGCGGCACGCCGCGCGCTGTGTGCGGACCTTGCCGCCGGAATTGCTGGAGCAGGTCGCCGGTATCGGCCGCGAGCGGGGGATGACGCCGTTCATGGTGCTGCTCGCCGGTTTCCAGGCCCTGATCCGGCGCTACACCGCCGCAACGGATTTCCTGATCTCGGTGCCGGTGACCGAGCGCGCCGCCGCCGGCGCGCAGCCGTTGATCGGCTACTTCGGCAACACGCTGCTGGTGCGCGCCACCGCGCGGGGCACGGATACCTTCGCCGCGCTGCTCGACCGGACCCGGCAGACCTGCCTGGACGCCTTCGCCCATCAGCGGGCCGGCGTCGATCGGGTGATCGCCGCGGTCGGCCCGCAGCGAGTCGCGGGCAGCGATGCCCTGGCTCAGCTGGTGCAACTCAGCTTCGCGGTGCGCCGCGCGGCGGAGAGCTTCGATCTGCCCGGCATCGCTGCCCGGGAAATGGACCTGGGCAGCGCGGTGGCGCAGGAGCCGCTCGGCCTGATGGTGGTGCAGGACGAGACGGGCACGCGGGTGGAGGCGACCTACCTGGTCGACGCGCTGGCCGAGCCGCTGGTGGCCCAGCTGCTCGACCACTACGTACACCTGCTGACCAGCGCGCAGTCCGATCCCGAACAGCGGATCCGGGACCTCGATCTGCTCGGCGCCGATCGGGACGCGGTGCTCGCGCGGTCGAACGGGGTACTGGTCGAGGAGACCGCGACCACCATGGTCGCGTTGTTCGAGCGGCGGGTCGAGGAATCCTCGGCGCACATCGCGCTCGCCTCGGACGAGGTGGAACTGTCCTACAGTGCGCTGAACGGACGCGCGAATCGCCTGGCGCACTGGCTGATACAGCAAGGCGCCGGGCCCGAGGACATTGTCGCGCTGCGGCTGGCGACCTCGGTGGAGTTCGTCGTGGCGACCCTGGCCGTGCTGAAGGCGGGCGCGGCGTACCTGCCCATCGACCCCGCCTACCCCGCCGACCGGGTGGACTATCTGCTGGACGACGCCCGTCCGGCACTCGTGCTGGACGAAGCCGCGCTCGACGCGGCCGAGCGGGCGGCCGCGACGCTACCCGACCGCGATCCCGCCGACGCCGACCGCCGCCGGGCGCTGCATCCGTCGAACACCGCCTATGTCATCTACACCTCGGGCTCCACCGGTAAGCCGAAAGGCGTTCCCGTGCCGCACGAGGCGATCGCCGAGCACCTCACCGGATTCACCGCGGAGTGGGCGCTCACACCGGCCGACCGGGTGCTCCAATCGACCTCGGTGAGTTTCGACGCGTCCCTGCTCGACATCTACGTCACGCTGAACGCCGGTGCGCGCGTGGTGATCCCGAAGCCGAACGCCTATCGCGACATTCCCTACGTCGCGGATCTGGTCACCCGGCACGGCATCACGGTGCTGCACATGGTGCCGTCCATGCTGGCGACGTTCCTGACCCTGCCCGAGGCCAACGACTGGCGCACGCTGCGCCACGTCCCGGTCGGCGGTGAGGCGCTGGCCGGTGAGCTGGCCGATCGTTTCGCCACCCAATTCGACGCCGAGTTGCGCAACCACTACGGCCCCACCGAGGCAGTGGTCAGCTCGACCCATATGACGGTCGACGGACCCCAGGGCAACGGGATCGTGCCCATCGGCGGCCCGAACCGCAATGTCTACCTCTACCTGCTCGACGACGCCCTGCAACTGGTGCCCGCGGGTGTGGTCGGCGAGATCTACCTCGGTGGGCGGCAGTTGGCCCGCGGCTATCTCGGCCGGCCGGGCCTGAGCGCCCAGCGTTTCGTCGCGGACCCGTTCCGGCCGGGTGGACGGCTCTACCGCACCGGCGACCTGGCGCGCCGGAACACCGCCGGCGCCATCGAATTCGTCGGCCGGGCCGACGAACAGGTCAAGGTGCGCGGACACCGCATCGAACTGGGTGAGGTCGAGGCCACCGTCACCGATCATCCCGCGGTGGCGCATTGCGTGGTGATCGTCTCCGAGCACGAGTCGCTCGGTCCGGTCCTGCTCGCCTACTTCGTCGCGGCCGGTCAGGTCGACGTCGCCGACCTGCGCGCGCACGTCACCGCCGCCCTGCCCGAGTACATGGTGCCCGCGGCCTTCGTCCAGATCGACGAGGTGCCGCTGACCGCGCACGGCAAGCTCGACAAGCGGGCCTTGCCCGCGCCGGTGCTGGCCGCGGCGCACGCCTATCGGGAGCCGGGCACGGCGACCGAGATCAAGATCGCGGGCTTGTTCGGCACGCTCTTCCGTCGCGACCGCGTCGGCGCCGACGACTCGTTCTTCGACCTCGGCGGGCACTCGCTGCTGGCGGCGCGCCTGATCACCATGATCCGCGCCGAGTTCGGGCTCGAGATCGATATGCGGGTGCCCTTCGACAAGCCGACCGTGTCCGCGCTCGCCGCGCACGTGGTCGCGGTCTTCCGCGCCGAGTTCGAGATCGACCTCGACGAGCTCGACGCCCCCGCACCGTCCGCGCAGGTCGTCGAAAAGCCCGCCGCGAAACCGGATCTGGTCCGCCGGGCGCGCCCGGAGTTCGTGCCACTGTCGTACTCGCAGCGGGTCTACTGGCTGCAGCGGCGACTGGAGGGCCCGATCGAGGGCGAGAACGTCAGCTACCCGGTGCGTTTCGACGGTCCGCTCGACATCGCCGCGTTGCGCGCGGCCATCGATGACGTGGTCGCCCGGCACGAATCGCTGCGCACCACCTTCCCCGAACACGAGGGCACGCCCTACCAGCTGGTGCATCCGCCGGCACCGGTGCCGCTGCCGGTCGAAACGCTGTCCGGCGACGGCGAACTCGAGCGGGAGCTGGCGACGGACTGGGATTACGTGTTCGATCTGCACGGCGAGCCGATGCTGCGCCTGCGCCTGCTCGAACTGGGACCGCGGACGCACGTGCTGTCGGTGCTGATGCACCACATCATCGCCGACATGCGGTCCTGCCAGATCTTCGTCGACGATCTGCGGTCCGCCTACCGGGCCCGGGTCGCGGGCCGCGCCCCCGCCTGGTCCGAATTCGCCATCCAGTTCGCCGATTTCGCCATGTGGCAGCGGGAGATCTTCGATCGCGGCGCGGACCGCGAGGTCAGTGCCTACGGCCGGGCCCAGCTGGACTACTGGCGTGACACCCTGGCCGGGCTTCCGGACGAGATCGCGGTCGCGCACGACCATCCGCGCCCCCGCGTGCTCGGGCGCGACGGCCACAGCGCGGCCCGCACGCTGCCCGCCGCGACCTGGAATGCTCTGCGCGCCAGGGCCGACGAGGTCGGCGCGACCGAGTTCATGCTGTGCCAGGCGGTGAGCGCGGTGGTGGTCAACGCCCTCGGCGGCATCGAGGACGTGGCGGTGGGCGCCGCGGTCGCGAACCGGATCGGGCAGAGCACCGACGAACTGATCGGCCTGTTCGCCAACGTGGTGGTCATGCGGCACGACGTGTCCGGCGCCCCGACCCCGCGCCGGATGCTCGAGCGTGTGCGCGATCGGGCGCTGGACGCGATCAGTCACCAGGGCGTGCCGTTCGAGCGCCTGGTCGAGGCCATCAACCCGGCCCGCACCCTGTCGCGTAATCCGTTGTTCCAGGTCATGATGCACTTCCGGCATCGACCCGTGACCGAGCCGTTCAGTGCCGACGGCGCCACCACGATCAGCGGTATCGCCGGGTACTACGACGTCTCGTTCATGGACTTCCACCTGGACTACTCGGTGGAGCCCAGCGGAGATCTGACCGCACGTGTGGTGGTCAATCCCGATCTCTACGAGGCCGCCACCGGTCAGGTGTTCGCCGATGTGCTCGTCGCCGTGCTATGGGCCTTCGCCGAGCAGCCCGACCGGGCGATCGCCGAACTCGACGTGCTGCCCGCCGGCTGGGTGCCACGCGGTGCGGTGGTCCGGCGCACGGCCGCCGCGCACACCGAATTGGAAAGCGGCGCACCGCGAACCGACACCGAACGCACCCTGGCCGCCCTGCTCGCGGAACTGCTGGAGATCACCGAGATCGCGCGCGAGGACGGGTTCTTCGGCCTGGGCGGGGACAGCGTGATCGCGATCAAGTGGGCGACCCGGGCGGCCGAGGCGGGTCTGCCGCTGACGCCACAGCTGATCTTCGAGTACTTCACCATCGCGGAACTCGCCGCCGCCGTCGATGACGCCCTCGCGAATCCGCCGGTGGCGGAGGCCGAGCTCGAGCACGCGCCGATGTCGGCCTCCGGGCTGGACGCGGACGCGCTCGCCGCTCTGCAGAGTTCGTGGACGCAGCGCTGATGAGCCTGCCCGAGATCGAAGATGTGCTGGCCCTGAGCCCGTTGCAGGAGGGGCTGTTCTCGCTGGCCCGGCTGTCCGACTCCGGCGAAGACGTGTACACGGTGCCGTTCCTCGTCGACATCGCCGGTCCGCTCGACGCGGCGCTGCTGCGCGGGTGCCTGACGGCGCTGCTGGTGCGGCATCCGAACCTGCGCGCGGTGTTCTGGGATCAGGATGTACCGCAGCCGGTGCAGATCGTGCCCCGCCAGGTCGTCCTGCCGTGGACCGAACGGGCCGCGCGACCGGCGGATCTCGACGCCATCGAGGCCGAGGAACTCGGCCGCGGCTTCGATCTGACCCGGGGGCCCGCGCTCCGGGCCACCTTGGTGACCCTGCCGCCCGAAGACGGGGTGGCTCGGGCCCGCCTGCTGCTGATGATCCACCACATCCTGGTGGACGGGTGGTCGCTCGGCGTGCTCTTCGGCGAGTTGCGCGCGCTGTATCGGGCCGGCGGTGCGGTCGCGGCGCTGCCGCCGGTGCGCCCCTACCGCGATTACATCGGCTGGCTCGGCGCCAAAGACCGGTCCGAAGCCCGGGATTGGTGGGCCGAGCGACTGCGCGAGCTGAGCGGACCGCTGCTGGTCGCCGACGGCGCGAGCATGGGCCTCGCGCGCTCCACGGCCGAAGCGGCGGCGGTCACCCGCTTCGTCCTGCCCGCCGCGGAGACCGCGCGGTTACGGGACTGGGCGCGGTCGCACGGGCTGACGCTCAATTCGGCCGTCCAATTCGCCTGGACCGTGCTGCTGTCCCGGCTCTCGGATCGCCGCGACGTCGTGTACGGCACCATCGTGACCGGCCGGCCGGAGCAGATCTCCGGCGTGGAGCGCATGATCGGACTGTTTCTCAACACCATCCCGGTGTCCTTCCGGTTCGACCCGGATGCCACCGTCGCGGCGGAATGCGCTCGGCTGCAACGGGAATCGGCGCTCATGCGCGACCACGGCTATCTCGGCCTGTCCACCGTGCAGCGCGCGGCGGGGCACAGCTCGCTGTTCGACACGATGTTCGTCTTCCAGAACGCGCCCATGGACGACGTGCTGGCGGCCGACACCGCCGAGGCGGTGCGTTTCCGCGCGCTGATGGCCAAGAACCTCACGCACTATCCGCTCACCGTCGTCGCCCACGTCCACGAGGACGAACTGGCCGTGGTGGTGGAGGCCGTGGCCGCGGCGATCCCGTTCCCGCCGGAGGATCTCGGCGCCTGCATGCTCGCGGTGCTGCGCCGCCTGCCCGGCAGCGCGGAGGCGCGGACCGACGACCTCTCGGTGCTCCCGGATCGAAACCCCGCTCAGAAGACACCCGCGCTCCTCGAAGACGACGCCCGGGCAACGGTTTTCGAGCTCTTCGAGCGGCAGGCCCTGGCCGCGCCGGACGCGGTCGCGCTGACCACCGACACCGAGACGCTGACCTATCGGGAACTGCACCGCGCGGCGGTCGAGCTGGCGGGTGCGCTCGCCGCACGCGGGGTGGGGCCGGAAGACGCGGTGGCACTGTGCCTTCCGCGCGGAACCCGGACGATCGTCGCCATCCTGGCCACGCTCGCCGCCGGTGCGGCGTACGTGCCCGTGGACGTGACGCTGCCGGTCGCCCGCGTCGAATCCATTCTGCGGCAGTCACGCCCGAAACTCGTGCTGGTAGCGGATGGTTATGGCGCGCAGCTGGATTCGACGCTGGACCTCGACGCGATCGCGGGGGGTGCGGTCCTGCCGCCGATCGAGCGCCTTCCCGGGCACAGCGCCTACATCATCTTCACCTCCGGCTCGACCGGCGAGCCCAAGGGCGTCGTGGACACGCACGCGGCCCTGGTCAGCTACTTCCTCGATCACCGTGCGCGCGTCTACCGGCCCGCCACCGCGCGACTGGGTCGCCCGCTGCGGATCGCGCACGCCTGGTCGTTCAGCTTCGACGCGTCCTGGCAGCCGCTGATCGGACTGCTGGACGGGCACCGGATCCAGCTGATCGACGGCGAGACCATGCGCGACGCGCAGGCCCTGGTCCGGTCGCTCGGCCGGCACGGCATCGACATGATCGACACGACGCCGTCGATGTTCCGCCAGCTCGCGGCGGCGGGATTGCTCGAGCAGGGCTTGTCGGTGCTCGCCCTCGGCGGCGAGGCCATCGACACTCAGCTGTGGAATCAGCTGCGCGGCTCGGGTATCGCTGTGCACAACTGTTACGGCCCCACCGAGACGACTGTCGAAGCGGTGGTCGCCGACCTCGGCGCGGGCACGGAGCGGCCGGCCATCGGGCGGCCGACCGCGGGCATGTCCGCCTACGTGCTGGACTCGCGGCTGCGGCCGGTACCCACCGGGGTGATCGGCGAGCTGTACCTCGCGGGGCCGCAGCTGGCTCGGGGATACGCGGGCCGGCCCGGCGGCACGGCGGATCGCTTCGTCGCCGACCCCGCCCAGACCGGTGGGCGCATGTATCGCACCGGCGATCTGGTGCGGCGACTGCCCGATGGCGCCCTGGCCTATCTCGGCCGCGCCGACGACCAGGTGAAGATTCGTGGCTACCGCATCGAGATCGGTGAGGTGGAGACCGCGTTGCGGATGCTGCCGGGAGTCACCGCGGCGGCGGCCACCGTGCTGCGCCGCGGCGAGGCGGTGAGCCTGGTCGGGTTTCTGGTCGGTGCCGGTCTCGACCCGGCGGTGCTGCGCTCCGCGCTCGCGAATCGCCTGCCCTCCTACATGATTCCGGTACGCCTGGTGGTGTTGCCGGCCTTGCCGGTGAACAGCAACGGCAAGCTCGACGTCCGCGAACTCACCCGGCTCGCGGACCGGGCACTGGACGGTGCGGCGGCGGCGGACGCGCCGTCCACGCCGACCGAGCACGCGCTGGCCGCGGTCCTCGCCGAGGTGTTCGACGGCCGTGTGCCCGGCGTGGGGGCGGACTTCTTCGCGCTCGGGATGGACAGCATCGTCGCGATCTCCCTGGTGAACCGGGCGCGGCGGCAGGGCCTCGCGATCGACGTGCGCATGGTGGTGACCGCGCCCACGATTCGCGATCTCGCCGCCGCGATCGACAATCAGGAGCACACGGTGCGCGAGCGCACCGCCGCCGACTACGGTCCGGTGCCGCCGCTGCCGATCGTCTCCTGGCTGCTGGCCCAGCCGCACTACCGCCGCCTCGCGCAGCACGCGCTGGTCGGCCTGCCCGAAGGCCTCGACGCCGGCGTTCTGCGTACGGTGCTGCAGGCGCTGCTCGACGGCCACGACACGCTGCGCGCGCGGCTGGCGGACACGGAGCAGGGGTTGCGACTGGTCACCCGGGAGCCCGGCAGCGTGTCCGCCGCCGGAGTTCTGACCCAGGTCGAATTCGACAGTGCGGCAGGGACCTTCGAGCACCAGCTCGGCTCGTTCTGCCGGGCCGCCATCGATGCCCTGGATCCCCGCGCCGGCGACCTGGTGCGTGCGGTGTGGCTGCGCGCGACGCCGCGCGGTGACCTGCTGCTGCTGGTGATCCACCACCTGGCCGTGGACGTGGTGTCCTGGGCGACGCTGCTCGCCGACCTCGCTGCCGCCTGGCAGCAGGCCGGAACCGGTGCGGCGCCCGAACTCCCGGCCGAACCGACCACCTACCGGCAGTGGTGCCAGGCGCTGTGGGAACGTGCCCGGACCCCGGAGGTACTCGCACAACGGGACTACTGGTCCGCGCAGCTGCGCGGACCGGACCCGGCCGTCGGATCCCGCCTGCCGCGCCCGCAGGACACCTGGTCGACTCTGCGGCTCACACCGGTGCGCACGCCGAGTGAGCTCGGCGCGCGCATCCTCGCCGACACCGAGGGGCTACGCGAATTCCTGCTGGCCACATTGACTCTGACCCTTGCGGGGTGGCGAGACGAGCGCGGGCAGGATCACACCGCGGGCGCGCTGCTCGGGTTGGAGAGTCACGGCCGGGCCGACGCGCTGGTCGGCGCCGACACCTCCGGAACGGTCGGCTGGTTCTCCACCACCTACCCGGCCCGACTCGGCGCGGGCCGCGACGCGGTCGCCCTCGCCGCCGCCGAAGCCGACCCCCGGGCGGCCCGGGCGCTGCTGGATTCCGTTGCCGCGCATCTGCGTACGGTCCCCGCGCACGGCCTGGACTTCGGCCTCCTGCAGACCGTGCGGGCGCTTCCGGAATGGGCCGCCGCGCCGTCGCCCCAGGTCGAGTTCAACTACCTGGGGCGCATCGACCTCGCCGGCACCGACGCCGGCCCCTGGACGATGATCACCGACCCGGCGCTCACCACGGCCTTGCCCATCGCCCCGGAACCCGATCTGCCGCTGCGCTATTCGCTCGGCCTGATCGCCGCCGTGCACACCACCCCGGGCGGTCCGGAACTGATGGTCACCTGGCGCTGGAGCGACGCGCTGTTCACCCCGGCCGAACTGGACCGCCTCGTCGCGCTGTGGCAGCGCGCCCTGGGCGCGCTCGCGGCCGCGCTGGACGGCGCACCCGAACTCGAACCGAGTAATCGAAAGTGAGTACCGCCATGCAGCCGCTATGGATCAGAAAGTTTCACCGATCGACTTCGCCGGAACGGCTGCCGCTGCTGATCTTTCCGCACGCCGGGGCCGGCGCGTCCGCGTACCGCACCCTGTCCAAGGCGTTGAGCGAACACTTCGACGTCGTCATCTTCCAGTACCCGGGTCGGCAGGACCGAGCCAAGGAACCGGCCCTGACCTCGCTGCCCGACCTCGCGGCCGGCGCCTTCGCGGAATTCCGGCTCTCCGAATACAACCGGGGTGTGCCGATCGTCGTGTTCGGCCACAGCATGGGTTCGCTGGTCTCCTTCGAATTCGTGCGGCTGGCCGCCGCGGCGGGTATCGACGTGCGGCAGTTGACCGTGTCCGCGGCGGTCGCGCCCTCGCGGGCCGCCTACCGCAAGCCCACCCCCGAAGACGACGACGAACTGCTCGATCATCTGATCACGCTGGAGGGCATCAGCTCCGACGTGCTGGCCAGCCGGGAGATCATGCGCATGTCGCTGCCCGCCATCAAGGCCGACCACAAGGCCTCGGAGGCCTACCGCTGCCCGGAGACCGTCCGCGTCGGCACCCGCATCCACGCCATCGGCGGCGACCGGGACCCGATCGTGTCGATGGCGGATCTGCACGGCTGGCACAAACACGCCGACGAGGTGGAGGTCACCCTGTTCGAGGGCGGCCACTTCTACCTGAACAGCCACATCGACGCCGTCACCGAGCTGCTCGCGAAGCAGGCGGGATCATGACCGATCATCTCGTCATCTCCGGCATGGCGGTGGAAGCGCCCGGCGGCGTCGACACCCCGGCGGCGTACTGGGACGCGCTCATGGCCGAGAAGGAGCTGGTCGGGCCGTTCCCGCGGGATCGCGGCTGGCGGATCGACGACGTGCTCGCGGTATCCGGTCTCGACGGCTGGAGCAAGGTCTGCGACGCGGGCGGATTCCTCACCGAGGCAGCGGAATTCGACCCGGCGATGTTCGGGATCGGGCAGCGCGAAGCGCTCGCGACCGACCCGCAGCAGCGGGTCATCCTGCGGGTGGCATGGAAAGCAGTGGAAAACGCGGGCATCAATCCCGGCGCGCTCGCGGGCGAGGACGTCGGCTGCTTCATCGGCGCCTCACCGATGGAGTACGGGCCGCGCGCGGACGAGGTGAACGACTTCACCGGCGTGCGCACCATCGGTTACGGCCTGCTGAGCATGGCGGGCCGGATCTCGCACAGCCTGGGCCTGGTGGGCCCTTCGCTGACCGTCGATTCCGCGTGCGCCTCCTCGCTGACCGCGCTGCACCTGGCCGCGGCGGCCGTGCGCGACGGCGACTGCGACTGGGCGCTGGCCGGCGCGGTGTGTGTCCAGGGCTCGCCGATGGCGTACTACGAGTTCTCCAAGCACAACGCCCTGTCCACCGACGGGCATTGCCGCTCCTACGCCGACGACGCCACGGGCACGTTGTGGGCCGAGGGCGCGGGCATCGTTGTCGTGGAACGGGAATCGCGGGCCGAGCGGCTCGGGCACCGCGTCTACGGCCGTATCCTCGGCTCGCATCACAACCACAACGGCAAGGGCAAGCCGATCCTGGTCCCGCGCGCCGACGCGCAGGAGCGGGTGGTCCGCCGGGTGATCGAGCGCGCGGGCATCGATCCGGCTCTGGTCGGCATGATCGAGGGCCACGGAACGGCCACGCGCGCAGGCGATCCGGTGGAGATCACCGCATTGCAGAACACCTACGGCGCGACCGGTTCCGGCGCGTTGCTCGGGTCGGTGAAGTCGAACGCCGGCCACGCCCAGGCCGCCGCGGGCATGCTCGGACTGGTCAAGCTGCTGCTCGCGGGCCGCAACGGCCGCATTCCGGCGACGCTGTTCGCCGACAAGCCGACGACCCGCGTGGACTGGGATCGGTCCAGCCTGCGCCTGGCCACCACGGCGCAGCACTGGGAGCCCACGAACGGCTACCGCTACGGCGCCGTCTCGTCATTCGGCGCGGGGGGATCCAACGCGCACGCGATCATCGCGATGCCCGTTCCTGAGGAGAACGACGATTTCTAGCTACCAGCTGCCCGATGGCTCGACCCCGGTCCTGCTGTCGGCGGAAACCCCCGAACTGCTGCGTGCCGACGCCGCGGCCGTCCTCGACTATCTCCGGCCGCGTGCCCGGGTCACCCCGGACCGCGTCGCCGAGATGCTGTTCCGCACACGGGTCGCGCGCCGGCACCGCGCCCTCGCCATGGTCACCGGCCGAGACGAGCTGATCGCCGCGCTGCGTGCGGTGGCCGCGGACGAGCCGCACCCGCTCGTGATCCGCACGGGCGTATCGGCGGCCGGGCGCCATCTCGCCTTCGTCCTGCCCGGTCAGGGCAGTCAGCGGCCCGGCATGGGCCGGCTCTTCTACGACCGGGTCCCGGCCTATCGGACGGCGGCGGATCGCTGCGCCGAGCTCTTCAGCGAGCAGTTCGGCGCCTCGCCGCTGCCGTATCTGCTCGACCCCGAGGCCGAGGCCGACGACCGCGCGGAAGTGGTGCAACCGGCGCTGTTCACCCAGATGGTCGCGCTCGCGGCGATGTGGCGGCACTTCGGGATCGAACCGCGCACGGTCGTCGGACACAGTCAGGGCGAGATCGCCGCCGCCTACCTTGCCGGCGCGATGACGCTGGCCGACGCCGTCGTCGTGGTCGGCACGCGGGCCGCGGCCGTGGACAAGATCTCCTCGGACTCCTACGCGATGGCGGTGGCCGCGGCCGACCGGGACGAATGCGAACTGCTGCTGGCCCGTCGATCCGGATGGGCCGAGGTCTCGGTGGTGAATTCGCCCCGGATGGTCGGTCTGTCCGGCGATCGGGAGACCGTCGGCAACCTGGTGGCGGCGCTCACCGAACGCGGCAGGTTCGCGCGGGTGATCCGGGTGCGCTACCCGGCGCACACCGGGCTGCTCAACGAATTCCGCGAGGTGATCCGCGACGCCGCGCGCAGCCGACTGTCCAACACGCATTTCCTCGACACTGAAATCGCCTGCTTCGGAGGCACTCTCGGCGACGCTGTCGGTACCGACCTGGCGCTGGACGACTACTGGTTCTGGAACCTGCGCAACACGGTCCGGTTCGACCGCGCCGTTGCCGCAGCCGTTTCGCGCGGGGCCGATACCTTCGTCGAACTGGCCGAACATCCGACGCTGCAACTCGCGGTGACCGAGAACCTCGCCGAATTCGCCCCGGATCGCACCACGTCGGTGCTGGGATCGGGCACTCGTGACGCCGCCGATCTCGGTGAGTTCACCCGGAGTCTGGCGGCGCTCGCGGTCGAGCATCTCGACTATCCATGGCAGCGGCTGCTCGTCGAGCCCGCCACTCCGCCCCGCCTGCCGCTGTCCGACTTTCCGAACACACCGATGCACAAGACCGTGTTGTGGCTGGCCCACGACTATTCCGGCCGTACGACGACGACCGCCGTCGCCGCCGCACCGGCGGCCGCACCGACGCAGGCGCCGAGCGATGCGCCCGCGCAGCTGATCCTCGAACGGTGGACCCGGTTGGTCCGGCGCTCGATGACACCGCCGCGCGCGATCGGCGTCATCGATCCGACCGGCGGCGCGGGCGAACTCGCCGCGGCACTGTATGCCCACGCGGCCGACCAAGGGCTGGTCGCGGTACCGGCGGACGGTGCCACCGACGTCGAGGTCCTCGTGGTGCTGCTGCCCGAGTCCGACGGCGCCGAAGCCGTTGCCGCCGTTGCCGAGTTCTTCGGCACTCGGGCCTGGTGGCGCGAGCCCGGTGCACGCGTCACCGAGTACTGGCTGATCACCGTCGGCAGCGCGGCCGTACTGGACGACGACAAAGCGCCGGATCCCGCGTCCGCCGGTGCGGCGGCGGGCTTCCGTTCCGTCGGCACCGGATACCCGGGCGTCGCGTTCCGCCACCTCGACTTGGCACCGGGACAGGCGGGCCCGGAATCCGTGCCCGCCCTCGTCGCGGCGCTGCACACCGCCGCGGAGCCGGAATTGGCGCTGCGCGAGGGAAATCTGTACGCCAAGCGCCTCGTGACCGGCGATCCGGCCGAACTCGACGGCCCGGTTTCCGCGGACCACGTGCTGATTACCGGAGGCACAGGGAATCTCGGCCTGGAATTCTGCGCGGACGCCGTGCACCGGGGCGCACGGCGGGTCACGCTGGTGAACCGCTCGGGAGAGAGCGGCGTCGTCGCGGATCGGCTACGCGCCCTTCGCGATTCGGGTTCGACCGACATCCAGGTCTTCTCCTGCGATATAGCCGACTCGGCGGCCGTGACTCGGCTCGCCACACGATTGCGGGATACCCCTGCCCAGCTGATAATCCATGCGGCGGTGGATAATTCGGCTATCGGCGACACCGCGTTCGAGGACATCACCCCGCAAGCCGTGTGGGACGCCCTGCGCGGCAAGATCACCGGCCTGGAGAACATTCTGGCGCAGATCGCCAGAACCGAGGACTGCCAGGTAGTGGTCTGCTCCTCGCTGGCGGCGACGCTCGCGGGTCGCGGCACCACCGTGTATTCGGCGGCCAATCGCATGCTGGACGCTCTCGCACAGCGCTACCGCGACGCCGGGCTACCGTGTGTGTCGGTGCAGTGGGGGCAGTGGGCGGTACACCAGAGTCGCGGCGGGGCTTCGGATCTCGCCAGACTCACCGAGGTGGGCTACCTGCCGATGAGCTCGTCCGAGGCGATCGCGCTCGGACTCGGCGGATTGCGCGGCAATGCCATTGTGGCGTCCTTCGATTGGGACCGCGGCCGGGCGGTGCTCGGCGCCTTCGGCTACGAGCCGCTGCTGTCGGAACTGCGGACCGCCGCCGCCCCGCCGGTGCGTGCCGCCGCCGCGCCGGTGACCACGCCGGTGAGCGGAATTCCGGTGCAGCAGAGAATCACCCACCTGCTGGCGGAGATCATCGGCTTGCCGGATCCCGAAACCCTCGACCACGCCAAATCGTTGGTGGCGCTCGGCCTGGATTCCCTGCAGGCACTGGAATTGCGGCGCCGGGTGCTCAGCGAATTCGGGTGTGAACTCCCCGTCGCGGACCTGATCGGTGGTGCCAGCGCGAACGACTTGGTCCGGTTGATCGGTGCGGCTGCCGACACCGTCGGTGCGGCGCCGGTCGCCGTGGTGGCCGCACGGCCGCGCGACTTGGAGCCGATCGCCCCCCTGGTGGCCACCGATCCTGTGGAGCGCGCCCGGGTAGCGGCCGAGCGCGCGATGCCGGATGATCTGGACCTCGACCGATTCCGTTCCGCACGAGCCGATATGGATCTGTTCGGCCTGCGGGCCATGCTGGCGACGCTGGCGCCCGCGCTCTCGGGCACCGAATTCCGGACTGCCGAGGCGATCGCGACTCGCCTCGAGTTCGCGCCGCGGCACCGGTGGTTGCTACGGCAGTGGCTCCAGGCGCTCACTGCCCACGGCTACCTGGACCATTCGGCCGAGCAGGGATACCGCGGTCTGGGGACGACACCCACGCCGGAGCGCACGGACCTGTTCCAGGTGTGCGCCGACCTCGGCTACGCGCCGGCGTCGGCCGAGTTCCTCACCGCATCGGACCAGCATCTGGACGAGCTGGTGCAGGACCGGATGCTGCTGCAGGAACTGCTGTTTCCGAACGGTGACATGCTGACCGCCGAGGCGGCCTATCGGGAAAATCTGATCAGCCGCTACCTGAATCTGGCAGCCGGACAGGTTGTCGCCGATACCGTGGAGCGGCTGCGCGACGACCGGTCGCCGGTCCGCATCCTCGAACTCGGCGCGGGTATCGGCGGTACCACCGACAATGTCACCGCCGCGGTGGCCGGTCTCCCGGTCGATTACCACTTCACCGACGTCTCCACGTTCTTCCTCGACGCCGCGCGCCGGCGCTTCGCCGACTACCCGTGGGTGCGCTACGGGCTCATGGATATGAACGCGGACCTGGCCACCGCACCGCGCTACGACATCGTGATCGCCGCCAACGTCCTGCACAACGCGCACGACATCGGCGTCACGCTGCGGCAACTGCACGATCTGCTGAACCCCGGCGGCGCGGTGGTGATCATCGAGGCCTGCCACGCGCACTGCGAGATGCTGACCTCGGTGCATCTGCTCATGTCACCCCAGGACGGCGCACCGCACGCCGGCCTGACCGACGTCCGCGCCGGCACCGACCGCATCTTCCTCACCGAAGCGGAATGGCAGGCCGAGCTCACCCGCACCGGTTTCACCTCGGCCCTGACCCTCCCGGAAGCGGAACATCCGCTGTCCCTGCTGGATCAGCGCGTCTTCCTCGGCGTCAAAGGGTAGGGGCGCAACCGTCGAATACCAGCGATAGCCGCCCGGTGTCGGGGCGCGATAGATTCGAGCCGATGAATTTGCGATTCGGCTTCGACCCGGCAGCACGCGAATCCGGGAAGGCGCGATGAACTCGGTGGCGCTACCCGTCGTACTGATCGCTGCCACATTGATTACCGTGGTGACGATCGGCCGGTGTTTCCTCGTGCGCGCCAGACGGTTCGAACGCCAGATCAACGCCGCCATGGTCTGGCAGATGGTAGGAATCCTGCTGTTCATGGCGGCGAGCGCGCTCGGCCTGCCCGACCTGGCGACTCGGTTGTACCTCGGATGCGGATTCATGACCTACGCGCGGCTCCACGGGTTCGCGGTGCTGCTGCAGACCGGCGACGAGGCCGAGGCGGCACGCCGTCAGCCGATCTACGACAAGGTCGGCGCGCTCGTCGCGGTTGTCATGATCGCGGGTGCGCCGTCGCTGGATCGGGCGTTCGCGATCGACACGGTGGCCGTGTTCTGGCATGGCGCTACAGTGTCGTTGCTGCTGACCAGCATCCGAATAGCGTCGGCATGTGTGCGCGAATTACGTGGTGCTCCAAAAAGTTTCGCGGAGCGTCTGGTTTATGCCGGCGTGCTGTTCATCGCCGTGTACTGGATGGCGTCCTCCGTCGTCGTGCTGACGCGAGCGCTGGCCCGCGGCAGGTTGCAGCTGGCCGGGCCGCTCTGGTCCGGGCTGGGGTTCGTCGCCATGGTGATTCTCACCCTGCTGATTGCGATCCCCCTCGTCAACGCGGTGCTCGCCCGGACCGGATGGGATCGGACTGGACGTGCCGTTCGCACTCTGCGCCCGCTCTGGCGTGATTTGACCGCCGCGGTTCCCGAGGTGGTGTTGTCGGCGGACCGGCGCACCGCGGTGGCCCCCGAGTTGCGGCTCTACCGGATGACAGTCGAGATCAGGGATGCGCTGACCCGGCTACGCCGCGATGATCTGATACCCCGCGCGACCGACATAGGGGCGGAACTGGATCAACTACTGGAGTTGGCCCAGTCTCTCCACACCCCGTACTTCCGCCGCCGCACCCCGCCATCCTTCGCCGAGCGACTCGGCGCACTGGGCGCGGGGCCGGTTGAGCCGATACAGAGGCTCACGTAGCCCAGCCGCCCGGAGCGGATTGTGGCGGTCGGTGCAAAGCTCAGGGCCGGCTTCCGGGGGAACTTGGCCGGGGGACCGACCCGCTATAGATTCGACCTGGTGAGTACCCGACCTGCCGCCGCGAAGACGGTCGGCGCAGGGTGCCGCGGGTGAGCGCGGTGTTGCGCGTCGCGGGGTTTCTGCTGTTTCCGGGAGCCACGAGGACGGTGCGATGACGGCGCAGGTTTCGCTGTGGATTTCCTTGCCGGTGCTGGCTTTAGGCGGCGGTATCTTGGCGCTGCGCTGGCTCTATGTCTATGACCTCTATATCGACCGGCTGATCAACCAAACGCTCAGCTGGCTGATCGTCGCCACGCTGATCGAAGAGTGCGGTTCCCGCACCGAGTTCGCCGAGCCGACCTACCGTCTCTTCTTGGCGCTCGGGGTGTTCGCCAACACCTCTGTCCTCGGCATGGCCGAACTCTTCGCGGGCAGGGACACCGAAGCCGTGCGCCGCCGGCAGCGCCTTTATCACCGCGGCGCGGTGGTAGCAGTGGTGGCGGTGTTGTGCCTCGGCCGCCCCGATGATCCGAGCGCGCCCGGGTTTTTCTGGCAGTCGGGCGTGGTGGGCGCCATCTTCAATGTGCCGATCGCCATAGCCGGTCTGCTGACGGTCCGGGCCTGCTGGCGCGAACTCCGTTCCGGAAGCGCCTCGCGGCGTGAGCAAGCGGCGTTCTCGGCCCTGCTGGTTGCTGCCGCGGTCTGGATGCAGACAGCGGTTCTCACCGGTCTCGATCTCGTGCACGGCGTTCCGCTCAGCAATCCCGCCCCGGTGTGGACCGCTCCGGCCTGCCTCGGCTTCATCGCGCTCATCGGGCTGGTCGCGGTCCCGGTGATCCGGGTGCTGGTGACGCACTACGGATGGGACCGGGACAGCAGGAGAATTCGCCGGTTGCGTCCACTGTGGCGAGACTTGACCGCCTCGGTCCCCGGCGTCGTCTTGCATACCCGGGTGGAGCGTCCCGAGGATTCCGGACATCAGCTGTACCGCATGGTCGTCGAGATCCGTGACGCACTCACCCACCTGCAGTGGTTCATTCCCGACTCCGAGCGGTCGGGGCCGGCCGACTATGCCCAGCAGATCAACCAGGCCATGCGAGCCAAAGCCCGAGGCGTCGCGCAACTCCCGACATCCCGGGAGAACGAGCCGGAGCGGCGACCCTCCGACCTGGCGACCGAACTGGAGCAGCTGCTGGAACTGGCCCGGGTCTGGCGCCCGCTCAGTCCCGGGGCGCCGGCCGCCCGACGATGACGCTGCCCACGTTGCACTCCTCCAGCTCGTCGACCCCGGCCGCGCTGACGAATGCCGCGGTGTCGCTGAAACCCTGTGCGCAGACGCCCAGTTCCATCGCGGTCCCCGCGAGGTAGAGGGTCTGCATGAGCACGCCGACGTGTTTGAGCATCGAGGCGTAGGAGACCTGCTCATAGGTCCACATCACCCGGCCGGAGCGGGCCGCGAGGACCAGCACCACCTGGGGTTGCGCACCGTCGACCAGGGTCGCCGAGGTGGACTTGAGCAGGCGCTGCACCGCGGGCGAGTCGATGTCGGCGACGGGACGCAGGAGGTGATCGAACGAGTCGTAGTGGTACATGCCCGCGGCGAGGCCGTCGGCCCGGCGCACGATCGGGTAGACCTCGAGCTCGTAGACGCCGCCGCCGGAAGGGTAAGGCCGCGAGAGCAATTCCTCGCCGGGCCCGACCGGCTGCACCTCGCGGGTGCGCGCGGTGCGGTAGAGCAATTCGCTCAGCTCCGCGCGGGTGATCGGCGCGGTGTCGTCGAAAGCCCGGCAGGAGTAGCGGTCTTCGATGACCGAGGTGAGGGTCGGGTCCTGCGCGCGCAGCGCCGTCAGATCCGGAACCGGCAGCGCTACCGGCTCGCCCGGGTACGCGGCCTTACGGGCGGATGGCTGCGGGAAGGAGTCCTTGGCCCACTTGGTCGGCCCGAAGTGCTCCCAGGTGATGGTGCGCGGGCCCAGGGTGCTGCGGCGATGGAACCACAGGTCCGGAGCGCTCCAGCTGCGGCTGGTGAACTCCTGCTCCTCGGTTTCGGGATCGGCCACGAAGAAGCCGCACCAGAGCAGATCCTCGGTGAGCTGGTTCTTGATGCCGTAGGGCAGGTCGATATCGGCCGCGCCGGTGCCGTCCAGCAGGGCCAGCAGTCGCGGGTCGTGGATGCGCAGGTCGCACCAGGCCAGCGGGTGCTCCAGTACGAAACCTTCCGAATCCCGGTGCACCACCGCGAATTTCGACAGGGTGGCGGACCAGGTCGGCACGCTCGCGGGCCGCGCGGGCGGCTGCGCGAACGGCCGGATGGTGTAGAGGTCGCGGCCGCCGTCGCGCACCGTCACCGAGAGCCAGCCACCGTCGGTCAGGCGGTCCAGCAGCTCGCTCACGCCTTCTCCGGCCGCCATGTCCGAGAGGATGGCCGGGCCCTGGTTCAGCGACTTCAGCGCCTGCACCTGGTCCGCGCCCAGCCCGGTCAGCTTCTCGTTGTGCGGGGGATTCAGCAGCACCGCCCCGGTGGGAACGGTGACGCAGGTGACGCCGGCGCGCAGGGCGAACCGGGTCTGATCGGGGTAGACCAGGGCGGACATCGGCGGATCTCCTACTTCGCGGCGTTGGCCAGTGCCGGCGCCAGCTTGTCCAGCGCGTACGGAATCGACAGGGCGGTCGGCTGATTCACCGCGGTGATGTCGGCGAGATTCATGAACAGCACGGCGTTCTTCTTGACCGCCGGCAGCTCCGCGTAACCCGGCAGCTGCCGGTACTTCTCGTCCATGCCGGGGGAGTGGCCGGCCAGCAGCAGATCGGCGGTCAGTTCGTCGACGCGCTCGGGGGACAGCGCCACCCGGCCCTGATTGGCGGGCAGGTCGCTGAGGTTCTTCGGAATGCCGAGGCCGAGCTGGGCGAACAGCTTGCCGGAACCGTCGTTCGCGTCGGTCAGCACCATCAGCTGGGTGGCGTTGAACAGGAAGGTGCTGGCGAAGGTCTTGCCCTTCAGGCCGGGACTGGCCGAGGTGAGCGCGGCCACCTTGTCGTCGACGCCGGCGATGACCTTCGCGGCGGCGTCGGGCTTGCGCAGCACCTTGCCCAGCGTGGTCACCAGATCCTGCCAGGGCGTGACGATCTCCTTGCTCAGGCCCGGCAGCGTCGGGGCGATCTTGGAGAACTCGTCGTAGTTCTTCTGATCGGCGATGAAGGAGTCCGCCAGGATCAGGTCGGGTTCCAGCGCGGCGATCTGCTCGGCGACATTGCCGGTCGTGTTGAGCGACTTCGCGGATTCGTCGATCTTCGGCTGCCACGGCGGTGCGCCCTTGGCCATGACCGCGACGTTGTCGATGTAGCCGACCGGGGTGACGCCGAGGGCCAGCGCCGTATCCAGCCACTGGTTGCCCAGCGCGACAACCCGTTTCGGGGTGCCTGTGATGGTGGTCTCACCCTTGACGTGGGCGATGGTGATCGGCTCGCCCGACGCCGCGTCGTCGTCACCGGAACCGCACGCGGCCACCGCGAACACCAGCGCACCCGCCAAGGCGGCCATCGCCGCCCGCGCCCATCCGTGAGACGCTCGAACAGACCTCATCGCCGAACCCTTCTTTCACACTAAGTCAGCCAAGGCTAACCTATTTTGTAGGGAGCTAACATGCCCACCCCGATGTCCATAGCGATCACGCTCTTCCTGGGCGTGGTGGTGGCGGGGCGCTGGTGGCTGGTCAACGAACTTGCCTCGGATCGGCTGCTGAACCGGTCCTTCAGCTGGAACCTCGGCGGAATGCTGCTGTGGGGGTTGGTCGCCGGTGCCGGGGCGCCGGATCTGGGGGAGCAGCTGTATCTGGCCGTGGCGGTTCTGGGCGTGTCCAACATCTTCGGATTGGCGACGTTGCTCGCCGGGGCCGATCCGGGCGGGGTCTGGACGCGGCAGCGCAGGTACGACGCGGTCGCGCTCGCCGTCTCGGCCGTCACCGTGCTCGGGCTGGTCGCCGGATCCGATGATCAAAGTGCGCGGATTGCCGGAACCCTCTGGGCCGTCACCAATTTGGTGCTCGGGGTCGCCGGATTCCTGGTGGCGAAGGTGGCGTTCCGCGAGGTGCGCTCCGGCGCCCGCACGCCGCGTCAGCGCCTCGCCTACGGCCTGCTGTGCGCGGTGTGCACCTACACCACCGTCGCCGCGCCCATCGGGGCGCTCAGCGTACTCGGCGTACTGGATTTCGCCGGGGTGGTCGAGGACCAGCACCCCGGCCAGATCTCCGACGCCTGGGTCGATTCGTCCTTCCTCACCCTGGCCGCGCTCACCGCCGTCCTCGCGATCCCCCTCGTGCGCGCCTTGCAGATCCGCACCGGCTGGGACCGCTCCGGCCGCGACTGCCGCCGCCTGCACCCCCTCTGGGCCGACCTGACCGCCGCCGTCCCCGAGGTGGTCCTGACCCCGGGCGTCGCCCGCCACCCCGACCCGGAACTCCGCCTCTATCGGATGACGATCGAGATCCGCGACGCGCTGGTCCTGCTGGAGCCCTACGCCCCCGCCGACCCGGAGACCGGTGTGCGTGCCTACGCCGATCGGATCGCCGGCGCGGTCCGGGCCCGGGCCGGAGGAGCGTCCCCGGCCGGCACCCGGGTCTCCCACGCAACCACCCCCGCCGACCGTGCCAGCGACCTCCGCGATCTGGTCGAGCTGGCCCGGGTGTGGCCGGAAGCTTGCCGGGGCGGCGCGCCCGCCCAGGAATCGCGGTGCGGGTAAGCGCGGCGACCCCGGCCGAATCGGGTTAGACTGCGCCGACTTTCGGCTGTTCAGGGATGGGAAGACTGCGTGGAGACGTCAAGGGACTGGGGGAACGAGTGGTTCGAGAGCCTGAAATGGCTCGCGATCGCGTTCTCGATCACCGCAGTGGCATTTGTGGTGATCGCGGCACTACTGCTCACCTTCACCAAGTGGGGTCGGCAGTTCTGGTCGGTCAGCGGCGACTACTTCCGTGGTCCGGGCGCCTGGCGTACTTGGCTGTTCATCGGGGCCCTGTTGTTTCTGGCACTGCTGACGGTCCGGCTGAGCGTGCTGCTCAGTTACTGGGGCAACGACATGTTCACCTCGTTCCAGGTGGGCGGTTCGGCACTCAAGGCCCAGGACGCCGCAGGGGTCGAGGAGGCCAAGACGGCTTTCTGGAACTCGGCCAAGCTGTTCATCCTCCTGATCACCATCTGGATGGTCAAAGAGCTGGTGTATCTATACGCCAAGCTGGCTTTCGACATTCGCTGGCGGGTGTGGCTGACCGAGCACGTCACCGCTGACTGGCTGCGTGGCCGCGCGTTCTACCGCTCCCGGTTCATCGACAACACGATCGACAATCCCGATCAGCGTGTGCAGGCCGATATCACCACCTTCGCCACGCAGTCACGCACGCTGTCGCTCGGCGCGGTGGAAGCTGTCGTTTCGGTGGTGTCGTTCACCAAGATTCTGTGGGACCTCTCCGGCCCGATGACGATCCTGGGTGTGACGATTCCGCGTGCCGCCTTGGTCATCGTCATGACCTACGTTTTGGTGACGACGGTGATCGCGTTCTGGATCGGCCGCCCGCTGATCCGGATCAACTTCCTGCTCGAACGCACGACCGCCAACTTCCGGTACGCGCTGGTTCGCGTGCGTGACTCGGCCGAGAGCGTGGCGTTCTATCGTGGTGAAGACGTCGAACGGGACAGCCTCATCGCGCGCTTCGCCGAGGTGATCCGGGTGCAGTGGACCTATGTCTTCCGATATCTGAAATTCGCCGGCTGGAACTTCGTGGTCAGCCAGTCTGCCTACCTCTTCCCCTACCTCATCCAAGCGCCGCGCTTCTTCAGCGGAGCGATCACTCTCGGTGGGATGAATCAGACAGCCGCGGCGTTCAGCGAGATCCAGAGTTCCCTGTCGTTCTTCCGCGAGTCCTACGACGACTTCGCGGGCTATCGTGCATCCCTGATGCGTCTGGACGGTCTCTTGATCGCCAGCGACGAATCCCGCGATCTGCCCAAGATCGCAGTCGCAGACTTGGACAATTCTGTCCGGTTGGACAAGGTCGACGTGCGCAAACCGGATGGCGAAGTGCTCATCGACGATCTGACGCTTCAGTTGAGCCCCGGCGAGGCGCTGGTAGTCAAGGGTGCCTCGGGGAGCGGGAAGACCACGTTGCTGCGGGCACTGGCGCAAATGTGGCCGTACACCGACGGTGAAATCAGTCGTCCCCCGGGCGACGAGACTCTGTTCCTGTCGCAGATCCCCTACCTGCCACTCGGTGACCTGCGTGCCGCCGCCGAATATCCGGGTAAACCGGACGAAATCAGCGACGACCAGCTGCGCGAGGTCCTGTCCAAGGTCCACCTGGCCCACCTCGTCGACCGCCTCGACGAGGAAGCCGACTGGGCCAAGATCCTCTCCCCGGGCGAGCAGCAGCGCCTGGCGTTCGGCCGCATCCTGCTGATCAAGCCGAAGGTCGTGTTCATGGACGAGGCGACCTCGGCGGTGGACGAGGGCCTGGAATACTCGCTGTACAAGCTGATCCGCACCGAGTTGCCGGAGACCATGATCGTCAGCGTCGCGCATCGCAGCACCGTCGATCAGCATCACACCAAGGTGCTCAAGCTGGAGGGCAACGGCCCCTGGAATCTGGAGCCGATCCGCGCCGAGGCGTAGGTCCGCAGCGCCCAGGCCGACCCCGATTTGGGTCGACCTGGGCGTTCTCGTACACTAGACCGGTTGCCTGCGGGAGCTATGCCCGCGATTCGGCCGCGAACCCCCAGTAGTTGGGCCCGAGTTTGCTTGCTCGGACCGATGAAACCGCTGGCAGGCGCGCGTTCGAGTGGCACATGACCATGCCCGTCGGGTCGGCAATCCGGCGCGGCTTATACGTCCAGGTCAAGGAGGCTGAAGTGATTCAGCAGGAGTCGCGCTTGCGCGTCGCCGACAACACGGGAGCGAAGGAAATCCTTTGCATCCGCGTGCTCGGTGGCTCGTCGCGCCGCTATGCCGGTATCGGCGACATCATCGTCGCCACCGTTAAAGACGCTGTCCCCGGCGGCAACGTCAAGAAGGGTGAGGTCGTCAAGGCCGTCATCGTGCGCACCGTCAAGGAGCGCCGTCGCCCGGATGGCTCGTACATCAAGTTCGACGAGAACGCCGCCGTTCTCATCAAGCCGGACAACGATCCGCGCGGCACTCGTATCTTCGGCCCGGTCGGCCGCGAGCTGCGTGAGAAGAAGTTCATGAAGATCGTCTCGCTGGCTCCGGAGGTGCTCTGACATGAAGGTGCACAAGGGTGACACCGTTCTCGTCATCTCGGGCAAGGACAAGGGCGCGAAGGGCAAGGTCATTCAGGCCTACCCCGCGACCGGCAAGGTCCTCGTCGAGGGCGTGAACCGTATCAAGAAGCACGTTGCCAACTCCGCCAACCAGCGCGGCGCCTCCTCGGGCGGCATCGTGACCCAGGAAGCCCCGATCCAGGTCTCCAACGTGATGGTCGTGGATTCGGACGGCAACCCCACTCGCGTCGGTTACCGCACCGACGAGGAGAGCGGCAAGCGGGTCCGGATCTCCCGTAAGAACGGGAAGGACATCTGACATGACCTCCACTGAAAACCAGCCTCGGCTGAAGGCGCGCTACCGCGCCGAAATCAAGGACGCGCTGAACAGCGAGTTCGACTACGCCAACGTGATGCAGATCCCGGGCGTGGTCAAGGTCGTCGTGAACATGGGTGTCGGTGACGCCGCTCGCGACGCGAAGCTGATCAACGGCGCCGTCAAGGACCTGGAGCTGATCACCGGCCAGAAGCCGGAGATCCGCAAGGCGACCAAGTCGATCGCGCAGTTCAAGCTGCGTGAGGGCATGCCCATCGGTGCGAAGGTCACCCTGCGTGGCGATCGCATGTGGGAGTTCCTGGATCGCCTGGTCTCCATCGCGCTGCCCCGTATCCGCGACTTCCGCGGTCTGTCGCCGAAGCAGTTCGACGGCAACGGCAACTACACGTTCGGCCTGAGCGAGCAGTCGATGTTCCACGAGATCGACGTGGATTCCATCGACCGCCCGCGCGGTATGGACATCACCGTGGTCACCACCGCGACCAACAACGAAGAAGGCCGCGCGCTGCTCAAGCACCTCGGCTTCCCGTTCAAGGAGAACTGAGCACATGGCTAAGAAAGCACTGGTCAACAAGGCCAACGCCAAGCCGAAGTTCGCGGTCCGCGCCTACACGCGCTGCCAGAAGTGCGGTCGCCCGCACGCGGTGTACCGCAAGTTCGGCCTGTGCCGTGTCTGCCTGCGCGAGATGGCCCACAAGGGCGAGCTCCCGGGCGTGCACAAGAGCTCCTGGTGAGCCTGCGCTCCTCGTGAGCGCGCACAGCTAGAGACGACGATCAGGGACCCGAGCCATCCGGCTCGGGTCCCTGATCTGCTTCCGGCACTTTTCCGGCAACCTCCAGATCGGGCAAAGTTCGCAGCCGGGCCGAGAAAGTTAGTAACGAACGCTTCTGTTCGCCGATCTTCCGGTGGGAACACCAACTCTTGGAGGATCGAAATGAACCGTCTCGCAACCAAATTCGCCGTCGCTATCGCCGCCGGCGCGATCATGTTCACCGGTGCCGCCCCGGCGGTCGCGGCACCGCAGGCCCCGGTCGCCCCGGTCGCCGAGGGTGGATGGGGCGGCACCGGGTCCGCGGCCATCGACTTCCCGCTGGGGCTGCTCAAGCTCCTGATGTGCGGCCCGTGGGGCAGCACGCAGCCGCACCCCAATCCGAGCTGCCGCTGATCGTCGTAGCGACCACCGTGGGCGCGGACTCTTCGGAGTCCGCGCCCACGCGCGTCCGGTCACGCCGCGGCGGCGCTGGGCAGGGTGAAGGTCGAGGCGGGCAGTGTCGGCAGTGTGATCCGGCGTGCGCCCGTGCCGAACACCAGGACGTGCAGCGCCGCGAACCGCAGCACCCCGGCCAGCCCCGAGGCGCCCAGATAGACGACCTGCTCCACCCAGATGCCCGGGTGCTGGCACAGCATCGGCAGCAGCAACATCGCGGCGCTGGTCAGTGCGTAGGCGGCCGCCGCGGTGCCGGCGGCCTGCAGGTGCCGCCGCCAGTCCGTGGGCCCGGCGGCCCCGAAGGTGAAGCGCGCGTGCAACCGCGTGCCGAGCAGCGTCGAACCGACCGTGATGACCGCGTTGGCCAGCGCGAACGGAACGACCAGGGCGAGGGCGGCGACGGCGGCGCTGGAAATCAGGCCGAGTCCGCCGCCGATCCCGGCGAAGCGCAGAAACGAAGCGAACGGACCGGCGCTGGTCAGCGATCTGCGCAGTAGGCGGTCCATCGGTTTCTCCTCATCGTTCGGCGGCATCCCAAACCTTATACGTAGATGTATACGTATACAAGAATCGCAGTTGAAGGCACCTTTCGGGACCTTCGGGGGAGTGTTGGACGCCTACTTCTCAGACGCCGCCGACCGCGGGAATTCACCGGTGCCGGGTGCTGCCCGGTGGGCGCAGCCGGACGCGGGTCGGCGCAGTGGCCCAGATCACCGAGGTGAGCGCGGTGCGACCCCGATTTGGCCTGGGCAGAGCGGTTGCCTACACTAGAGCGGTTGCCTGGGCACATCTATGTCCGCAGGTGGTCGCCTCAGATCCCGCGGGCCCGCTCAGGTACCGAGAACTCGTAAGAGAACTCATCCGGTCGGCAATAGTCGGCTGGAACATCCGAATTGCTGTAGGCCCACTATCGGCTCCGGCCGGGACATTTGTCCTGGTGAAAAGGTGCCGGTGCTGCATGGGAACCGTAGCGAGAAAGGTGTCAAGGTCTAACTCATGACCATGACTGATCCGATCGCAGACTTCTTGACGCGTCTGCGCAACGCCAACTCGGCGTACCACGATCAGGTGAAGGCTCCGCACTCGAAGCTCAAGGCGAACATCGCCGAGATCTTGAAGCGCGAGGGTTACATCGCCGACTACCGGACCGAGGACGCGCAGGTCGGCAAGACCCTGATCGTCGACCTCAAGTACGGCCCGAGCCGTGAGCGCTCCCTGCAGGGTGTGCGTCGCGTCTCGAAGCCGGGTCTGCGTGTGTACGCGAAGTCCACCAACCTGCCCAAGGTCCTGGGCGGCCTCGGCGTGGCGATCATCTCCACGTCGACCGGCCTGCTCACCGACCGTCAGGCCAAGCAGCAGGGCGTGGGCGGCGAAGTCCTCGCCTACGTCTGGTAAGGGAGGTAGGACTAATGTCGCGTATTGGTAAGAAGCCCATCGCAATTCCTGCCGGCGTCGAGGTGACCATCGACGGCCAGAACGTCGCGGTCAAGGGTCCCAAGGGCACCCTGACCCACGTGGTCGCCGAGCCGATCGTCATCTCCAAGGGTGAGGACGGCCAGCTCGAGGTCGTTCGCCCGGACGACCAGCGGCAGAACCGCTCGCTGCACGGCCTGACCCGTACCCTGGTCGCCAACATGATCGAAGGCGTCACCAAGGGCTACGAGAAGAAGATGGAAATCTTCGGTGTCGGTTACCGTGTCGCCGCCAAGGGCTCGAACCTCGAGTTCGCTCTCGGCTACAGCCACCCGGTGCCGATCGAGGCTCCGGAAGGCATCACCTTCGCGGTGGAATCGCCCACCAAGTTCTCCGTGTCCGGTATCGACAAGCAGAAGGTCGGCCAGATCTCCGCTGTGATTCACGGACTGCGTAAGCCCGACCCGTACAAGGGCAAGGGCATCCGCTACGCCGGCGAGGTCGTTCGCCGCAAGGTCGGAAAGACGGGTAAGTGATCATGGCGCAAACCGAAAACCAGATTGCCAAGCGCAAGCCGCGCGGCAAGGACGCCTCGACCGCGCGTCGGCTGTCGAAGACCCGCCGTCACTTCCGTCTGCGCAAGAAGGTCGCAGGCACCACCGAGCGTCCGCGCCTGGTGGTCAACCGCTCCTCGCGGCACCTGCACGCTCAGCTCGTGGACGACAGCGTCGGCAAGACCCTTGCCTACGCCTCGACCATCGAAGCCGACGTGCGCGCCGTCGACGGCGACAAGTCGGCCAAGAGCAAGAAGGTCGGCGAGCTGCTCGCCGCCCGTGCCAAGGCCGCCGGTGTCGAGGCCGTCGTGTTCGACCGTGGTGGTCACGACTACCACGGCCGTATCGCGGCGCTGGCCGATGCCGCTCGTGAAGCGGGGTTGAAGTTCTGATGACTGCAAACAAGAACGAAGGGAACGTCTGATGCCGGGACGTCAGAGGCGTGACGGCGGCAACGGACCCGCCGGACAGAATGGTGCCGCCGGTGGCGGCGACAACCGCGACAACCGTGGCGGTGGCCGCGACCGTCGTGGCGGCGGCGACAACCGCCGGGACAACGCGGCCGAGAAGAACCAGCTCGAGCGCGTCGTAGCGATCAACCGCGTCTCCAAGGTCGTGAAGGGTGGTCGTCGCTTCAGCTTCACCGCCCTCGTGATCGTCGGTGACGGCAACGGCCTGGTCGGCGTCGGCTACGGCAAGGCCAAGGAAGTTCCCGCGGCCATCCAGAAGGGCGTCGAAGAGGCTCGCAAGAACTTCTTCCGCGTCCCGATGATCGGCTCCACGGTCGTCCACCCGGTTCAGGGTGAGGCCGCGGCCGGTGTCGTCATGCTGCGTCCGGCTTCGCCGGGTACCGGTGTCATCGCCGGTGGCGCGTGCCGTGCCGTGCTGGAGTGCGCCGGTATTCATGATGTCCTGGCGAAGTCGCTCGGTAGCGACAACGCCATCAACGTCGTGCACGCGACGGTTGCGGCGCTCAAGATGCTGCAGCGTCCGGAAGAGGTCGCGGCCCGCCGTGGCCTGCCGCTCGAGGACGTTGCCCCTGCGGGCATGCTGCGTGCGCGTGCACTGGCTGCGGGAGGCAAGTAAATGGCTGATCTCAAGGTGACTCAGATCAAGTCGTCGATCGGCGCCAAGGCGAACCAGCGGGAGAGCCTTCGCACGCTCGGCCTGCGCAAGATCCGCCAGACGGTGGTGCGTGAGGACAACCCTCAGAACCGCGGGCTGATCAACGTCGTGCGCCACCTCGTTACTGTTGAGGAGGTCTAAGCATGTCCGCAATCAAGTTGCACCACCTGCGTCCGGCCCCCGGTGCCAAGACCGAGAAGACCCGTGTGGGTCGCGGTGAAGGCTCCAAGGGCAAGACCGCGGGCCGTGGTACCAAGGGCACCAAGGCGCGCAAGAACGTTCCGGCCGCCTTCGAGGGTGGGCAGATGCCGCTGCACATGCGGCTGCCCAAGCTCAAGGGCTTCACCAACCGGAACCGTGTCGAATACCAGGTCGTGAACGTCTCGGCCATCGCCAAGCTGTTCCCGAAGGGCGGCGAGGTCGGCAAGGCCGAGCTCGTGGCCGCCGGCGCGGTTCGCAAGAACCAGCTGGTGAAGGTCCTGGGCGACGGTGAGATCGGCGTCGCGGTCCAGGTGACCGCCGACAAGGTGACCGGCTCCGCCAAGGAGAAGATCACCGCGGCCGGTGGCACTGTCACCGAACTGGGCTGACGGTACTCTGCAATTAGCATGTGGCACCGGATGAGTGAAGTACTCATCCGGTGCCACTGTTAGAGTTCAATCTATTGCCTGCCAAGCCCGTCATGGTGTCGAAGCCATGGCATGACCATGTCGTTCGCCAGGAGGATCTGTGCTTTCCGCCTTCGTATCGGCCTTCCGGACTCCGGACTTACGGCGGAAGATTCTCTTCACGCTGGGGTTGATCGCGCTGTACCGTCTCGGTGCCGCGCTGCCGTCCCCCGGTGTGGATTACCAGGCGGTGCAGGAATGTATCGACCTGGTCTCCGGTGGTGATTCCGCCGGCATCTACCAGCTGATCAACCTCTTCTCCGGTGGTGCGCTGCTGCAGTTGTCGATCTTCGCGATCGGCATCATGCCCTACATCACCGCGAGCATCATCATCCAGCTGCTGACGGTCGTCATCCCGCGGTTCGAGGAACTGCGCAAGGAAGGCCAATCCGGCCAGACCAAGATGACGCAGTACACGCGCTATCTCTCGATCGCCCTGGCGATTCTGCAGGCCACCGGTCTCGTCGCGCTCGCCGCGCGCGGCCAGCTGCTGCAGGGCTGCCAGCAGGACATCCTGGCCGACACCTCGATCTTCGGCATGGTCATCATCGTGCTGGTCATGACCGCGGGCGCCGCCATGGTCATGTGGTTCGGCGAGCAGATCACCGAGCGCGGCGTCGGCAACGGCATGTCGCTGCTGATCTTCGCCGGCATCGCGGCCCGCATCCCGTCCGAGGGCAAGAACATCCTGGACAGCCGCGGCGGTCTGGTCTTCGGCCTGGTCTGTGTGGCGGCGCTGGCCATCATCGCGGTCGTCATCTACGTCGAGCAGGCGCAGCGCCGGATTCCGGTGCAGTACGCCAAGCGCGTGGTCGGCCGCAAGATGTACGGCGGTTCCTCGACCTACCTGCCGTTGAAGGTGAACCAGGCCGGCGTCATCCCGGTGATCTTCGCGTCCTCGCTGCTGTATCTGCCGAACCTGGTGGCGCAGCTGACGTCGTCGCAGAACAACCCGGACCCGAGCTGGTGGCAGGACATCATCCAGAAGTACCTGGTGAATCCGGGCAACCCGGTCTACATCGCCATCTACTTCGGTCTCATCGTCTTCTTCACCTACTTCTACGTGGCGATCACCTTCAATCCGGAGGAACGCGCCGACGAGATGAAGAAGTTCGGTGGCTTCATTCCCGGGTATCGTCCCGGTCGGCCGACCGCCGACTATCTCAATTACGTGTTGAGCCGGATCACCCTCCCCGGCTCGCTCTACCTCGGCCTCGTCGCCGTTCTCCCCAACCTGTTCCTGGATATCGGCAACTCCGGTGGCATGCAGAATCTCCCGTTCGGCGGCACCGCGGTGCTGATCATGGTGAGCGTCGGCTTGGACACCGTGAAGCAGATCGAGTCCCAGCTGATGAATCGAAATTACGAAGGGTTCCTCAAGTGAGAGTTGTACTGCTCGGTCCGCCGGGTGCCGGCAAGGGCACCCAGGCCGATCTCCTGTCGGACAAGCTGGGCGTCCCGCACATCTCCACCGGGGACCTGTTCCGCGCCAACATCTCCCAGCAGACCCCGCTGGGCCGCGAAGCGCAGAAGTACATGGACGCCGGTGACCTGGTGCCCAGCGATGTCACCAACCGCATGGTCGAGGCCCGGGTGAACGAGCCCGACGCCGCCAACGGCTTCATTCTCGACGGCTACCCGCGCACGGTCGATCAGGCCGACGCGCTGGAGAAGATCCTCGGCGACATGAACAGCAAGCTGGACGCGGTGCTGTGCTTCGTCGTGGCCGAGGACACCGTGGTCGAGCGCATGCTGGCCCGTGGCCGTGGCGACGACAACGAGGGCGTCATCCGCAATCGGCTCCGCGTGTACCGCGAGGAGACCGAACCGCTGCTGACCCACTACGACGGCCTGGTCGTGTCCGTCGACGGTGTCGGTGAGGTCGACGATGTGAACGCCCGCGCGCTTCGGGCCCTGGGGCACTGACCTGATGGTCTTCGGCCGCAAGTCCAAGAAGGTGGTGCCGTTCCGCAGCGCCGGTGAACTCGACGCCATGGCGGCGGCGGGCGCGATCGTCGGTCGCGCCCTGGTCGCCGTGCGCGAGGCCGCCAAGCCCGGGGTGTCGACGCTGGAGTTGGACGAGGTCGCCGAGCAGGTCATCCGGGACGCGGGTGCGGTGCCCTCCTTCAAGGGCTACCACGGTTTCCCGGGCTCGATCTGCTCGTCGGTGAACGATCGCATCGTGCACGGGATTCCGAACGCCGCCGATGTGCTGGCCGAGGGCGATCTGGTGTCGATCGATTGCGGCGCGATTCTCGATGGCTGGCACGGTGATTCGGCGTGGACCTTCGGGGTCGGCGCCATCATCGAGGCGGATCGGCTGTTGAGCGAGGCCACCAAGCTGTCGATGGAGGCGGGGATCGAGGCGATGGTGCCGGGCAACCGGCTCACCGACATCTCGCACGCCATCGAGCTGGGCACCCGCGCGGCCGAGGAACTGCACGGCCGGTCCTACGGCATCGTCGACGGCTACGGCGGGCACGCCATCGGCCGCGAGATGCACATGGATCCGTTCCTGGCCAACGAGGGCGCGCCCGGCAAGGGCCCGAAGCTCGTGGTGGGTTCGGTGCTCGCGATCGAGCCGATGCTGACCCTGGGCACCACCCAGTCCAAGGTGCTCGAGGACGACTGGACGGTCGTGACTCTCGACGGATCGCGCTCCGCGCACTGGGAACACACCGTCGCCGTCACCGAGGACGGCCCGCGCATTCTGACGCTGCGCCCGGAGTAGTCCTCTCCCGCTTGCCTTTCCGCACCTTCGTCCCCGTTCGGGGGCGGAGGTGCGTTCGCGTTTCAACGGGCCGACAACTAGTGCTCCAAGTGTTCCTACTCTGGTAGCATCGTTGGTATGAAATTGAGTGTGAGCTTGTCGGAGGAGGACGTGGCCGCGCTCGATGCCGAGGTTTGCCGCTCTGGGTTGCCGGGCCGCTCAGCGGCTGTGCACAAGGCGATCGAGCTGTTGCGTAGTCGCGCGCTCGAAGATGCCTATGAGCAGGCCTGGGACGAGTGGGAGTCCTCCGGCGAGGAGGCCGTCTGGGCTGCTGCCACCGATGATGGCGTGGCTTGATGCGGCGGGGCGATCTGATCCTGGTCGATCTCGACCCGGTGCGCGGGAACGAGGTGAGTAAGACCAGGCCCGCCGTCGTGGTCAGCAACGAGGGCGCCAACCGGCGGGCCACGCAGCTCGGTCGCGGTGTCATCACCATTGTGCCGGTAACCAGCAATGTCGAAAACGTCTTTCCGTTTCAGGTGCTGTTGGAAGACGTGGCGGGTTTGAAGGTGACATCGAAGGCTCAGGCCGAGCAGGTTCGCTCGCTGTCGGTCGAGCGGGTGGGGCGAACGCTGGGCCGGCTCTCCACGGCGCAGGTGGCCGAGGTGGACAAAGCCCTTCGCCTGCACCTGAGCCTCTGATAGCCGCAGCAAAGTTTCGCGGAAGGTGGCGAAGGAGGCGGCGCAATCGGTGGTGAGAGGCACGCACCCCCGCGCAGCCGGTCTTCATGCTCGCGTTCGCGTTTCAGGGCTCGACGGTCGGAAAGAGGATGGGGCTCAACAGATACGGCGCGCGGTCTGCGGTGGGCGGGTGGGCCAGCCGCGGCAGGATCGCGGCGCGCAGGTCCTCGATCAGGGCGACCACCTCGTCGGGGGACAGCCACAGGGCGTGCTGCCGATAGCCGACGAGATCGGCTGCGGGATCGGCGTTTTCGGTGTCCAGGTAGGCGTTGAATTCGGCCAGCAGGGTGGCCGCGGCGGCCGCGAAGACGCGCCGGTGTTCCGCGGCGGTGGCCGCCGCCGCGCGGTCGGCATCGATCACCGCCTGCTCCCGGCGCAACCGGTAGGTGCGCTCCACCGCGCCCCGTACCCGCTGTTCCTCCGCGACCTCCAAGATGCCTGCGGCACCGAGTATTTCGACGTGGCGATACACCGTGGCCTTCGAGACGTCGGGTAGCCGGGCGCAGAGCTGGCCGGTGGTGCGAGCCTGCCCGCCGGAGAGGGCGTGCACGATGCGTAACCGCACCGGGTGGGCGAGCAACTCCACTGTGTCCATTCCCCAATGTTCTCATCTCTGATACCTTTCTCAAAGTTGAGAATAGCTGGAGGATGTTGATGCAGACGCTCGATTGGCAGCCCGCTGCGGACGTGGATCCCGCGGCCTTCGAAGAACGCTCGGTCACGCTCGGCACGGACGATTTCGCGGTGCCGGGCACGGTGAGCGTGCCGCATGGGCCGGGGCCGCACCCCGCGGTCGTGCTGCTCGCCGGTGGGGGCGCGTTCGATCGCGACGGGACGGCCGGCCCGAACAAGTCCCTGAAGGACCTGGCCTGGGGCCTGGCCACCCGGGGCCTCGCGGTGCTGCGCTTCGACAAGGTCACCCTGGTGCACGCCGACCGGTTCTGGGCGAGCGATCCGACCGTGGTGCAGGAGTACCTGCCACACGCCCTCGCGGCGATCGAAATGCTCGGCGCGATACCGAGTGTGGACCCGAACCGGATCTTCGTCGTCGGCCACAGCATGGGCGGCAAGCTGGCGCCGCGGGTCGCGGAGGCCGCTCCGGGCGTGGCCGGAATCGCGATCCTCGCCGGCGACACCGCGCCGATGCAGTGGGCCATGCTGCGGGTACTGCGGCACCTGGCCGAGGTCGACCCGGCCACCGCCGCGACCTTGCCCGCCGAGGAGACGATCATCGCCCAGGCAAGAGCCGTGGACAGCCCGGATCTCTCGCCGGCCACCCCGTCGAGCGAGTTGCCGTTCGGCGCGCCCGGCTCCTACTGGCTGGACCTGCGCTCCTACGATCCGGTCGCCACGGCGGCGGCGCTGGACAAGCCGATGTTCATTGCCCAGGGCGGTCGCGACTACCAGGTGACGATCGCCGACGACCTGTCCGGCTGGCAGCACGTGCTGGCCGCGCGGCCGGAGGTGACCATCCGCGTCTACGAGGCCGACGACCACATGTTCTTCCCCGGCGCCGGTCCCTCGCTGCCCGCGGACTATCTGCGGGCCCAGCACGTCGACCCGGCGCTGATCGCGGACCTCGCCGACTGGCTGTCGAACCGGTGATTACGTCGGGCAATTACCCGGGGAACCGGCTCGCCTGCCATGATTTCGGGGATGGAGCTTCGTTTCGGGATTCAGCTGGCGCCGGTGGCGGAGGAACTACTGCGGATTCGGGAACTGGCCCGGTTCGCCGACCGAGAGGGCCTGGAACTACTCGGGATCCAGGATCACCCGTATTCCGGGCCGCTGGCCGACACCTTCGCCGTCATCGGCTACGATCCTGGCGGAGACCTCGGGGCTGACGGTCTTCCCCGATGTGGCCAGCCTGCCGATGCGCGGGGCCGCGATGCTCGGAAAGCAGTCCGCCACACTGGATCTGCTCAGTAACGGCAGATTCGAACTGGCGCTGGGCGCGGGCGCGTTCTGGCCCGCGATCACGGCGATGGGCGGACCGGCACGGTCGAATCCCGAAGCGCTGCAAGCGCTCGAGGAAGCGACCGCGGTGATCCGGTCGATGTGGCAACCCGGCGCCAAGGCTGAGGTTCCTGGCGACTACTACGCTGTGCACGGTGTGCAGTCCGGTCCGGCTCCCGCACATTCGGTCG
Organism: Nocardia sp. NPDC050435; assembly: GCF_040655395.1. Classification (NCBI taxonomy): domain Bacteria; kingdom Bacillati; phylum Actinomycetota; class Actinomycetes; order Mycobacteriales; family Nocardiaceae; genus Nocardia; species Nocardia sp. NPDC050435. The sequence goes on from NZ_JBFAJW010000007.1 coordinate 54,781, forward strand.
GGATCTGGTTCGGCAGTGTCGGGCCCAAGGCCAACGCTCTGACCGGACGGATCGCCGACGGGTGGGCCGCGCCGATCCCGCACTATCTGCCCTACGAGAAATGGGAAGCGGCGCAACACCTCATCTCCGCGGCGGCCGTCGATGCCGGGCGCGATCCGGGCGACGTTGCCCGTATGGCGCAGCTGGTGGGGCACATCACCGAAGCGCCCGGTCCGGTCACGTTGCGCGGCGAGGAACCGATTCGCACCGACGCCGCGGGCTGGGCCCGCATCCTGGCCGATCTCGCCGTCGAAACCGGCTTCGACACCTTCGTGTACTGGCCGGAAACCGCCGACGATACCCAGCTGCGACGCTGGATCGGTGACGTCGTTCCTTACACCCGCGCCCTCTGCGCCTGACCTGAGTTCTCGGGTCGTGCAGTGGGTTTCGCTACCTCCTGGACTCGGTCGGTGAACTTTGACGTTGCACCGACCGTATGTCCGGGGCGGGGGTGGTCGCGTGAGTAGGGAACTACTCGAATCCGGCTGAAGCGCTGCGCGGTTCGGGTTTGCTAGCCGCGCCGACGCCAGGAACGGCGGCCGCCGGTGCGGGCCCCGGTGCCGAAGCCCGCGAGGTGCAGGGCGACGAGTAGGAAGCCGAGGGTGATGATGGTGCCCTCGGAAATGGTGCCGAGGGTTTCGTCGACGATATCGAGCAGCAGCGCGAGCCCGAATGCGACGGCAGCGGCAATGGCGAACATGGGATACCTCCTGTGGTCAGGAGCCGATATACCCGCCGCCTCCGGTCCCAATCGCCCGAATTGACCGACCGCCCAATCGCTTATGACGCGGGTGCCGGCTTGCGGAAGAACAGCACGTGATCGTGATCGATCAGGGGCATGGTCTTGCGCACCTGCCGGATGCCGCCCGAGGGGAGGTAGGTCAGATTGGCGAAGGAGTGCGTGTTGCCGAAGGCCGAGCGGAGCTTGGTCTCCGTCGCGCCGTTGGCCCCGTAAGCGGCGAGGACGCCGAAATCCAGTGGGGCCAGCGGCTTGTCGAGTGCCGAGGCCGGGCCGGCGGGCAGGCCGAGGGCGGCGTACTGCGTCGGCTCGCCGTGTTCGTAGCGGCACAGCTCGTAGGAGGCGTTCGAGGTCGCCGTCACGGCGATCACCGCCCACTTCCGCGAGAGCGCCAGGGCGAGCGGGTTCTTGCCGACCGGGGTGAGCTCCCAGTTCATGCTCATGACCGTGACCCAGCCGCCGTAGGACATCTCGATCAGCACCACGTCGTCGCCCAGTGTCTGGGCGGTGGTGAACTCGGGATCGCCCATCCGCCAGTCTTTTTCGTCGGCATTGAGGTACGTGCCGCTGTCCACGAGCTGGACCTCGTCGGCCGCGTACGCCGCGACGATCGCCTCGCGCAGCTGTGCGATGGCGTCCCGATCGGGGCAGCGCACAGCCAGCGCGCCGAAGGTCGGGCCGATCTCGACCGGGGCCGAGGGCGGATCCGGATCCTCGCCGGGAGCCATCGGCCGCAGGCCGACCAGTGCCAGCCGCCAGTTGATCTCCTCGACGGTCGACAGATCGCCGGAGGTCTTGCGCAGGATCTGCTGCTGGGTGAGCCGCCCGGCCTGCTCCAGGGTGCGGCATTCCAGTTCCAGCAGGGCGTTGTAGGACTTCGGCGTGAGATCCAGATCGCGAATACCGCAGGCGCGCAGGCGGATCGACATGCCAGTGGAGGTGAACGCGGCGTAGCGTTCGCGATACATCGACAGCGCCTGCTTGCGGGAGCGGCCGACCATGAGGGTGCGCAGCAGGGTGCTCAGGCTCTGCAGGTACTTGCCCGCGAGCTCCGGATTGGACGACGCCAGTTCGCTTCTGATGCGGGCGGCGGCCTCGGTGGCGCCGACGGCGGCCTCCTGGTCCAGCCGGCCCAGCCAGACGCCGCACTTGCCGAGGCAGTCGGCGCACATGCCGGCGACATACGAATCCGTCTGCGCGGCTTGTAGATAGACCGCGCACGCGCTCTTGATGGTGCTGGTGGCCAGTTCGCGGCGGTTGGTCGCGCGGGTGACCTGCTCGAATACCCGCAGCGCCTCCTGTAACTCGCCGGCCGAGCGCGCGGAGACATTGCCGTTGGCGAACCAGTGCAGCCGCAGGCCGACCGCTTCCTGGGACGGGGAGAGCGCCTCGAGCGTGCGATCGCGACGGGCGTTCTTGTCGTTCTTGGTCGCGAGCATCGCTTTGGCTAGCTCGACGAGCGAGGCGGACAAGCGCAGTTCGGACTCCGCCGTCCGGTCGCGCGCCGCGCTGCGATCGGCGGCTACCCGGCGCTCGAGCGTTCCGACATCGCCGGCCGTGCCCGGATCGATGGAACTCAACGTCATCGCGAACCCAACTCCCGCATCACCTTCGACATACGGTCGGCGATCGGCCGCATTCGTGTGCGGCCGAGTCTGCCATAAATCGGGGGTCTACGCCCAGGACAACGCAGAGGTGATCGGGTAATCCGGAGTACTGCTCGGCCGGATCGCGCAGCGTGCCAGCAATTTCAGAGCTATCCTGTCGCCCGGTCAGGCTTCCAGGAGCACCGTGACGGGGCCGTCGTTGCTGAGATCGATGTGCATGTGCGCGCCGAACTTCCCGGTCGCGGTGGTCGCCCCGAGCGCGGACAATGCCTGGGTGAAGGCGTCCACCAGGGGCTCGGCGACCGGGCCCGGCGCCGCGGCGTTCCAGGACGGCCGCCGGCCCTTGGCGGTGTTGGCGTAGAGGGTGAACTGGCTGACCACCAGGATCGGCGCGTCCACGTCGGCGGCGGAACGCTCCTCGTTCAGGATGCGCAGCCGCCACAGCTTGTCCGCCAGCGCCTGCGCGGTCGCCACGGTATCGGTGTGCGTGACGCCGACGAGGGCGACCAGCCCCTGCGGGTTCGGGCGGATCTCGCCGACCGTCTCGCCGTCCACGGTCACCCGGGCCGAGGTCACCCGCTGCACCAGTACTCGCATGCGCTGATCATGTCATCCGCGCAACCGGGCCCGGATCACCGTGGTCCGGATCGGGAAGTCGAATTCGCCCGCGGCGGTCTCCGGGGTCGCGCGCAGATATTCGACGATCGCGGCGAGCGCCCGGGCGCGCTGCTCGGGCGTGACGACCAGGGTGTGGGAATGTGTCCCGATCGTGGTGGTCAGCGATTCGGCGGTGCGGCGATGGGTGTGCGGGAACCGCTCGAGTTCGAGGGCGGTGAACTGTGGACCGCTGTGGATCGTTTCGATGTTCCGCACGCCGCCCGGCATCGGTGAGGCGTCGCGCGCCACGCGCTGCAGGCCCGCGACCCACGCGACGTCGGTGTCGTCCTCGTTCCAGAGCGCGGCGAACACGCCGCCGGGCCGCAGTACCCGGGCGATCTCGGGGTAGGCCCGCTCGGTATCGAACCAGTGGAACGCCTGACCGGCGACGACGACATCCACCGCGCCGTCGGCCAGCGGAATCGACTCCGCCGCACCGGGATGGATCGGAATCTCGGGATGCCTGTGGATGAATTCGGCGCGCATCTCCGCGTCGGGCTCGACGGCGATCACCGATGCGCCGGCGGCCACGAGTCCCTCGGTCAGTTTGCCGGTGCCCGCGCCGAGGTCCAGGACCGTCGGCCGCTCGGCATCGCCGAGGGCCCACCGGATTCCGGCCGCCGGGTAATCCGGGCGGTGCTCGGCGTAGGTGGCGGCGGTCGCGCCGAAAGACTTGGCGCGCAGGGATTTCAGCTCTTCGCCCGAAGGTAGCTGGTTGGGATCGTCCATATCCCGGACGATAGCCCGAACGCTGTGTGTCACTGCCGCAACACCTTCAGTTCACGTTAAGTCCACTGGTGAGTTGATCGGCGGTGTCATCGTCGGATTCGCAGTATCGGAGTGAAGGGCGCGGTCGCGGGCCGCAGGAGCACACCAGGAGCGAATTCGATGACCGTCGAAAATGATCCGGACCTATTGCGCAAGGCCGCACAGACCAAGACCAGCCACGTCCACGACCGCCTCGACGGCGTCCTGCGCGAACTCGACCGCAAACTGGGCGCGCGCGGTGAACCGTGGGGCCAGGACAAATTCGGTACCCAGTTCTACGGCAACTACGAGACCTCTCGTCAGAACGCCACCACCAACATCACCAACGCCTCCACCAGCTTCGTCAACTTCACGACCGGCCAGGTCCGGACCGCGGACACCATGAAGAAGCAGGACCAGGCCAACCGCGACGGTCTGACCTGGAAATGACCAACGAGTACGCCAAGGCCGACCTCGAGCACGTTCTGGGGGAAGTGCAGGAGCAGTTCAAGGCCATCGCCGAGATCCAGCAGGCGCGGGCGCGGCTCACCGCCAGCGCGAGCGTGCGCAAACTGGCGACCGTCACCGTGAACGCCAACGGCACCGTGGTCGACACCAAATTCGGCCCGCACGCCGAGGACGCCAGCCTCAACGAGCTCGCCAAGGCGGTCACCGAGGCGGCCCAGCAGGCGGTCACCGAGGTGACCAAGCTGGGCATGGAGCTGATGGCGCCGGTGCAGGAGCGGCAGGCGCGCCTGCCCAAACTGAGCGATCTGCTCGAGGGGTTCGCCGACGTCAAGCCGCAGGCGCCGGTCGCGCCACCGGTCACCATGGTGCCGCTCGCGGTCGACGCGGAGGAGCCGGTGATGGAATTCAGCGACGTGGAAACCTTCACGCCCGAACGGGGCTCGGGCTTCACCGACAGCAGTTGGTGAGCCGGTAGCCACCGATGGGAGTTGAGGTTCCCGGCGCCCTGATGTGGCTGCTGGAAGCGGTAGCCGGGTCGGAGTACCCCGAGGGCGACGAGGACGGCGTCTGGGGCATGGCCGACGACTGGCGTGCCGCGGCGTCCGACCTGCGCAAGGTCCTCGACGACATCGACGACGCCATCGCCGCGGTCAACTCCGCGTATCCGGAGGGTGAAGCGCGGCAGCAGATGGTCGCCGACCTCCAGCTCTATCGCGACGGCGAACAATCGCTGGAGAAACTGGCCAAGGATTTCGAGACCATCGCCGAGAGCGCCGACGGCCTCGGCATGGAGCTGGAATACGCCAAGCTCATGGTGATCACCTCGCTGGCGCTGCTGGCCGCCGAGATCGCCATCTTCTGGATCTTCCCGCCGACCGCACCCGCGGAGACCGCGATCGCCATGGGCTTCACCCGCGTGGCCATCCGGATGCTCGCACAGCGGGTGATGAACAAGATCGTGCAGCTGGCCGGGAAGCTGATCACCAAGAAGCTGGCCAACTTCCTGATCCGGCACGTCGCCATCGACACCGTCATCGGCACCGGCCAGGATCTGGGCATCCAGGCCTACCAGGTGGACGCCGGTCACCGGAAGAAGATCGACTGGGACCAGGTGAAGATGACCGCGGTGAGCTCCGCGGTGGGCGCTGGCGTCGCCAGCCCGATCGGCGACAAGATCGGCAAGTTCCTGAACAAGCCCCGGGGCGCCGGGCAGACACCATGGTTCAACCCGAAGGTGAACGCCGCGATCACCGGCTCCACCGCCGGATTGGTCGGTGGCGTAGCGGGTTTCGGTGGCAGCCTCGGATATCAGATGGTGCAGGCCGCGCACCAGGACGACGGCTCCTGGGACTGGGGCAAGGCGTGGGACCAGACGAAGAAGAACGCCACCGAGCAGTTCGACTGGCGGATGCTCAGCGCGGGCGCGTCCAACGGCGCCCTCTCCGGGGTGAGCCGCACCGCCGCCGACATGCGCTGGCAGCGGCAGCATCCGGAGTGGTATCAGCCCGCCGGGCCGCGGATCGGGTACCAGGGGCCGAACAACACCGGGCCGGTAAACGCGCCGACGAACGGGTACGGCGGGCCCGCCAGTTCGTCCAATGCGCCTGCGGCAGGCGACAGTTCGTCGAGCAATCGGGCGCCGGGCAGCGGAAACACCGGTGGCGGTGAGCGTGCCGGAGTGCGGACGGGTGCGGCCGAGCCCAGCCGTACCGGGAATCCCGCGCAGGTCGGCGATTCCGCGCCGGACACCGGGCGGGCCGGGGCCGCGCCGACCGATACGGGGCAGACTCCGGTGTCTCCGGAGGCCGGTACGCAGGATTCGACCGCGCCGGAGAATGCTCGGCCGACCACGGGGGAGAGCGACCCGACGGCCGATGTTTCAGCTCCGCCGGAGGGGGCGCAGGAGCCGGGGGACACGTCGCGGCCGGAAGGCGACAATGGCGCTCAGGCGCGGCCGGAAGGCGACAACGCTGCTCAGGCGCCACCGGAGGGTGGCGACGGTACTCAGCCGCGCGAAGGTGCCGACACCGCGGCACATCCGGAGGGCGACAACGGAACTCAGTCGCGCCCGGAGTCCGGCGGCACCGTGGACGCCGATCCCGGAGCGGAGCAGGGGCGGCCCGCCGCGGAACCGTCCCATGGCACCGACACGAGTGACGCGCCCGCCGATAGCGGACCCGCGACGCGGCCTGCCGCGGCCGAGGCGCCACCGGTGGAGACCGGCGTCACCGAACCGGAGACCGCACCCGCGCCGCAGGCGGAAGCCCCTGCGGAACAGTCGGATCCGGCGGCCAACGCCGGAACGAACCAGCGCGCCGAGACGACGCCGCAGCAGTCGGATCCGGTGGGCGATTCCAGTCCGGAGCAGCGCACGCCGGTCGCCGGTGAGTCTTCGCCGGCTCGTCCGCTGGGCGCCGATGCCGCACCGCGCGCCGATGCCGCGCTCGACTCGGGTAACGGGGTGCGGACTTCTAGTGAGGCTGTGGCCGAGACCAATACGGCTGGTCCGCAGCAAGATTCGTCCGCCGGTGCGGCGCAGCACGGCCCAGCGAATGCGCCGGCCGAATCCCGTACCGGCGGCGATTCCCGACCGGACACCCGTGCTGTGCCGCGCAGCGCCGCGCCGCTCGCGGGTGACGCGCGTCCGCGTACGGACGCGCCGCTGGCCGGTGACGCTCGCTCCCGGCCTGATATTCCGAGCGCGGATCAAGTTCGCCCGGATACGGAAACGGACGGAAAGCCGGTTGATTCGACGCCTCAGCGTGACGCGGACGATCGCGCTCGGGCAAGCGAATCAGGCACTCGCCCATGGCAACCCGACGGCGAGGGCGGGCCGCGTGCCGATCGGGCCGCCGACGTGGCGCCCCCTCGTGCGGAAGGTGTCGCCGACGAGTCGAACCTCCGTACCTCGCTGGCCGGTGACGAGACGGCAAGGCCGGAGGCGGCGGCGAGCGATCGCGATCCCGCGCCACAGCCTGACCGCAATGGCGCAGAGCCAGCGGCCGATCCGGCCGCGCATCAGCGCAAGGCTGACGAACCCGACCTCCGCGCATCGGAGCCGCGCGTAGCGTCCCCGGCCACGCGCCCCGATGATCCAAATGCCGCTGATTCCAGCCAGGTTCGGCCCGAAGCCGGTACACCGGACCGCGACCCCTCGGCGCACCGCGACCAACCTGATTCACGACCCACACCCCTGCGTGGAGAAGATCCCGCACCGCTCCGTACGGCGGACCCGGAAAGCTCGTTCATGCAACGCGATCGGCCCGATGCCGGTCAACCGGATGCACAGCGTCATGGGGTCGACCCAGCGGCGCGGGCCGATGAGGGCGGGGCGCGCCGGAACGATGTCGATCCGGTGGCGCAGCCTGAGGGTGGTGTGCAGCGCAACGGCGTTGATCCGGTTGCGCGGCCCGAGAGTGGTGTGCCGCGGAACGGTGCGGACTCGGATGCGCGGCCCGATGAAGGCGGGGCGCGGCGTGACACTGCGGAGCCCGCGGCGCGCACCGATGCGGATCGCACTCCCAGTCGGGCGGCGCGGGATCCGCAGGCGCCGCATCGGCCTTGGGCCCCGGACCCGGGGCCGACGCGGACGGCCGAGGCCGACGGTCCGCGCGCGCGGCGAGATGGCGCGGAGCCGGCACCGGAGGGGCTGCTGGCCGTGCCTCCGCCACCCGGGGAACCCGGTGGGCCGCAGCAGCGTCCACGCGCCGGGCGGCCGGAGACGAGCGTGCCGGAGCGCGCGGGCGCGCGTCCGGACGGCGATCAGCCGCCCGCCGACGGCCCGGACACTATCCCGGAGCGCAATCGCGGTCGCTGTGCCGAGCTGGCGTTGCGGCTGATCAAGAATCTGACCGGCAGCACCGCGATCCGCCCGCCGGACGGCCCGCTCGACATGAGCGGAATGACCGCCGCCGAACTGCAGGCGGCAGCGGGCGGCCAGCTGCGCCGAGCCGTCGATCACGATGAAATCGCTCAGCTGCTGCTCGGCATGCCGGAGGGCTCCTCCGCGCTGGTGGTCGACGAATACCACGGCCCGGTAGACGAATACGGCGTCGGCGCGCACGCCTACGTGCTGGTGCACGAAAACGGCGGCATCGTGGTGCGCGATCCCGGCTCCGAACGCGTCGAGGGCTTCCCGCCGACCTTGCCGCGCGAGGTCAAGAACACCTACGCGATCATTTTCGACGCCGCCGGCAAGCCCCGGCATCCGGCGGGCGCCGACACCCCGGTCCTCTTCGGCGACCGCACCCGCGACGAGGAACCGGCCCGCATCGGCGACGAGGGCCCCCGCCCGCAGCGCCAGCGGCAACCGGAACCCCGCCGCCGACCGATCCAGGAACCCGAACCGGAGCCGGACCCCGCGGAAACCCGCCCGGAGGGAATCCCGCTGCAACAAACCCAGGGCGGACCACCCGAGGAGCCACCGACCCGCCGCGACTCGAACGAAACCGAACCGGATGGCCTCCCGCTACCCGAAACCGAGGGCGCGGCACCACCCATGCCCCCCGACCAGCCGCCGCTCCCCGGCCTGGGCGCCCCCGACGCGACGCCGCCGGACGGCTTCCGTCCGCCCCAGGATGCTCGGCAGCCGCAACCGGCGCCCGCCGAACAACCGGAGGGCAACAGGACCCCCGAAGCTGCGGCAACCCGCCCGGAGGGTCTTCCGCAGCCGGATTCCGAGGCGGCAACGCGTCCGGAAGGTCTCCCGCAGCCGGGGGGTGATGCGGCCACGCGACCGGAGACACAGTCACAGGCCGAGCCTGCGACACGTCCGGAAGAGGCTGCACAGCAGGCAGATTCGCCGGAACTGTCGGAGGCGCTGGAGCGGGCGCGCGACGTCGATGCCGAGTCGCGGCAGGCGTTGGAGGAACTCGGCACGCGGATCGAGGATCGGCTCGCCGAAATCCAGCGGATGGTGGACGAGGCGCTCGACGGCCCGCCGAACCCGGGGGAGGCGCTGGATCGCGCCGATGCCCGCGCCCGCGAATTGCAGGAGGCCAACGACGATCTCGGCAGGCGCGTCGACGACGCGATCGACGACATCCGGCGCGAAGCCGCGCGTCGACTCGAGCGTGCAGCCGAGGAGAACCGCAGGCAGGCAGACGAATTCGAGCGCATGCTGGAGCGCCGCGACGAGCAGGGCGACGAGCCCGATCCCTTGGCGCGCGACTCGGCCGAGGAATTCGACGCGCTGGGCCGCCGGGTCGACGAACGCCTGCGTGAGATCGCAGCACAGGTCGAGCGGGACCTGGCACAGGCACAAGCTGAGCAACATCGCGCAATCGACGAAGCCGCCAACGGCAAGCAGCCTGCGGGGAGCACGCAGCGACCGCAAACAGATACTTCCCGGCCGGAGACGCCGCGCCCCGCGTCGGAGACGCGCCCGGATGGTGTCGCGCAGTCGCGCCCGGATGCGACGCGCCCGGATTCACGGCCCGCGTCCGAGACTCGCCCCGAAGGCATCGCCCAGCCGAAACCCGATGCCACGCGTGCGGAGACGCGTCCGGATGGTGTCGCGCAGCCGAAGCCCGATGCGACGCGCCCGGACATCCGGCCTGCCTCCGAGACGCGCCCCGACGGCAATCCCGCACAGCAGCCGGCGACCCGGCCCGAGGGGGCGCAGCCGGAGAAGAGCACCGTGCGCGAGCGTATGCGGGAGCGGGCGCGGCGTCTGTGGGAGGCTGTCCGCGAGGCCAGGCACGACGAGATCCCGAAGCATCCTTCGGGTTCCACGCTCGACGGCCACGGGCAGACGGTGGCGGCCGACGGTCTCGCGCAGATTCCGGGCGTGGACAAGGTGGTCGCGCCGGTCGGCGATCCCGGTGTCGCGTCGCCGAACATCGCCCGGATCGCGCTGGAGACCGCCAAGCTGATCAAGGCGCGCAAGCGGATCATGGAGTTCTGGCGTGCGATCTTCGGCCGGGAGAGCCATATCGCTCCGCCCGACGACTTCCAGCCGCCGCTGAATCCGGACGGCACCGAGGATCGCTACTGGGAGCGCGGCGTCGCCGACGAGGAACTGCCGCCGCATCTCGCGGCGCGCGAGGCCGAGCGGGAAGCGCAACGGCAACGGCAGCGGGAGGCCGAGCGGCAGCAACTGCCGCAGCAGCCTGCGGTGGAGGCCACGCGCCCCGAGGCGGTCGATCCGGAGACGCGCGAGGCACTGCGGGAGCAGCGGCAGGCCGCCGAGCAGGTCGAGCGCATGGCCGAGCAGTTGCGGCAGCGCCTGGCGGAGGTGGCGCCCGAGCTCGCGCCGCTGGCTGATCTCAGCCCGGGCGAACTGCGGCGCGTGGTCGAGAGGCTGCGCGACGCCGCGGCGGTGCGCGCCGAACTCGTCGACCATTTCGAAGCGGTGGCAAGGCTTTTCAACCTCGAGAACGCGGAGGTCCCCTTCGCCTCCGAGCTGCCGCTGGACCAGAAGGGCCTGTACTCCGAGGATCCCGGCGAACGGTTCCTCAAGGATCTGCTCGGCGACCAGACCTCGATGGTCAACAACGAGGGCGTCAACAACGGTGCCGAGCCGGGCAAGTCCGAGGGGCCGCTCGCCGAGCAGTTCCGCGAGCGCGGCCGGATGCGCCAGGAGTTGGCGAACCTCCAGGCCGACCTCGCCGACCTGCTCGGCATCGACAACCTGCACGGCATGCGCAACGACCCGGTGCTGGAGCAGGAGCTCGTCCACCAGCGCAACGAAAACCGCCGCATCGCCGCCCTCATCGATGCCCTCGAGGAGCGCATCACCCAATTGCACCGGGCCGACGCCGAACTCGCCCGTCAACTGGCCAACCAGGCCAACCGCACCCAACCCGACCTGCCCCGCCCGGCACCGACGCGTCCGGAAGCCGCGACAACACCGGATCGCGCCGCCGCCCAGACCCGGCCCGACCTCCCGCTGCCCGGCCAGACCCAGCCGGACACTGCTCTGCCTCAGCCGCGAGTCACGACTCCGGACAACCCCGCTGCGGCTCAGACCCGTCCGGACCTCCCGCTGTCTGGCCAGACCCAGCCGGACACCGCTCCGCCTCAGTCGCGTTCGGAAGCCACGTCTCCGGACAACCCCCCTGAGACGCGTCCGGACCTCCCGCTACCCGGCCAGACCCAGCCGGACACCGGCTCGACCGCATCGCGTCCGGAAGCTGCGACGGACGATCCAGCCGCGGCCCAGACGCGCCCCGACAATCCACAGCCCGAGGCGTCCCGCTCGGCCGGCGAGCAGCCGCGCCGTCGGGACGGCTCCTGGCACCGTCCGGAATCGGATCCGACCGCGACCCGTCCGGACATCGATCCCGGCGAAGACACCCCGGGCGCCGCGGCGATCAAGCCGAAGCCGGATTCCGGCGATGACGGCGGTGCCGCCGCGCGAACCCGCCCCGATCTGCCCGAGCAGCCGGACACCCCCGATTTCCTGGGCGACAGCGACGATCCACCCGGCGGCAGACCCGACGCCGGACGGCACGATTCGAACGGCACACCACCGGCCCGCCCCGGTGCCGAAGAATCCGCGGGTGAATTGCCCAGGCCCGGCCTGCTCTCCCTCGATACATCCGGCGACCAGGTGCGAAACCTGCTGCGGCAGACCGAGCTCGGGCGGGAGATACTCGCCCGGCTGGGCGCCGGCCCGATCGACGCGCGGTTCGAATCCCGGCACGGGGACGGGCGACCCGGTGAGTTCCGACGACGTGATTTGTCGGTCGTCACCTTCACCAGCGGAAATGATCATGTCCGGCAGGTGCTGGCGATCGCGCGCGAAGCCGTGCACGCGGAAGCGCTGATGGATGGCAACAGCGCGGGTGATCGGATCCGGTCGACCGACCGCGCGGACTTCGTGCGGTCGATGATCGATCAGGAAGTCGCCGCCGATATCCGAATGATCGAGTTGGCCAACCAGCTTCGCGATCTCGGCTACGAGGTGCGGGTCAGCGACCAGGCACGCGATATCGAGCAGACCTACCTCAGGGCCTACGACCGTGGAGTGAGCGAGGCCACCATGGCCCCGTTCGCCCAGCGGGACCCGAGCGCCACACGCACCGCGGCGGATATCCACCAGTTCGCCACCGATTTCGCGACGAACGCCATCCGCCCACTGGTCACCGACCTCGCCTCGGGCGAGGGCCGGGACTACGCCGATTTCTATGGCGCGGCCTGGGATCGGGCGAACGCCGTCGCCCGCACCGAGGCATCGCTGCCGGATCTGGCGGCCACCCCCGAGGCAGCCGACCGCCTCCGTACCGCAGCACTGGCCGATCACGCCGCGACCCTGCGGGCCGCACAGCGCGCGGGCGAGCTGAGCCGGGCCGCCGAAGCGCTGGGCTTGGATCCACAGGCTGACGCGAAGTCGTTGCGGGACAGCGCCACTCGACGACTGGCCGAGATCGCACCCGAACTCGCCGATCCCGCCGTGGATCCGGCCCGGGCGGCGGACCTGCGCAGACTCGATCACGACCTGCGGACCCTGGTCGACCTGACCACGCAGCGTGAGCTGGCGGACTTCCGGGCCCAGGAGCGTGCGACGGCGCTGGCACGCGAGGTTGCCTTGGTAGAGGGCGCGGATCCGCCACCCCCGGAGACCGCACCGGAACCCACGCCAACGGACCTGGCGGCCAGTGCGACCGCCGAACGCGTCGCACGGTTGCGCGCGACCCTGGACGGCACACCCGCGGGGGAGTGGGCCAATACCAGCCTGACCCGCCACGATGTCACCGTCGTACACGAGTCCGGCGCCTCGGCGCGGTACGACCCGTCGCGCAACGCCCTGGTCATCGATCCGGGCGCGACCGACGCCGACCATCTGCTCGCCCTGGTCCACGCCGCGATCCACGCCGAACTGACGCACGCGGACCCGGACGCCGCGACCCGCGACCGCATGCAGTCCACGCGCCAGCAATACATCGATCGCATGCTGGCCCAGCACGGCCGGGCGCACGCGCTCGAGGTCGTGGTCGCCATGCAGTTGCGTGCCGAGGGACACCGGATTCCCGAGGGACCGTTGGAGCGGGTCTACCGTGAGGCTTTCGACGCGACCCGCGCCGACGCCGCGGAAGCCGATCCGACACTGCCGAATTCGGAACTGGATCGGCTCGCCAACCAGGCCGGCCTGCAGGCGCTGCGCCCGGTGCTGGCGGACCACCCGGCGACCGACGACGGCACCACCTACGCCGAAAGCTACGGCCGCGCCTGGGATGTCGCCCACGGCGTGCGCACGTTCCCCGAGCGGGTCGCGGACGCGCTCGCCTCCGGGGTGCGCGAGGTCGAGATGGTCGGTGAGAGCCGGTCGATCACCGAGCCGCGGCGCGTGGAACGGGTGACCTTCCACGACGGCACCGTGCTGCTGCGCACCACCATGCTCAACGCGCGACAGGCCGATGCCGAGGAACTGACCGCCCTGATCGCCGGCTTGGTCGGTGCGAATGTCGCTCCGGTGCATCGTGATTCGCCCACCGTGTTGTACGCCGAGCCCACCGCGGGCACGGTGCCGGCCGGAAAGTTCATCGACGCGCACGAGATGTATATGAGTGACCCGAGCGCGGACCGGCTCGGACTCCTCGACGCGCTCACCGATACCCCGGGCCGGGACGACCACGGCTGGATGATCGTGCCCGGCAGCACGGTCGCGGGCATTCGCCACCACTTGAACTTCGGTAGCAGCCCGGACTCCGGCACACTCAGCCCGTTCGCCGAGTTGTTCCTGCGCACCGGGCCGGACGGGGGCCTCGAACCCGTCGATCACGGCCGCACGGCCCCCGAACTGGCCGCGCTGCGCCGCGCGATCGAGGCGGTGCGCGGTGAGTTCGCCGCGCGCGGCCGGGAAAGCTGGCACGACGCGGTGCTGGACCGGCTGGCTCTGCTCGAAAGCACCGCGACGCCGGGCGCGCCCGACAACGTCGTCCGCACTCCCGTGAGCGGCTTCCTTTCCGAAGACGGCTCGACCTACGTCAACCGCTACGGCGGTGATCGCGACTACGGCGTGTACGCCTACGTCAACGGTTCCGGTGTGCTCACCCTCGAGGTGCGGGTCGGGCCCGGCACCCCGTCCGGGTCGCACATGGTCGCCGAGGTGATGGGCGCGCTGGGCGACCGGGTCCGCGTGGTCGAGAGCAACTGGTTCGACGCCGGAGCGCTCGGCGACAACCTGGCCAGCTTCAACGCCGCACTGCAGGAAGGGCTGACGCCGGAGGAAGCGGCGCTGCAAACCCACATCGGCCAGCAGGTGCAGCGCTACGGCTTCACCGAGGCCACCGTCGATCCGGGCGATCTGGAGGGCCCGCTCGGCGAGAACACCAGTGCCCAGGTGCGATTCCAGCGCCCGGAGGTGGATCCGGAGGCCCAGCGGCGCGACCTGCCCGACGACCAACCGGACGCACTCGGTGACGAGGATCCCGGACTGTGGCAGCCCGCTCCACCGGATCGAGCGACCGCGCGCGTCCTGGAAATCCTGCGGAACACCGAAACCGGCCGGGCCGCCCTGGCCACCCTGCGCGAGGCCCGGGCGTCCGTCCGCGTGGAATTCGGCGAGACCCCGGGCACCCGGGACGCGTTCGATCCGCGCCGGATGGAGCTGGTCGTCGACGGCCGGGACCGGAGCGAACCGGCCCAGGCGCGGGCGATCGTTCGCGCGGCCACAGTTGTGGAAGCGGTGCTGGCCGGCCGCGCCGAGGTGAATCCCGCCGTCCTCCGCGGTGGTGATCGAGCGGAATACGTTGCGGCACAGCTGCGTGTCGAAGCCGAAGCACTGGGCCGCGAGGCGGAGTTCGCCCGCGAAGCGGACACCCTCGGCTATCCCGAGCCGCCGCGCTGGGGCGACGACATCGTCGATACCGCCTACACCAACGCGCTGCACGAGCAGTACCTCGCCGCCCACGACGCGGCGATCAGCGACGCACGCGACGGCGACCCGGCGCGCACACCGGAGCAACTGCGGCGGATCGGCCGGGACGCGGGTGTCGACGCGCTGCTGCGGGGCGACCTCTTCGATTCGCCCGTGTACCCGAGCGAGGGCGCCAGCCTGCGCGAGCGCCACGGCGCGGCATTCGACGCGCACCAGGGCGACGCACTGCCGGACACCCTCTATGCCCCGGCCGGACCGGACGCGGCCCAGCAGGTGCCGCGCCTGGTGCGCGAACAGCTGGCGCTGGACCGGCAGATCGCCCGGGTCGAGGACCTGCGGTCCCGCCTGCGCGCGGTCTCCGACCTGACCGACCGGCACGCCGAACTGACGGCGCAGCGAGACCGGATCCGCGCCGAGATCGCGGCCCGGGTGGGTCACGATCTGCTCGACGCCGAAGTCCTTGCCGCCGAAGGCCGTTGGGTCACCGATCACGTCGCGCTGATCCCGGGGCAGCCGCCGCGCGTGCTGGTCGTCTCCTCGGATCCGGCGACGGCGGTGCCCCGTGCGGCCGCCGACGCCGACGCCACCGTGCGCCAGGTGCTGCGCGACGGCACCGCGCAGACCGAACGGGTGCACGTCCGCGTCGACGAGTCCGGGGTGGTGCACGCCGAACGAACCCGCGTCCCACTGCGTCTCGCACCAGGCGAGTCCCCGAGCCATCTGCTACCGCCGCGCACACCGGACGCCCCGGCCGGCCCGGAGACCGTGCGCCCGAGCATGGCCGAGCAGGCCGCCACGGTCCGTGACCAGGTGACGGAGGTGCTGGGCACGCACGAACTCGGCCGCTGGGCGACCGACACGCTGGCCCGCCACGGCGTGCAGGTCCGCTACAGCGCGGAGGTGCCCTTCGCCGTCGAGGAGGGCAGGCAGAAGTTCGGCGCCGACGCCCTCTACGATCCCGCCACGAAATCCGTTGTGCTGCCGCTACACGGCGCCCCGGAGGCCAACGCGGCGTCGCTGCTGCGCGTGGCGTACCTGGCCGAGCAAGCCGCCACCGCCGGTGTGCCGCCGGAGCGGTTCGCCCTGCTGCGCGCGGATTTCGTCGATCGGATGCTCGACCGCGCCGCCGAGGCGCACGCGCGGGAGTTCGAATTCGAGCGGCGGCGCCAAGCCGAGGCCGGCGAGCAGAGCCGCCGGTCCAAGCACGAACCGGATCATCCCGTCGGCCCGGGTGGCCCGCTGAATCGGGGCGACCGGCTGGCGGAGGTCTACCAGAAGGCGTTCACGCGTGCCGAGAAGATCGCGACCGAGACCTACGACGGCAACCGTTCCGTCGACCAGCGCATGCGCGATGCCGCGGCCTACCGGGCCGCGGTCCGGGCGGTACGCGCGGAACTGACCCGCCTCGGTCCGCAGGTCGACGGCCGCGACTACGCCGCGCATTTCGGCGCGGAATGGGATCGGGCGCACGGGATCCCGCCGGTGGGCGGCGAGGAGGCACGGACACGGCCCAGCGCCACACCCGCGCAGCGCAGCCGCCGATACGCGGAGGAGATCCATACGCTTCGGCGGCTGCGCGACGCGGGCCGCTTCGTCCCGGTCGGCCCCGCCGAGACGGCCTACGTCGACGCCTACGACCGTGCCTTCTACCGGGCCGAGGCCGAGTTCGCCCGCAACCCCGAAACCGCGGTGCGCCCCGAGCAGGCCGGGCAGGACGCCGGAATCGCGGCGATCCGCAAGCATCTCGATCAGGCGGGCCTGGACGCGGCCGAGATCGTCTTCGACGTGGCTCGCCTCGGCGGCGACAACCAGGGCGCCTACCGGCCCTGGGCCCACGAACCGGCGGAGAGCTCCCAGCCGCACCACGAAACCTCGCGTCCGCCAGTCGATTCCGAGCTCCTGCGGCGCGGGCTGTTGGACGCGCTGCGCGACGACCCGGGCACGGTCTTCCTGGGCGACGACATCGCCGTGTCCCCGGAAAAGAAGCTGCTGGTGGTGGCGGCCGAGCCCGGCAAACACATGGACGCACTGCGGGCGCTGGCACTGCGGCGCCCCGAGTTCGCCGACGCGCTGTGGGACGGCAGTCATCAGCTCCGCTACCTGGAGGTGCGGCCCGGCCCGGACGGGCTGCCCGCGACCACCTGGATACCGCACCACATCGCCGAAGGGCGGTTCCGCGCCCCGGACTACTACGAGGCGCAAGGCCAGCTGCTCGTGCATTACCTGCGCTTCCGTGCCGACGGGCGCACGGATCTCGGGTTCGAGCAGTGGCTGCGTCAACTCGGGCCCGAGGCGTTCCACCCCGACACGGCGCGCCCCGCCCTGCGCGGCATGCTGACCCGGGAGTCCGGATTACGGCTGCTTCCCGAGGGTTCGACGCTGCCCGACACGCATCCGGCGGTGGTCGCGCACAAACTACGGACCAGACAGGTGGGCTTGCCCAGCGCCGAGAGCGACCTGCACGTCCTGAAGTACCGGGATCCCGCGGCGGCAGCCGAGGTCGAGGCCGAAGTCTCCCGGTTCCGGCAGCACTACTCCCTCGTCCCCATGGAATTGCCCGGTCAGACCTTCAATGTCTGGTTGCAGTCCGACGGAGCGGGCGGCTGGCGGGTGCCCGAACCGACCGCCGAGAACACGGTCTCCGACGAATTGGCCCGGCACTTCCAGGGACTCGCGGACAGCGACCAGCAGCGCCTGCTCGACCGGATGCGCCGGACGCTTCTGGACGGGTCGGCCGACATGGGCGATCGCAGCGAGCCGAAGAGCCGCATGCGCCGCCTCGCCGACCGCCTGCCGTTCGGTTCGCGACAGAATTCCGCCCCCGAGGTCCGGCCGGTGGACCGCGCCCGCGCCGCCGACGAGGCGCCGGAATTCCTCGGCCCTCCTGACCTGCGCGTCGACCACCCCGGAGCCACGGCACTCCGCATCGACCTGACCACCGACGATGCCGGCCGCCTCGGCGACGACCCCGACTCCCGTCCCGACCCCTCCGCCGACCCGGATCGCACTCGCGTCCCGATCGATGACGAGTGGTCGAACCTGACACCGCGACAGGTCGGTGACCGGCTGGCCGAGCTCACCGGGCTACAGGTCTTCGGTTTCGATCTGCCG
Organism: Nocardia sp. NPDC050435; assembly: GCF_040655395.1. NCBI lineage: Bacteria > Bacillati > Actinomycetota > Actinomycetes > Mycobacteriales > Nocardiaceae > Nocardia > Nocardia sp. NPDC050435. The sequence goes on from NZ_JBFAJW010000007.1 coordinate 72,971, forward strand.
AACCTGGATCCGGGCACCGTGCAGGACTTCGCCCGCGCGGTCGTCGACCAGCGGGCCGCCTACCCGCACGTCGACCTGCGCAGCGTCGGCATCGGTCCGATCGACGGCGACCCGTTCGCCCAGGCCCAGCCGCGAACCGACCGCACGACCGGCAGGATCCACACCGAGTCGATCACGCTCAACTCCCGATTCGCCACCGATCCCGCCTACTTCCGGGAGCGGCTGCAACTGCGGGTGCAGCAGGGCCGCTTCCATCCGAGCATTCTGGCGCGCCCCGGGTACGGCGCGTTCCTGCACGAGTTCGGGCACGCCGTCGACTACGCCGGTGGCCGCTCGCTGCACGACTCGCTCGAGGACGCGCTGTTGCGGCACTACCGGGCCACCCACACACCCGCCACCGTCGAAGGCTACGAGACCTGGCTGCGTCAGCTCAGCGGTTACAGCTTCGACGGTGACGGCGATCTGAACGCGAAAGAGGCGCTGCCCGAAGCCTTTTTCGACGTGGAGCTCAACGGCGCGAATGCCAGCGAACCGGCGAAGCTCATCCACCGGCTGATGACCGAGGCGGCCGAGCGCGCCACCCGCGCGGACGACACCGGGCTGGACCGCCCGGATCAGCTCGGGGACAGCGAGGAGCCGGATCCGAATGCCGGTGGCGGAGCGAAGAAGCCGCCGAATCAGCCGCCGCCCGCCGCCGCCGGACCACCGGATCCGAGCGCCTCGGGCAAGCCGAATCCGGCGCGGCCGCACACCGTGGAGGTCGACGGCCAGCGGATTCCGGTCCGCCTGGTCGACGACGGCGCCGGGAACTGGCGCGTCGAACCCTACGTGCGCCCGGAACCCACCGCGCCGGAAAGCACCGCGGCCCTACCGGGTACCGAACCGGCCACGACCGCCGAGAACCGGCCGAACTGGTTGCGCCGCAAGTGGGCCGAGCTGCGTGCCGGGTTCGCGGGGCACAATCCGAAGTATCCGTCCGGGTCCGGTCTCGACAGCGCCGGTCAGTCGGTCGTGGCCCACGAAGCGAACCTGCCGGTCGTCAAGAGCACGCCCGAAGGCGATGTGCTGCAGACGAAATTCAACCCCGCACGCATCCTCAAAGAGGGTGCGACCATGTGGCAGAGCCGGGAACTCATCCCCTTCCTGAAGAAGCTGACCAGCCGCATTCCGGGCCAGGCGGGCGAGGATCCGCCGGCGCGCACCCGCAACGGCGAGGAGTACCGGCCCTGGCTGGACGAGGCCGATCCGGAGCTGGTGCGGCGCGAGCTCGGCGTCGACCTCGAGGACCTGCGCCGCCAGGCCGACGCGGAGCGCCCGGAGCTGCCGCAGACGCCCATCGCGGAACCCGTACGGCACGAAGCGAATCCGAACGCGACGGGCCGATTCGGCGAACTGGCCCGGGATCTGGCCGACGCGGCCAACCGGCGCACCGACCTGGCCGGCGAATTGATCGACGCGGCACGGCAACTCGGCGCGGATCTGGGTCCGGAGGTGACTCCCGAAACCGTGCGGCAAGCCCGGGAAGTGCTGCGCTATCAGCATGCGCGCCGGATCGGCGCGCTCGCGGGCCTGGCCGAGGCCGCAGCGCGCTACGACGCGGAGAACCGGCGCATCCCCTACAGCGACGAGGTCAGCTTCTTCGACGCCGACCCGATGACGCGCTTCCTCCGCGAGGTCATCCTCGCCAACGACCGGCCCACCACGATCTTGGACTGGCAGGGCGTCAACAACGGTGGCGAACCCGGCCGCGACTGGGGGGACAACGCTTACACCGACCAGCCGGGCGTGGACGAGGGCAACCCGACCTACTTCGAGAACGCGTTGCGGCGCGACCAGATTCGTGACGAACGTGCCGTCTGGGCGCAGTTGCTCGGCCTGGACCTGGACACGCTGAACGCGCATCCGCGCCACGCGCTGGCCGAGATCATCGACCACATCCGCAGGCACGGGGAGGGCCTCGCGGACTTCCAGGTGCTGATGCGCAACTTCCTGCGGGTGGACGGCGAGGTCTCCGATCTGTCCGGGACCCTCGCGGATCTCGGCCTGCGCGCCTCCGTGGAAACCGACGGCGGATTCCTGCTGCCCGGCGCGGACGGTATCGCCATCCTGCCCGGCGCGGCCGGTCAGCGACCACGCCTGCTCGTCTTCGACAGCGGCCTCGCGCACGAGCGCGTGCTGGCCGACGCGTTGCGCGAGCATCCCGAACTCGCGGAGGCGGTCAACGACGGCCACGTGGATGTCGTGCACCGCATCGCGCACGTGGACCTGGACGGGACCATCCGGCTGCTCGACAACGGGCCGGTCGAGACGCGCCATATCCGGCAAGACGTCGGCAACCGGACCATGGACGTCACGGTCGTGCGCGACCCCGACGGGGCGTGGCGCCCGATCTTCGATACGCCGCCCGGCGAGCGCGCGGCGCCGGCGCACCGGGTTCCGGACGGGTGGTCGCGCGCCGACGTAGAAACCGCCCGCCAGGAACTCGCGCGCCGCCTGGGCATCTCCGAAGACGAGCTGCGCGACCCGGCGGCCCTCGCCGAACGGATGCAGCAACTGCGCGCGGAGAACGCGATTCGCGCCGCCCAGATCGAGGCGATCATCGACTACGGTCGCACCGCCTGGGACATCGATGAGTACCACGCGCGTCAGGACGCGCGCGCCCAGCTGGCCCACCGCCTCGGGATGCATCCGGATCAGATGACCCCGGAGCGGGTGGCGCGTGCGCTGGCCGATGAGTCGATCGGCAAAGCCCGCCGGCATCAGGCGGTCGAGGATCTCGTCGACTACGCGAACCTGCTGCGCGACGACAACTCCGCGGTGGTGGACGCGGCCCGGGACCGGCTGGCCGAGGCGCTCGGCGTCGGGCGGCGGCGCGGCCGCTTCCCGCGCGACCTGTACGCGCGGGACTACAAGAACGACGAGAAGAAGTACCGCCCGAATCCCGACACCATCGACCCGAAGCGACTGCACAAGGCGATCTCCAAACTCGCGGCGCGCGAGAGCGAGCGGACGAATCTGATCAACGCCCTCGCCGAGTACTACCGCACCATCAACAATCTGGACCGGTTCGATTCCGTCCGCTACGGCGACGACGCCGTGGATCCGCGCGTCGCCGACCGCGAATTCCCGGTGCACGACAAGGCGATCGCGCACCTGCTGGACCTGGTCGGCGATCTGGATGTGCTCACCGACGCCCTCGAAGGCGCCGGCATCCTGGACCGCTTCGGCGTCCTCGGCGAGCACACCGGGCCCGCGCCGGAACCGCGCGCCAACCGCGATTTCACCCGCACCGTCGGTGTCGAGCTGCCGGAGCCGGTCCGGCCCGGCGACACTCCGGAGGAGGCGAACAAGAAGGCCGAACGGTGGGCCAAGGTCTACGAGATCTACCGCGACGGCAAGATCGACAAGAAGGAACGTCTCGAGCCTGCGCAACTCGCCGAGGTTCAGGCCGAGCTCCGGGGGGAGACGCGCGACCGGGCCGACGATCTCGATCTGCTCGAGGAGCTGAACCGTCGCGCCGCGGAACTGGCCGAGCAGGAGCAGCGTCCGGCCCGGATCGCGGAGTTGCTGACCCAGCGGGATGCCGCCCTAACCGAGCGCGATGCCGCGCGGGCCGTTCTGGCGGACGCCACCTCGCGTTTCCGGCAGCTACCGAACGACGACAACGCCGTGGCCGAACTCGGGGCGGCAGCCAAGCGGTACTCGGCCGCGCAGGCGGAACTGACCAGGCTGAATGCCGCGCTGGAGGCGACGCGCCCGCCGGAACCGCCGGACGCGCCGCCGCTCGCGGCACCGCGGCAGGGCCCGCCGCAGCCGAGCTCCGGTGGGGCAGCGGCGCGGACACCCGAGCCCGGCGATCCGACCCGGCCGCAGGCCGAGGATCCGGACTCCGTCACCACCCAGCCGCTCGGCGCCGGTGGGGACGACGGGCGCAAGCCGCCCGCCGGTCCGCCGGCTCCCGCCTCGGAGCCGGACGGGCCCGGCGATCGCCCGGACGCCGATCTGGCCCGCCGCGTCACCAACCGGCTCGCCGCCGAAAACGCCGCGGCGGTAAGAGAATTGGATGCCGCTCGCACCGCACGCGCGGAAGCGATGGCGGACCTGCCGGTGCGGGAGAGCGACCTGACCGAGGTCGCGCTGGCCGACACGATCCGGCGGCTCACCGCCGAATTCCCGGATCAGGCAGCGCGTATCGAGGCGCTGCGCGAGGCCGCGACCCGGTTCAACCGCGTCGAAGCCGAGCTGGAGGTGCTCGACCGCGCCGTCGCGCAGGCGATGGAGCGCGAAGCCCTGGCCGAGGAGGGCGCGACCCGCATCGACAACACGGTCGGCGTCGTCGCCGGGGAACCGCCCCGGATCGTGGTTGTCGGCTGGAGCGCCCCCGGCGATGTCCGGGCCCAGCTCGCCGCCCGGTACCCGGAGCTGCGGCGGCTGCTGGCCCGCCCGGATGTGGTGGTCCGGCACGTCGAGATCGCCTACACCGCCGAGGGGCGGATCACGCACCTGCACACCGACTTCGGCCCGGAGCCGACCCGGCCCGCCCCGGCCGCCGACCCCGAGTTCGAAGCCATGCGTCAGCGCGCGGAGGCGCGCGCCCGGGAAGCGCTGGCCGAGGTGGAGCGCCGGGCCGAGCAGGCGCGACAGTCCCGTGACAGCGACTTCGATCGGCGCATGCGCCAACTCGATGATGCGCTCGCCGAGCAGGAACGCCGGTCGGCGGAACTGGAAGCCGCGCTTCCCGAACAGGGTGGGCTCCGCGACCCGCGCCTGGCCGCGGAATTCGAGGCGCTGCGCCAGCGCACCGAGCAGCGTTTCGCCGACGCCCTGCAAGAGATCCAGCGTCAGGTCGAGGAAGCACGCCGCGCCCTGGACCAGACGCAGTCCGGCGACACCGTGCGTGATCCGCAGACGGCCGCGGAGCTCGAGGCGCTGCGGCAGCAGACCGAGCGGCGCTTCAACGAGGCCATGGATGCCGTGCGACGCCAGGTCGAGCAGGCGCGACAGGCGCTGGACCAGGTCCAGACCGCGCAGCCCGGGTTGCGTGATCCGCAGGCGGCCGCGGAGTTCGAGGCGTTGCGTCAGCAGACCGAGCGGCGTTTCAACGAAGCCATGGACGAGGTCCGGCGGCAAGTGGACCAGGCTCGGGAGGCGCTCGATCGAGTCCAGCACCGCGACACCGGCAACAGCGATTTCGATCGGCGCATGCGACGGCTCGAAGCGGGGCTGGCCGAGCAGGAACGCCGGATGGCGGAACTGGAAGGCGGACCCGCACCACGCGATCCGCTGGCCGAGCTCGAGGCGCTGCGACGGCGCACCGAACAGGGCTTCGAAGACGCCATGGCCGAGGTGCAGCGCCGCGCCGAGGAAGCCCAGCGAGCCATCGACGCGCAGCACGCCCGGATCGAAGAAGTCCTGGCGGATCAGCGTGGCCGCCAGCGCGACTTCGAAAGGCGGCTCCAGGAATTCGATCGGGCGCTCGCCGAGCAGCAGCGCCGCGCGGCCGAGCTGGAGGCGTCGGCCCCGCGTCCCGCCGAGGCGGATTTCGCCGAACGCTTGCGCCGCTTCGACGAAAGGCTGGCCGAGCAGCAGCGGCGGCTGCAGGAACTGGAAGCCGCGCTGAACGGCCTCCGGCCGAACGAACCCACCGGCAACGCCACCGATTTCGACGCTCGCGCGCGCCGGTTCGACGAGGCCATGGCCGAGCACGAACGCAAGTTCGCCGAACTCCAGCGCCTGCTGGAGGGACAGCGTCCCGCCGATCCGCCGCAGCCGGGCGACAAGCGGGTATGGCCGCCGGAAGACGGGGAGGCTCCGCCCGCGCCGCGCCCGCGTCCCCCGGGCTCCGATCCTGGAAGTGCCGGGGCGGCATTGCGTCCGGTGGCCGAGGACGGTCCGACGAAGCCGGTGCCGCAGACGTCGGGGACGCCGGTGCGGCAGCCCGGTGGCACGGAGCCGCAGGCCGGTGTGCCGAAGCAGCCCGAACCTGGTCGCGCGGAGCCGCAGGCTGGTGTGCCGAAGCAGCCGGAACCTGGTCGCGCGGAGCCGCAGGCTGGTGTGCCGAAGCAGCCGGAACCTGGCGGCGCGGAGCCGCAGGCTGGTGTGCCGAAGCAGCCGGAACCTGGTCGCACGGAGCCGCAGGCTGGTGTGCCGAAGCAGCCCGAACCTGGTCGCACGGAGCCGCAGGCTGGTGTGCCGAAGCAACCGGAACCAGGTAGCGCGGAGCCGCAGGCTGGTGCGCCGAAGCAACCAGAGCCCGGCACATCGGAGTCGACCGAGCCCGGCACCGCGGTCCCGCGGGTGCGCACCGAGGACCTGACGCCGGAGGCGCGCGCCGAAGTCGAACGGCTGCGGACAGAACGCGCCGAGGCGGTCGCCCACCGCGAGGAACTGCGCGACATCCGCCGGGTCACGGCCGAACTGCTCGCCGACGCGCCCCCCGAGGGCCCGGAGACCGAGGCGCTCGCCCGCGCGACCGAGCGCCTGGACGCCGCCGACGCCGAGTTGGCGCGGCTCGACGCCGAGATCGCCCGGCAGGAACTCGCGGGCACGCCCGAGGGCGTCTACCAGGAACTCATGCGCAAGCGAGCCCAGCTCGCGGCCGAACGCGAGTTCTGGCGGGCCAAGCGCGACGACCGTTTCAGCCGGTTCAGCGACATTCCGCTGCCGGCGCGGAACCCGAACGACGCGCTGAACCAGGCCAACCTGGCCACCACCATGCAGCACCTGGACAACGGCATCGTCCGCACCCGCGGCGTCGCCGGCACCGGTGAGGAAGGGGCCACCCGCGCGCAGGAACTGGTCGGGCGGGACGAGATCGCGCGGCGCCGGGAGCAGATCTTCAGTCTGCAGGACGCGGCGCAACGCTTCATCGACGCCGATTCCGAACTGGCCGATGTGGATCGGCAGATCGCGGCGCTCGGCCGGGTCGGCGTCGCCGAACCCGAGGTGTCGCAGCAGATGCGCGATCAGCTGGATCAGCTGGCGCGTGACCGGGCGCAAGCCGTGCTCGAAGCCAAACCCTGGCGATTGATGCGCGCCGACCTGGCCCATCGGCTCCGGGTCGACGAAAGCCGCCTCGGCCCCGGCGAACTGCGGCAGACCCTGGACGAGGTGGCGAACCGGACCGTCCTCGCCTCCCAGGTCGACGAGCACGGCCGCAATATCGGCCTGCTCGAGGAGGCGGCCAACCGCGTCAACCAGGCCGATCAGCAGATCCACCGGCTGCAGGGCCAGATGGCCGAATTGCTGGGCGCCGGCCGCGACATCCTGAACGATCTCGGCGCGCGCCCGATCCACGCCGACGGCCCCCTGCGCGTCGGACTGGTGGAAGGCGACAATCCGCGCATCATCGTCGTCGCGCCGATCGGCCCGCACACCCATCCGCGTATCGATCACGACGCCGCCTTGGCGGCCGCGATCCGCGCGAATCGCGCTCTCGCCCAAGCGATGACACGGCGCGAGGCGAGCATCGAATTCCACTGGATCGTCGCCGAGCGGGACGCGCCCGTGCGCAGCGCGCGGCTCGACGGCCCGCTACGCGAGTTCATCACCGTTCCGGGCCTCGACGGCCGGCCACCGCTGCACCTGGTGCGCTGGCAGGACGGTTCCGGCGAAATGCATATCCTCGACCCGCGGATCGGCAAACATGACCGGGGCGGCCCGAGCGTGCCGGAGAAGTTCGAGCCGCGCGACCTTCCGGAGGGCATCAGCGGCTGGGGCATGCAACCGGTCGTGGGCGGCATGATGGATCCGTTCGTCGCCAACGGGCCCGGCGTCAACAACGCTTTCCTGCCGGCGATCCCCGGCGGATCGCCGCCCGACCTCGGCATGCAGACCTACGAGCTGCCGTTCGTGGACCTGCCCTACAACATCATTCGCCTGATGCTCGAGCCGGCGAAACTGTTCAAGTTCACCTGGTTCAACGACAAGGAACATCCCGGCCGGATCAAGCCCGGATTCAAGGGACACCCGTGGTTCCGCGCGCCGTTGCGCGACGTGCAGCCGATGGCCCAGGAATTCAATCTGCCCACCAACACGCCCGACAACGGGGAACTGGGCGAACTGTTCAAGCAGCGGCAGCGCGAGGAGGCGGCGGCGTGGAAGCGCGTCCAGGATTGGGCCGACGCCGAGTACAACCGGTTCCGCGCCGACGACAGCGACATCGACCGGATCGCCGATAACCTGCGCGACAACCCGCTGGCGCGGGGCGCGGCACGAGCGGTGCGGGCGGCGGTCCTCGTCGACGTCATCGCCAACGTCGTCGATGATCACATCGCCGGACTGGTCGAGGTCATCCACCGCAGCCCCGACGATCCCGGTCCGGACCTGAGTCGCGCCATCGAGGCGATCACCGGGCACCTGCACCACGAAAGGCCCGGCGACGCCGCACGTTTGGTCAACGACATCCGTGACGCCCTGATGTCGCTGCGCCCCGACCGCGCCGAGATCGCCCGCGCTGTCGCCGAACGCCTCGACAACTCCACGGCCGCGTTCTCCCGCGACGAGATCGCCCAGATCAAGTTCCACCTCATGGAGGCCCACCACCTGCGCATCGACCCGCGCGACGGCGCACCCCACCGCATGCCCCTCGACGCCGTCGCCGACGTCGCCGAAGCCTGGAACCGCCTCATCGCCGGCAACCAGGACCCGAACGTCGGCGACATCCTCCCCGCCGACATCCTGATGCTCCAGGACGCCCTGGCCGAATCCAGCTTCCTGATCGCCCACCCCTTCGCCACCGCATGGCGCGACGCCAACCAGTACGCCATCCGCATCGGCTTCGACTGGGACGCCGTCCGCCCCCCACTGACCGACTGGCGCAAGGGCATCAAGTACGCCCCCACCATCTACGGCCCCGACGACCCCCTCCCACCACCCCCCGACGCCGACCCCGACGACCCGGACGAACTACCGCCCGGCCCACGCCCCCAACTCCCACTCAGCCCGCAGCAGCCGGCGGCCGGGGCACCGGAGAACACCACCCGGCCGGTGGTGGATCCGGACGCCCCGACGGTGGAATTGCCGTCGCCGGACGATGTTGCGACGCAGCCGGTTCCGCGTCCGGGTGATCCGGTAGCGTCGACGGTGGAATTGCCGTCGCCGGAGGGTGTTGCGACGCAGCCGGTTCTGCGTCCGGGTGATCCGGTAGCGTCGACGGTGGAATTGCCATCGCCGGAGGGTGTTGCGACGCAGCCGGTTCCGCGCCCAGGTGATCCGGAAGCGCCGACGGTCGAGCTTCCCCCGACCGGCGATCCGAACCAGGCCGCTACGCGCCCGGTTGAGCGTCCCGGTGGGGCAGAGCCGCCGACAATCGAGGTTTCGCCGTCCGGTCAGCCGGTTCCGCGTCCGGGCGATCCGGAGGGGCCGACGGTGGAGTTGCCGTCGCGGAACGGTGCTGCGACGACGCAGCCAGTTCTGCGTCCGGGCGGTCCGGAAGGGCCGACCGTGGAGTTGCCGTCGGCGGAGGGTGTTGCGACGCAGTCTGTTCCGCGTCCCGGTGATCCAGAAGCACCTACAGTCGACGTGTCTCCGGCCGGAGGTCCGAAGCACGCTGCTGCCCAGCCAGTTTCGCGTCCCGGTGCCCCGGACGCTCCGACGGTCGAAGTTCCGCCATCCAGCAATGCGGACAACGCTGCTACACAATCGGCCACCCGGCCTACGCAACCGGCCGCCCCGGCAGACGAAGTCCCGTCGGCTGCGGTCCGACACAGCGCCGTCACGCGACCAGGTGATCCGAACGCGGCTACGGTCGAGCTGTCGCGACCTGCGGAACCGGCCGCACCGACGGTCGAGACACCACCGGGCGATCCGGCGGCTCAGCAGGCTCCGCGATCGACGGCGGGGGAGGAGACGGTCGAGTTGCCTCCGGCAGCCGGACCGAACGACACTGCCACTCAGCCGGTGCCACGGCCGGGCACCGGAGACCGAACGGTCGAGCTGCCGCCCGTGGGTGCTCCTGCCGGTTCCGGCCAGCCGATCCCGCGCCCGGTCGGCGCGAATGACCCGACGGTGGCGGTTCCGCCGGAAGGTGCGGCACCAGAACAACGTTCTGCGGACCCGACAGCCGAGCTGCCGCCGACAGCAACCTCGGAAGAGGTTGCCACTCAACCGGTTCCGCGCTCACCGGGCGATCCGGTGGGCAACCGGCCGCAGCCTGTGGTCGAAGTCCCGAACTCAGGCGGATTGCCTCGACCAGGTGCGGCCAACCAGGCGAATCCCGGATCCGGGCGGCCCGTCACCTCGAACGAGGCACCCGCACAGCGTGATCTGGGTGCGGAAACCCGTCGTCCCCCCTCGGAGGGGGGATCCGACCCGCAAGACCCCAAGGTGAAGCGCGGCAGCACTTTCCCGGAGGAGACGACCGAGGCAGTTCCCCGCCGGACATCCACCGAGCCAGAACCGGTTGGCGGTGTGGCTCGGCCGGAGCCGGTTGGCGGTGCAGTTCGGCCGGAACCGGTTGGTGGTGCTCGGCCGGAACCGGTTGGCGGTGCTGCTCGGCCGGAACCCGTTGGCGGTGCTGCCCGTCCGGAACCCGTTGGCGGTGCTGCTCGGCCGGAACCCGTTGGCGGTGCTGCCCGTCCGGAGCCTGTCGGCGGTGCGACCCGGCCGGAACCGGTTAGCGGTGCAGTTCGGCCGGAGCCGGTCAGTGGTGCAGTTCGGCCGGAGCCGATCAGTGGTGCAGTTCGGCCGGAGCCGATCAGTGGTGTGGCTCGGCCAGAACCGGTTGGCGGTGCGACCCGACCGGAACTCGGGGGCGGCCAGGCCCGTCCACGGCCTGAAGCTCCGGAAGCTGCTGCCCCGCCGCGACAGGGCGCGGCTGCGCGCCAAGACCCCGGCTCCGATCCGACCAGCGCCGGCGAACCGGAAGCCGGTGTCGGCCCGAAGCCGGAAGTCGCCCCGGGCGAACAGCCGGGCCAGCCGGAAACGCCGCCTGCGGAACCCGGCCGCACCCCGATCGACGACGAATGGTCCCGGGTCGATGATCGCGCCGAAATCAGCCGCCGCCTCGGCGAGCGTTATGGCCTGGACTTCGACGGCTTCGATCTCGACGGCCTCGATATCGACACCGCCCGTGAAGCCGCCCGCGCACTCGACGAGATCCTGTCCAAGTACCCCGAAATCGACTTGGAGAACTTCGCTTTCGGCCCACTGCGCGGCCCGCGCGCGGACGCCAAGATCCTCGGCGAGACCACCCCGGGCGTCCGCTTCGCCAGCGGCCCGCAGGCCCGCCGCCCAGGCTTCCACCTCACCACCCGCTGGATCACCTTCAACCAGCGCTACGCCACCGACGCCTCGGCGCGGACTGGATTTGCGGCACGCGCACTGCGCGGCGGTTATTGGCCCAACGGCGCTGACCGCATCGTCTACTCCGCCATCATCCACGAACTCGGTCACGCCTTGGACCTGGCCGGTCAACGCCACGCCGGCCACCGCGCTTTCGACGCCCTGCGCGAACACTTCGCCGCCACCCACGCCGACGCAGATCCGTCGAAATTCCGGACCTGGCTCCGCCAGCTCAGCGGCTACAGCTTCGACGAGGACGGCCGCTTCGACCCCTCGGAAGCCCTCGGCGACGCCTTCCTGGACGTAGAACGCAACGGCCCCAACGCCTCCGAACCTGCGCGAGTCCTGCACCGCCTCCTGATCGATGCCGCCCGCGACCCCGACGCGGGCCCCTACGTCGACCCCGCCCCGCCCGTCGACCTCGATACCGTCACCTTCGACCCCGATTTCATCACCTCCGCCCGCGACCAACTCGCCGGCGACCCGCGCCCACCCCTGACCCCCACACCCCCGGAACCGACGCCCGGGCCCACGAAAAAGCCACTACGGCAACGCATCGCCGAACGTTTCGGCCGCCCTGGCAACCGCCCGGACGACCCCACCGCGACCCGCCAGGAACCTGCCGCCCCGCGCCCCGCCCCCGCGGAGCCGAACCTCCAGAATCCCGAAAGTCGCAGTGTTCCAGCCGAATCAGGCAAGCCCGCACAGCCGACCACCCGTCCGGCCCAGGATCAGCCGCAGCCGCAGCCGCAGCCGCAGCCGCAGCCGCAGCCGCAGCGGCAGCCGCAGCCGCCTGCTGCTCGCCCACAACCGCAAGCAAACCCCGTCGGTCAACAGGCTCCCGAAACGCCCGCGGCCGCTGATCCTGTCGCACCGGTCGTGGCGGAACCCACGCCACCCACCGCCTCCGCCACGCGCGACGGCGGCACACCGGACCTGAACGCCGCACCGAGCCGCACCGAGACACCCCAGTCGCCGGGCCACAATGTCACGTCGGCCGATCCGATCCCCCGCGAACGCGCCGGGTTGCCAGCCCCCGATCCGGCACCGCAGGAAACCCTTTCGCCCGCACCAGATCCGGCTTCCGGCCGAAGCCAACTTCCTACGGCACGCGCGGAGGAATCGGCACCAGCGGAAGTCACCCACCCGGTCAACCCGAGCACCCGGCCGACCCCTGCGACCCGGCCGGTCCCTGCGACCGAGGGTGCTGAAGCCTCGCGCCTGGACGAGCCCACCGCGACCCGCGAGGAGCCTGTCGCGCCGCGCCCCGCACCGTCGGACCCGAGTGCTCGGCCGGCCACTGGCACTCGGCCAGCCCCCGCGACCGAGGGCGCTGAAGCCTCGCGCACGGACGAGCCCACCGCGACCCGCGAGGAGCCTGTCGCGCCGCGCCCCGCGCCCTCGGATCCGAGTGCTCGGCCGGCCTCTGGCACTCGGCCGGTCCCTGCGACCGAGGGTGCGGGAGCACCCCGCACGGCCTACACCACCGGCAGTGTCGAAACCGCGTCTCAGCGCAACGAACCCAATCCGACTGAGGGGGAGCAGCGCCCGGTTGCCGATCCTGGGGCGGTCGATCCAGAGGGAACACCTCGTCCACCAGCGGCTGCGGAGGGGCCGAATTCGGGAGCACCGCAGCAGCATGTGCGCCAGGGCCTGCCGGAGGTAGCGACGCGACCGGAGGGGAGCCCGGACGAATCAGAACGGGGAAATGCCGAACGGCGACCAGTTGCCGATCCGGCCGAAGGCGAGCGGACGGGGTCGCCACGACCGGCCACGAATACGAACGAACCTGGAACTCGCGAACGAGGTGGAACTCCGCCGGATGCTGGGGCGAGCTCGGAGCCCACGCGTCCCGGCGGTCCTCCCGCAGAGCCGGAGGAACCTGAGACTCCTGAACCTGGTGGAGCATCGCCGGATTCAGCCGCAGGCCGAACTTCGGAATTAGCGCGCCCTGGCACCGAGCCGGGCGGCGCTGCCCGCGCGGCGGGCGATCCCGACGAGGGTGCCGACGCGGCACAGCGTGATCCCGGCTCTGAGGGCCCCGACGACCCGGATAACAGTCGACCCGCCGCGCGGAACTCCGCGGGCGGCCGTGACGAATCCAATGGACAGGAGCCGCCGGCAGCCCCCGCAGATCCGACTAGCGAGCGGCCGCGTCCGGCGCCGACGAGCGGAATCGCGCGCTCGCACATCCCGCATCCGCCAAAGGAGTACGACCTCGAGGTCCCCCACATCGAGGTTCACCAGCCAGTCCAAGCGCAGCCATACCCCGTCCCCCCGCCCCCTGTCCCCCCGAAACCCCCGCTGCCTCCCAAGCCTCCGGCACCCCCTACGCCCCCAGTACCCCCGAGGCCACCGGCACCCCCGAACCCTCCGACCCCGCCGGGACCACCGACCCCGCCGGAGCCGCCGAAGCCGGAGCCGCCGAAACCGGAGCCGCCGAAGCCGGAGCCGCCGAAGCCGGAGCCGCCGAAACCGGAGCCGCCGAAACCGGAGCCGCCCAAGCCGGAGCCGCCGAAACCGGAGCCGCCGAAACCGGAGCCGCCGAAACCGGAGCCGCCGAAACCGGAGCCGCCGAAACCGGAGCCGCCCAAGCCGGAGCCGCCCAAGCCGGAGCCGCCGAAACCGGAACCGCCGAAACCGGAACCGCCCAAGCCGGAACCGCCGAAACCGGAACCGCCCAAGCCGGAACCGCCCATACCTCCGCAACTTCCGGAGCTACCGGAACTGCCTAAACCTCCGGCACCACCGGAGCTTCCCTCACCGCCGGGTTGGCCAACCCCTCCTCAGGGCCCCGCCCTGCCCCCGCCGGGTTGGCCGGCGCCTCCAGGTGATCCGGCGCTGCCGACATGGCCGGATGAGGCGCTGCCGCCGACCGGCCCATCTGTGCCTCCGGGTTGGTCTGTGCCGGGCACTGATTCGATGCTTCCGAGGTGGTCTGAGCAGCCCGAGCGTCCGACGCTGCCGCCGCCTCCGGGGTGGCATGCACCGGGTGCTGATTCGTCGCTTCCGGAGTGGTTTGAGCAGCGCAACCACCCGACGCCGCCTCTGGCTCCGGGATGGTCTGTGCCAGAAGCTGATTCGCCACCGATCGCCCCTGCCTGGCCTGACCACAAGCAATCTTCGTTGCCAACCGTTCCGCCCAACTGGGCCACATCGAGCCCGGACCCGACTCCCTCGGTGCCGGATTGGTCGGCGGAGCCTGGATCAGCCCAATCGACAGGTTCGACGGAGCGAACCGGACAGCTGTCGCCACCCACTCGGTCTTCCGGCTGGCCCGACGCCGCGCCCGCCCCGGAAGTTCCTGTTCCGTCCTCCGATTGGCCGGTCCCTCGGGAAGTGCCGGCCGAGCTGACGCTGCCCGGTCCGCCCAACACCTGCGAACCGCCGGCGATCGGCGCCGAGGGCAAAGGTGGCGACACCCCGCCATCGCCCTCGATGTACGCGGCACAGGCCGAGGCTCCGAACGGCCATGGCGCGAACGACTCGAGCCCCGCTCCGGCGGATCAGTCCGCGGCCCCACCGCCGATGGCCCCGCCGATGCCGCCGATGTCGTCTTCACCTGCGGCGCGCCCCGCCCACGCGTTCCCGCGGACGACCGCCTACGGCAACGGCCGCCCCCCGGAGAACGGAAACCACGCCTCCACGGGGCTGGTCGTGCGTTCGCACTCCGGTGTCGGCGAGTTCGCCGAGTTCGATCCGCGGACCGGCGCGCTGCGCAGCGGCGCGATCGGCCAGGTGTCCGGCCTCTACGGAAACGTCGGCGACCTGTCCATGGTGTTCTACCGGGACGGCGGTCGGCTGCTGCTACACACGGGCGAGCGTCTGATCGATCTGGACACCCACCCGATCGGCGTGCACTGGCAACCTGCCGACGATCAGACGACACGCTTCGTCCTCAGCGTCGACGGCGTCATCGTCTGCGACGTCTACTACCGCGCGGTCATGTCCGATCTCGATTTCGGCCTGCTGATCCGCGACGTCCTGACCGACCCCGCCCGCCGCACCCGCATCTTCACGGCCTGAACCGCACCCGCACAATGACCAGAGAGTGAGGAGCACCCATGCGCGACACCGACCCGACCCCCGACGAACTCCAGGCGACTTTCGAGACCCTGCTGGCCGCCGTCCAGACCGGCGCGGCCGTCCCGTCCGACAACGCGCTGGACACCGAAACCGAGAACGCGCTGTGGGCGATCACCGACGCCTACCCGGACATCACGGACTCCCTCGTCGCCGCTGCCCGTGCCGCCTTCTCCGGCCAACTCGACGGCAGCAACGCCGCGGCCCGCAAGGCCGCCCGCCGGCGCCTGTTCGAGTCCCACGGCCTCACCTAGGAACCTCGTCGTCGAATAGCGGTCGACACGCGGACCGACACCACAATTCGACTACGAGGTCCGCCTGGCGATCGCCTGCCGGATGAGTTCAATGAAGTGCTGCGGCTGGTAGACGTCGGAAGCGGTGGCGTAGTAGATGGTCCAGCCCTGGGGGTGAGTTCGTTGTGGCAGGGGAAGTCGCGGCGGGCCGGTGTGCCAGACGGCGCTGTCGTATTCGAGGCCGATGCGCCACTGCCGCCAGCCGAGGTCGAGGCGTCGAACGCCGGTGGGGGTCGGTATTTCGAGCTGCGGCTGTAGGGCAGACCGGCGTCGATGCACCCGAGGCGCGTGCGCGATGCCATCGGGGACTCCGGCCTGGCATCGGCCAAGGCAATCAGTTCGGCAGCTCGCGCCGCACCCATCTTGTGACGATGGCGGCTTGCTTCGACAGCCAGATCCGCTCGGGATACACCTCGACCGAGGACGGTGCCCAAGACCGCCAGGGCGTCGAGACGCGGCAGACTGCGCGCGAGATCGATGGCTGTGCGGAGTGCGTTCGTGGTGAGTGTGCCCCGCACGAGCTCCAATTCGCCCGATTCGACTCGATCGCTGTGCACGATCAGCTCGCTGGCCCGGGATTGCCGTGGTCCGAGCACATGCGTGACCGGGTCGGCCGCGACCGAGAACCCGTGCAGCTCCGCGGCAGTGCCGTACGCGGCAACCGCCGACATCTGGCCCATCGACAGTCGTGCGGCCTCCACCCGCAGCTCGGGCGAGAGCTCGGTGTCCGATTCCCGATACACCCCGTGCAGCACGCGTAGCCACTGACCTCGCCCGACTCGCGTGCGAACCTCCGCCGGGGTGTAGGAGGCCAGCGCCTGCCGCCAGGTGAATACCCCGAGCTGTCTGCCGCTCAGCACTCGCAATTCTTGTCGCATGCGTCCACTCTCGCCGGTGTCGGCGCACTGCGACTTGCCGCGACCAGCGAGAACAGATGCCCTGTGGATAACCGAAACCTGTGGACAACTCCGGAGCTGCGCTACAGATCGGCCTCCCACCGATACCCGTAACCACGAATGGTGGTGATCAGCCGCGGCCGCTGCAATTTCGAGCGCAACGCCGCCATGTGCACGTCGAGCGCCCGCGAGATGGCCGCGAACGCATCACCCCAGATGCGGTCCATGAGCTGCTGGCGGCTGACGGCGGAACCGGGGCGTTCGACCAGGATCCGGACCAGCTCGAACTCCTTGTGGGTGAGCGTGATCGGTGCACCCGCGACTTCCACCGTGCGCGCCTGCAAATCGACGCGCACGTCCCCGGTGACCACCACCTGTGGGGCAGGCGTGGTGGGCACGCTCGCCCGCCGAGTGACGGTCTCGAGCCGCGCCACCAGTTCACCGACTCGTGGCGGTTTGGTCAGGTAATCGTCGGCTCCCGCGCGCAGGCCCCGGATGACCGCGCGTTCCCCGCTGCGCGCGGTCAGAATCAGCACCGGCACCGAGCTGACCTCACGCAACTTCCGCAGCACCTCCAAGCCGTCCATGTCGGGCAGCCCCAGATCGAGGATCACCGCGTCGTAGCGGTCGTGACTGAGCAGCAGATCCGCGCCGCGCCGGATATGGTCGGCCTGATAGTCCTTCGCGCGCAGCGCCGCGACCAGGGCATCGCCGACTCCCGGGTCGTCTTCGACTATCGCAAGTCTCACTCGCCGATCCTCGCAAACCGGAGCTTCGGTGCGCAGCGGTATGGGGTCCCGGACGGTCGTCACTTTCGAGACCTTGACGTCCTCTTAGGAATGTTCCCGCTCATGAACGAGACGAACGACCAGTTGGTGCGCGAGAATTCCTTCCCAGCTGCTTCCCTCGAAGGAGCCGTTGACCAGCACCCCGGTCCGCCAGCAGCACCGCGGCCTCGTCCCGCCCTACGAAGGCAGGTCGGGGTTCGCGACGGCGGGCCGCGCCGATTCCGGTGCGGGGTGCGGGTTTCGGCTCGTGAAGTCGCACGTCGGCATCCTGTGCCAGGATGAGGGGCAGCAAGTCGGCTCGAACCCGCTACCGCGCACCGCTCGAGGTCCGGTCCCGGGTGTGTGGATGAGGAGATAGCTGCAACGTGACCACCCCAGACGACGAGGCCCGCGGCAACCAGGTCCCCGGCGAACCGGCTCCGGAGCAGCAGAATCTCACTCCGGAACAGCAGGCCGACAACGCGTTCCTGCAGGAATTCCAGCAGGCGTTCGAGGAAAGCGGCGAGCAACCCGACGTGGAGTTCTCGCTGGGAGAATCCGCGCCCCCGCCCGAGCCCGAAGACGTCGATCCGGCCGAGCAGGCCCGCGAGATCGGCCACAGCCTCGCCCGTGAACTGGCCACGGCCGGCCCGCAGGGGTGGACCAAGCTGGACGCCGTCTTCGTGTTCACCGCGGTCGCCGAGGTCGCACAGATCGTGTTCAGCGACGACGAGGAACGGTCGGTCCGCATCCAACCGTCGGAAACCGTGCTGGAGCTGGTTCGCCGGCATCGCTCGGTGTCCGCCGAACTGGGCGACGGACCGTGGTGGCGGTTGCTGTTGCAGCTGAACCCGGCCGGCCAGCTGGAGATCGACTACGACTACGGTGACGAGCCCTTCCCGGACGATCACCTGTTCCCGGCCGAGGTCTACCAGGCCGATCTGGCCGAGTATCCGCGCGATCGGCTGCCGGTGTGGCTGGCCGCGTATGTCTCGCACGGGAATCGGCAGTCGCGTACGCCCGCCGAGGCGGCAGCCTGGGCCCGCGCGGATCGAGAAGCCGGCGTGCGGGGAACGGTCTCGGCGCGCGATTTCCCGGCGCTGCCCACACTGTGGGCCCGCTGGTCGGTGCTGGCGGCCGCTTTCGTCGCGGTCGGGTCCGAATGGGGCCCGCGCATCCTGCCCGCGCTCGGCTGGTTCGAGGGCGCCAAGCGCGGCGGCTCCACGCTCTACATGCTGCCCGGCGGCCGGGCCGTGCTCTCCGGCGGCGTCTGGAACGCCCCGGCCCTGGACTCCGCCTACAACGATGGCGAGCAACTGCCCGCGTACTACGCCGGTGCGCCGGCCTGGGTGGCCAACCCGGTGCTGAATCCGCGCGCCGCCAGCGGATTGCTCTCGTTCTGCTACTGGTGGGAGGGTGGCCGCTGGTACCGCGGCGATTCGCCGACCGCGGATCAACTGGCCGAGGCGGTTCCGGGCATCTGGACCGCCCAGACAGTCACCAATGTGATCGCCAGCCTCGTCTCCTCGGAGCCCTCCGACGGCCAGGTCGCCGCCGTGGCAACGCTCGTTTCCGCCGCGGAAGCCGGTGTGGTGACTCGCGACACGCTGATCAGCGTCTTCGGTGACGAGGGCGGGTTCGACATCGACAGCGCGTTCTACCAGCTCACCATGGCCGGGGTGGCGACCACGCTGCCGGATCCGATGCCCGAGGACGAGGCCATCGAGCAGGTGCGCCGCTATATCCTCGAGCGCGACCTGGACACCACCGGCTACCCACTGGACCAGTTGCGCGCGGACCGGATCAGCTGCGGCTGGATGGTGTTCGTCCCCACGGCGCCCGGGGAAATCGCCATCGGCCGTGCGCTGTTCTACATCGCCGACGACGGCGTGCTGGAACAGTCGTCGTCCTCGATCGCGCCCTCGCGCTACATCGCGGAATTCGAGCAGCGCTTCCAGGAGCGCAACGGCATGGTCGACGCCTAGTCCCAGAAGTCTTGCCCCGCTGCGGCTACCGCAGCAGGGCTTTCGCCTCTGGGTGAACAGTCGGCTAAGTATCGATGGCCAATTCCTAACGGCTTCTTTAGCTTCTCACGTCGGAGAACCGGGGCGCGGCGCCGGTCCGGCTGCCAGAATGGTCGGAAAGCCCTGCTTGTCAGCTGCTTTGCGGTCGTCACGCGGGAACCCAACTGTTCATGGAGATTTCGACTTCTGGTCTTTCGGGATTCATGCGAAGATCCCACTACGAGTCCTGCGGAATGAGAGGTGCACGATGACACTCGAGAGATTCTCGGAGAAGCAGCGCACTGCGGGCACCGATACCGGCAAGGTATGCGACCGCATGAACGCGCTCGCCGATCGTGTACAGGCCCAGCTCGATTCCCTGATCGCCATTGTCGGATCCGACCCGGTCTTCGGTGAAAAGTTCATGAACGACCCCAAGGGACTCAAATACCAGCTCGAAGGTGCGGTCGAGGGCACTCGCACCATGGCCGAGTCGTGGGGCAAGCTCTCCGCAGGCCAGTTCAAGGCCGCGCGGAACAACGAGATCGAAGAACAAAAGCGCCACGATCAGATCATGCAGGCCTGATCGCAGCCGATTGCTGTTGTTGGCGGGTGGTCCACCCGGACCGCCCGGAGAGTTCGTGGAGTGGGTGAGAGTTAGATGGCCAGACGCGATACCGAGATCAGCGGTGTGATGGAGGAATTCCGCACCCGCATCCGCGAGATCGCCGAGATGCAACAGCAGCGGGTCAAACTCACCGCGACCGCTACTACGAAGGATCGGCAGATCTCGGTGACGGTGAACGCCAACGGTGTGGTCATTCAAACCAAGTTCGGCAGCGGCATCGACGAATACAGTTACGACGACATCGCCAAGGCGATCACCCGGCTGGCCCAGCAGGCCGCGGAAGATGTGTTCGGCCAGAGCAAAGAGGTCATGGCACCGCTGGCGGAAGAACGCGCCAGGCTGCCCAAGCTTTCCGATGTGATCCCGGGCATGCCTGATTTCCAGAGCGAGATCCCCATGGAGCCGCCGGTTTCTGTCGCACCGCCGGGGGCGGCCGAACGCGAGGACGAACTGGTCTTCACCGACGTGGAGCGACTCGAGGAAAAGCCGGAAACCGGAAAGGGCGTCACCGACTCCGTTTGGTGACGTGCGCGCGGTAGATGGGTTACTGGCATATCCCCGAGGAGTTCGCCTGGGTCGGGTGGGTCGCGGGTGCCGAGATCACACACATCGATCCCAACGATCTCGACGGGATCTCCGAGGTTCTGCGTGAGGTCGGCCAAGAGATCCTCGACTACGCCATCAGCGAGGCCGACACCGCCAGTAACTCCGTACTCGTCTCCTACCCGCAGGGCTGCGGTGGCGAGCAGATCTTCACCGCTCTACAGAGCGTGATTCACGGCAACGACCCCAAGCACGGCTCGATCGAGTTGATGGGCAAGTCGTTCGACGACTTGGCCGTCGCCGTGGACGACTTCACCGGCGAGGTGCACAGCAACCATCTGAGCGCGATTTTCGCGCTGGCCTGGCTCGTCATCGAATTGGCCTGGGCGCTGGCCGCGGGCCCGGCCGCACCGGGCCTGCAGGCTGGCGCGATCGCCGCCACCAGAGCCGCGTTCCGGGTGATCGGCCGCATCCTGGAAAGCGCGATCGCCCGCATCATCGGCCGCCGCTTCCTGTCCGAGGCGGCGCGCACCGTCATCTCCAAGGTCGTCTACGAGATGATGCAGGAGGGCTTGGTCGAGGTCTTCCAGAGCACGGTCGAAGAAGCCGCGATCCATAACATCCTCAAAGCGGAGGGCCTGAAGTCACAGGACTTCGATTGGGGCGGCTACCTCAAGAATGTCGGCGTCTCCTTCGCCGCTGGTGCCGTGGGCGGCGGCGCCGGTTACGGGATGGGCCACATCCCGAGCCTGAACCGAATGATGGACAGCAGCAACCGCTGGACCCGGGCCATGGGCGGCGCGACGGTGGGCATCGGCGCCGGTCTGGCCGGTGCGACCGCCGCCGCGCTGCTCACCGGCGAATGGACCCCGCATTCCTTTGTCGGCGGCGGTCTTTCGGGTGCGATTCCCTCGGCAGCGTCCAGCTTGCGTGGCAACCGGCAGTTCGCAGGTGCGCCCAATGTCGGTGCGGGTCAAGGGGATCCGAACGCCGGAATGAACGTGAACACAAGCGCGGTGGACGGCACCGCGCCTCCGGGGACCGATCCCGCGAACACCGGCGCCACCGATCCGGCAACCAACGGCACGGGTAACCCGGGCACCGGTGAAACCAGCACCAACGGGAATCAGCCGGGGACCGGGAATCAATCGGGTACCGGAGACCAGAGCGGTACCGGGAGCCAGCCGGGTACCGGAGATCAGAGCGGTACCGGGAGCCAGCCGGGCACGGGCGACCAGGGCGGCACTGGTGATCAGTCGACCAATGGCAACCAGCCCGGAACCGGCAACCAGAACGGCTCCGGGGACAACAGTCCGGGGACCACCGCCGCTTCCGCGGGCGCCACCCAGACGGCTCCACCGCCCGCGCAGGACGCACCGCAGGCCGGGCCTGCCGCCGCGGACACCTCGAATCAGCAGCCCGCCGCCGGTCCTCAAGCGGCGCAGCAGAGTTCGGAAGCCGCACCAGCCGACACCGACGCGTCGAGTTCCGGTGCGAATCAGGGAGATCCGGCACCGCAGGCTGGCGATACGAGCACGGCGGCGGACCGCCCGGTCGCGGATGTCTCGGATTCCGGGGCCGGCGTCACGGACCCGGGTGCTGGTGTGACAGACCCCGGTGTCAGCCCGGCCGAACCCGGAGCGCTGGCGGGTGTGGTAAGTCCGGTGACCAACCCCGGCGACGTCAACGCGTTCGGCACGCCGCTCGGCGATCCCCAAACCGCCTCCACCACTGGGCTTTCAGGTACATCGAATCCGGACGCCGGCGCGGCGGCGACAGGCACCGCCTCCGCTCCGGCGGGCACCTCCGGGGCGGCGACGCCGGGCTCGTCGACGCCCGGCGCCGCCGGCACCGGCCCCGCGAGCAGCACGTCGTCCACGACGGGGACCGGCTCTACGAATCCCGCTGCAGGCCAGTCGAGTACGAGCCAGCCGAGCCCCGGGCAATCCAGTACCGCCCAGCCGGGGGCCGGGCGTCCCGCCACGCCCAACGTCCCCGGTGTGCCGCCGGCGACGGACACCTCGGTTCCCGGTGTCATCGACAGCACCGCCACGCCGGTGCCGGACATCGAGACTCCGTCCGCGCCCGAATCGCGCGCGGGCAGCTCCACGCAGTCGTCCGCGCCCGAGGCCGGGCAGGTGCAGACGCAGGCGACAGATTCTGAAGCGCCGCAACGGAATTCCGCCGAGCGACACTCGGACTCCGAGACGCAGGAGCCGAGCGAGGGCACGCAGCAGGTTGCGCCCCAGACCGACGAGAACCCCGCAGCACAAACCGATAGCGAGCAGAACGCCCCGGTCGGTGACCGAAACGCGCCGGCGCGGCCCGAAGCTGACGCTGGACGCACCGACATTGACGAAGACTCGGCCACTCAGCCGGAGGGCGATCAGGATTCGCGGACCGACGCCGACGACGACGCCGCGCTGGTTCCGCCGCCTCCGCCGCCGCCCACGCCGCCCGCACCCGCGCGCCCGAGCACCGACACGAATCAGGACCCCGACGCCGACCAGAACCCGGACGCTGACCAGGATTCCGAGTCCAACCCCGACCAGGACTCCGACACGGATCCGGAAACCCCTGCGGAACCGGATGATTCGACACCGTCCGACCCGAGCGACGACACCGACACACCGGAGGACACCTCCCTCCGCCCAGACGGCAACCGCGCACCCACCGACGCGGAGCTCGCCACGGCCGAGGCCGCTCTCGACAGCCTCGAAGGCAAACCGAAGCCTTCGGACTTCCAGCTCGACTCCAAGGCCACGCCCGCCGAAGCAGAAGCCCTGGCCAAGAAGAACTCCGAGCGCTGGAACAAACTCACCCGGGAGCAGCAGCAGGCTCTGATGCAGGTGCATCCGGCCTCGATCGGCAACGCTCCGGGTATCCCGGCGCCGGATGTCGATACCGCGAACCGAGTCCAGATCACCAGGGAAACCAATGATTTGCTCGATCGCAGCGGTTTCGACGCCGACCAGCGGCAGCAGGTCCAGGACCTTGTGAGCCGCCGCCGGCAGGCGGAGCTGGAGTTGGCGCGCGCGAAAGCCGCTCGCCCGCAATCCCAGACCACCGTCGACCCCGATGCCAGCCGAGCGGACAAAGCCGAAGCGCGCCGCAAGATCAAGGAGGAACTGGCCGAATCCAAGAACCAGATCGCCGAGCAACGTCGTGAGCACGCCAAGACACTCAAGCGGATCAAGTCCGATCTCGACACGCTTGTTTCGAAGAGCAAACTGAACAGCGCCTCGCACCAGCAGCTGGTGAACCTCCTGCGTACCGATCAGGCGCTGGCACTGGCGCAAGCTTCGGCGCTGATCAGCGGATCGAACGCGCCGGTCTACGTGCTGGCCTTCGATTCCACCGCTTTCGGCGGCGCGGGCCGGGCCGCCATCGCGATGGGCGATGTCGATACCGCGACTCAGCTGGCCTGGCACGTCCCCGGCCGGGACGCTTCGCTGGCCAATGTCGGCGATGTCGTCGGCCAGATGGTCAGCCAGTACCAAGACACCACCGGTCGACTACGGACCGGCCAGTCGGCAGCCTCGATCGCCTGGATCGGTTACAACACGCCCGGCAAGGGGCAGTCGATGGTCACCTGGCACGCCCGCCAGGGTGGCAAGCTGCTCGCCCGGGACCTGGCGGCTTTCAACGCGACGCGCAAGGCGCTCAACGAGATTCGCGAGGCGAACAACCAGGCGGCGCCGGAAGTTTCGAACAAGATCATCGCGCGGGGCTACGGCGTCGACGTCGTCGAGTCGTCCGGCCACAAGGGCCGGCTGGAGCGGGTGGTCGACGATGTCGTGCTGATCGGCTTCTCCGGCGAAGAAGACGATCCGATGATCCGGAAGAACCACTTCGGCGACGGTGTGGCCGTGCATGTCCAGGATCGCGCCAACGGGCTGTTCCGCCAGTTCAACGAGCCGGAGACCACGGGCGGAAAGCCGCCGGACAACGGGGTTCCGGTCGATCGGATGTACCGGCTGGAGACCATCGCCGCGGGCACCACCGAATTCGAAGCGCCCGACAACTGGGCGTTCCCGGACACCGACCGCCCGCCGCTCGCCACCAACGGTTGCTCCGAGCAGGCGCTGTACGCGGCGCGGGCGCGCACCGGCAATCCCGACATCACCCTCGCCACCGACGTCGGCGTCGAAGGCATGAACGGGCGCGAGCTCGAGCGCCACGCAGATGCTCAGATGACCGAGGTCAAGGCCGGAAAACGGAAGTCGCCACAGGCGGCGGTCGCCGAAGCGCTGAAGTACATGAAGGGCAAGTCGGCGGCCATCGTCATCATCAAGCGGCCTGGCCCCGCTGATGAACACGGCGTCGATTCGCACGCGTTCGTCATGTACTACGACCGCGACACCGGCAAGGTCATGGTCGACGACCCCTATGCCGATCGCCGCGATCCGGACGCGGATCCCTTCGTCCCCTTCGAATTCGACCCGCGCACGGCGCCCGAGGCCGACAAGACCTGGGTGATGGTCTACGACGCGAACGGTAATTCCGTGCGCCCGCTGGCGACGCGTCCGCTGGCCGTGGGTGCCGCGACCCAGGGCCACGACGACGAGGACGAGGGGCCGGACCGGCCGCGCCGGATCGGCGAGGACACGGCGGCGCAGGACCGGATGCGCGACGTGCGGCGGTTCCTGGACGAACAACGCCGGCGGGAGGAAGCGGATACCCGCGACGCCGATGATCCCGCTCGGGATCCGGAGGCGGCTCCCGAGCCGGCGGACCAGAACCAGGATCCGAACGCGCAGCCCGAGCCGGACGATCCGGATGCCCGGCAGACGCCCGAAGCAGGCATGCGGCCTGACCCCGAATCTGAACCGAGCGCGCAGCCGGCACCCACCGACCCGGAGGCGCAGCCCGCTGCCCAACCCGAGCCGGATGCGCCGCAGCCGGTCGATCCGGATGACCAGTCGTCACCGGCCCGGACTTCGACCGGCGAACAGGCCCCGCTGACGGACGCCGACCGCGCCCGCCTCGCCGAGCTCTCCGCGGCGCTCGGTCTCGGTGACTCGCTGTCGAGCCTCTCGGATCCGCACGTCGTTTTGGCGGAGCTGGCTCAAAAGGCCTGGGCGCGGGGATTCTTCGATCCCACGCCGCTCGTCGGCAATTTGGGTGAGCCGATGAACCGCGACGACTTCGGCCCGTTGAGTCCGGAGGAGCGGCGGCTGGGTGAGCGTGACTACGCGGATCCCGAGGCGGCGGCGCCGACGCGGCCGATGGCCGCGCCCGAGGCGATCGCGCCCGCGCTGGGCCCCGCCTGGTCGAATTCCTCTACCCAGCAACCACTGCCGGCGGGATTGGCGCAGGTGCAACTGCTGCGTCAGCTGAACTTGCCGCCCGATCGGGTAACCGCGACGAATCTCGCGGAAACCATTGCCGCCGAACGGTTCCGGACGATGTTGCGGGCCGGCGCGATCGAGGCGCTCGCCACGACGCTCGCTCGACTCGATACCGCAACCGATGCCCGCCAACGGGCGGATCTCACCGAGCTCGCGGACCATTGGGCCGGTTTGCTGCAACTCCAGTCGAGCGAACTGGAGCCGGGGCAGGTCGACGCGAGCCTGACGCGGCTGCGCGACAACACGCTGGCCCGCGCCGTCGCCCTGGTCGATCTGGCCGACGCCGCGCGGGCGGTGCGCACGCAGCAGCGTCCGGCGAGCCGCGTACCCGATCCGGCCGCTTTCTCGACCGCGGAGCTAGTCGCCCGGGTCGAGGAGACCGCCTCTCGTCTCGGCGTACCCCTCACGAGCCTGGCTCCGGAGCGGGTCGAGGCCGTCCTGGGTGCCGCCCACACCGCCAATTCCCTGCGCGCGGTCCGCATCGAAGCTCTCGCCGACCTCGCCCGGTTGCGTGTGAACGAGCAACCGGGCGCGGACGTCGACGACCAGTTGGCTCAGCTGACCGCGGATCTCGCCGATCTGCAGGGCCAGGCCGGTCAGCCGGACAGCCGGACGGACCCCGACGGCGACCAATCGCGTCTGCTGGGGATCGAGAACGCCACCATCGCGAAGATCGACGCGGTGCTGGCCGAGATTCGCGCCGAGGTGCGCCAGACCGCCGCCGATATCGGCGCCTTGGAAGCGCTGGCGGACCCGTACTACCGTCTGCCCACGGGCGGAGTGCCGATCAACCATTGTGTGACCAGGTCTTTCGAGCTGCTGGCGGTGCGGCACCCCGGGGTGCTCGGGTCGTTCACCGTCGATCCTGGTCGGCTCAGCGGTGTCTCCTGGAGCGACGTATCAGCGCACTTCGGCGACGCGCAACCGGCCGCGATCCTGCCGACCGCTGACCGCAGCGCCCACGCGAACCTGCTGAGTATCCTGCGCGGACTGGACGCGGGAGCGTCGGCAGTCATGATCGATCGACGCACCACGGTCGACGATTTCGGTGTCGGCGCCCACCAGACGACGGTGACCTACCTGGGCAACGATCTCTTCAACGTCGACGGCAAGCTGGTGCTGCTCACCGGCGTCGATGAGAACGGCCAAGAGCAGCTGGTCGATTTGAGCGAGGACACCGACCCCGACGCCGAACCGACGTCACTGGCCGAACTGACCGGATCCACGCCGGAAGAGACCGACGCCACCTGGGCGAGCTTCTTCCAGAACAATGCCCATGTTCCGAACCTCGGCGATGCCGGGCCGATGCCGGATGCCGAGTTGCGCATCGGGCAGGATCCGTCGGCGGTGCGGCGGTCCAACGATCCGGTCCATCAGGCGGGACGGTTCTTCTCCGAAACTCCCCACTTGAATGTGGCACCGGATCAACAGAACCGACCCACGCAGCCGGCCTCAGCCTTCACACAGGCCTTGTCCGAGCGGCTGGGTCTCTCGGACACACTGGGGGCACTCCCGGACCCGCCAGCCGCCCTGCAGGAGCTGGCACAGATGGCGGCGGTGCGCGGGTTCCTCGACACCTCGCCGACCGGCCGGGCGAACGAGCACATGCTGTTCCCCACGAACTTCGCAACATTGACTGCCGCCGAGCAGTTCCCCGGCGAGCGCTACTGGCGATACCCCGTCGACCTGAACAATATCGACCCGAACACTCAGGCGGAGTTCCTCGCTCAGCGCGACGCGAGCGAAGCCTTCCTGCGCGATACCGGCCGGGTACCGGAGGACCAAGCCGTGCAGCCGCTGCCGATCATGAACCCCGACGCGATAGCCGGGCCGCTCCAGTCGCCGCCGCCCCGGACCGACGCGCCGCGTCCGCTGACTTTGCAGCAGGTGCACGATTCGCTTGCTGATCAGCTGAATCTCGATACCGCCCAGCGTGATCCGGCGAATCTGGCCGCAACCGTGGCCCAGCAGCGCTATCGAATCCTGTTGCGGGCCGGCGCGATCGAAGCGCTCGACCGCGCGCTGGTGCGGTTCGAGACTGCCGAGCGAGTCGCATTGGATGCGGATCAGCCGGCGGGGATCGAGACAATTCTCGAAGAGTGGAAACGACTGCTCGAGGTCCCCGCCGACGGCCTGGCGGCGGCGAATCGGGATGACACGCTGGCGAGGTTGCGGGCCGAAACCCTGGCCCGAGCGCAGGCGGTCGCCGATCTGGCCGATGTCACCCAGGTGATGCAGTCGAGCGCGACGCCGGGCGCGCCGGTACGGATCGACTTGGAGGTCGGCGGGGAGCGGATCCCGGTCCGGCTGACACCGGACGGTTCTGGCGGTTGGCGGGTACAGCCCGCCGAACGTCTGTCCGCGCCGGAACTGCCCACCACCGAGGTTGCCGCCGCGTCCGCGCGACCGCTGACCCGTTTCCAGCGAGCCCGCGCGCGCATGATGCAGCGTGATGTCACGAACCCGGTGCACCCGCCGTCCGAGTATGTCCCGCAGGGGCAGTCCGCGGCGGTCGCGGGTGTCGGCCACATGGTCGGCAACGACTTCCTGATCAATTTCGAGGGCAACCCGGCGTTCACCGCGCGCGAACTCGTGAACCTGAAGCGCAACTGGCCCAAGATCTGGAACTTCCTGCGGGGCCGAGTCGGCTCGGCGGAATCGCACGGCCCCGTCTCGCGAACCGGCCAAGTCTACGATTACACCCGCGAGGACGCGGATCCGAAGTCGCTGCGCGAGACCGAGGCATACCTCGATCGCAGCGGGGTCAAGGATCGGTTCCTGGCGGAACCGCCGCCGCGGCCGCAGCTTCCCGCGCCCGCGCCGCAGCCTGGCATCGATGCCTCGCTGGAGCCGCAGGTCACATCGCGCGACGAGCACGAACCGTCGGCGCAGGTACAGAGCGAACTCGCACAATGGGGAGCCGAGCTCGAGCGGGCAGCCGCCGGCCTGGACGCCCAGGCGCAGGCCCTGCTCGCCCTGCTCCCGGCGGGGCTCGAACTGCCTGATCTGAGCCCGGAATCGGTGCAGAACGCCCTTCAGCAGGCGCGGTATCTGCTGGTCCGCCAAGCGGTTGCGACCGAGAAGTTCGAGGCGGCGCTGGCCCGATATGAGGCCGAGAACGCGGATATCCCGTTCCAGACCGCTATCGACCTGTCGCATCTGCTGCCTGCTGCGGTCGTCAATCGCCCGAGCCCGCTGGAACGGTACGCGGCCGAGGTCGCCGCGGCCGAGGGCCGCACCGGTGTGCTGCGCTGGAGCGGTGTGAACAACAACATGCAGACCGGCCGGATGTGGTACGACCTGTCGCACCGCGATACACCGGCCGGCCGTCGGTTCAACGAGGAGGCGCTGCGCCGCCACCACATTCGGACCGAGCTCGATCAACGCGCGCACCACCTCGGCGTCGATCCCGCCGGCCCGGACACGCAGGCGGTGCTGCGCGCCCGCCTGAGCGACCTGCAGCGGCAGGTCGCTGCGTTCGAACAGCAGGCCGAGCGGTTCCTCACCGCGGGCGACAATTTCGGCGACTACGCCGAAGCGATCACCGACACCGCGCGCAACGCCTGGCTGCGGGACAACGGCGGCTCGCTGATCGATCCGGTCAACCATCCGGGCGTCGGGCGCATCGGTGACACGCTGGTCATCGTCGACAACGCGCTCGAGCACGATGCGCGACTGGCGAAACTGCTCGCGGATCCAGCCAATGCGAGTCTGGTCGCCGAACTGAACGCGGGCACCCTGCAGGTGGAAAACCGGGTGATCTGGCCGCGCGAGGTGCCGGTCCTGGACGCTGCCGGCCAAGCGGAGGGCCGCACCTGGAAGGTTCTCAGTGCGACCGTGGAATCGCCTGAGGTCCGCCACATCTCGACCGATTTCGACGGCCGCGACCTCACTGTCACCATGGTCCGTTACGAGGACAGCCCATGGCGGGCTGTCACCGAGCCCACGTCGGACGGGGCGCGTGCGGGAGGGCTGGACCTGGCCCGCATGTCGCGTGCGGAAATCGACTCCGCCATCACCGATTTGCTGGGCCGCCTGCCGGTCGGCCGGATCGATCTGACTCCCGCTCACCTCGATGCCACCGTGGAGCGGCTGCGCTTCGACAATGAGGTGCGAGCCGTGCAGATCGAGGCGCTGGCCGAATACGCGCGGGTCATGCATGACCTGGACGCCTATCACAAGCTCGACACGACGCTGAACAAGTTGAACCTGAGCCGCGCGGAGCTGGCGACAGACCCCAAGTCGACGCTGGAAGCCCTCAAAGCCGCAAAACCCAAGCTGGCAAAGGATATCGACGCGCTGTTGCAGCGCCTCGAATCCGATCCGGCTCTGTTCACCCGGGACCCGCGGGTCGCCGACGACATCCCCACGATCCGGCATGCCGACGCACCCGCGCACCTGGCCGCCCTGGTCGGCGACGTCGATCTGCTGCTGCGGCAGCTGGCGGCGGTCCCGCCGACCGCTGTTCCGGGAACTCCGGCGGCGGATCAGGACTGGATCCGGCTGCACGGCGCGGACGTCTACAACATGAGCGACGCGCAGTACAAGGCCGCGTTCGGCAAGTTCAAGGTGGAAAAGTTCACCGAACTGTTCGTGCGCGATCCCGCGGCCCTGACCGCGCTGCACGAGGAGCTGCGCGCCGAGGTGCGCCAGACCGCCGCGGAGATCAATGCCCTCGAGGCACTGCTGAATCACTACGCCGGCGAGATTGATCCGGCGGGTCCGCCCGCTGTCAACACCTGCTTCCCGGACTCGTTGAGTCGCCTTCGCGCCTACCTGGGTGATGTCGTCGACTTCCTGATCCCGGTGCAAGGCAATCTTTCCGGCGTGCGCTGGGATGCCGCCCGAACGGCACTGCGCGGCGCACAGCCGGGCGCCTTCGACAACGGTGACGCACGCGGCCATGCCAATTTCATCGCGGCGCTGCGGACGCAGGGTGCGGGAAGCGTCGCGTGGGTCCTCGATCAGCGCTGGACTGTTGATCAGCATGGCGTAGGCGCGCACTCCTACGCGGTGAAGTATCTGGGCGGCAACCAGTTCGAGGTGGACGGACGACTGGTCACCTACAACGAGAGCGAGTCCGATCGGACCAACCTGGAGGTGTTCACCACCCTCGAGGGCGCGGACCTGGCACTGGCCGACCTGACCGGCGGCCGTCGCGACGAGACACGCCACACCTGGGCCATCGCCTGGGGGCCGAACGGTCAACTGGTCGAGGGTTTCGGCGACACGAACGCCGCACAGCCCGACAGCGACCTGCGCATCGGACAGACCCCGGACCAGAACTCGCCGCAACCCGCGCACTCCCGGCCGCCGGCGAACGGCCCGCCGGTGGACGCGAGGCAGGCCCTCGCCGAGATTCGCCAGGCCCACGAGGCTCAGCGCGCCCTCGCCGCCGAGATCGCGAAGTTGCAGCGCCGAGCCGCGGATCCGACCGCGGCTATGACACCAGACCAGATCCAGCAGTTGCTGGACCGTGCCGTGGCGCATTCGGTGCAAGATTTGGCGTTGCGCGAGCACGTGGAGGCACTTCGCCGCGCGTTCGTCGACCAGCAACTGGCGAATATAGACGCGGCGCAGCAGGCGGTCGCGGAACACAGTAAGGCGTTGCAGAGCAGTCTGATCGAAGAGTTCGGCGACGCCGAGGCCGTTGCCCGGTTCCGAAACGACCTCGAGCTGATCAACCGCGGCGACGCCCTCGCACAGGATCTCGAACGCGCCCGAGTCGCTCGCCAGCACACCCGTGACCTGCGCGTGGCCCAGGAACGTCAGTTGGAGACCGGCCGGGAGAAGCTTCGCGACCTCCAGCTCGAATTACAGCGGGCACTGCAGCCGTCCGAGGAGGTCACGCCCGCCCAGCGGCAGCATGCCCAGCGAACCGCCGAGCGAGCCATCAGCATTGCGTCCTTCGAGCTGAATGTGCTGGAGGAGTCGCACGCCGACTCGATTGCTCGCCACGCAGCGGCCGCCGAGCGGGCGAGTCAGCTTTCCGAGGAGTTGGCCCAGGTCCAACAGGTGGCCAGCCAGGTCGCTGAGCGCTTCGGCGTGATCGACCCGCAGGAACTGAATCCGCGCCACGATGGTCCGCTGTCGGACGGCGCCCGGCGTGTGGCCGCCCTGCGCGAAACGGTCACCGAACTGCGGCGTGATGATGAGCGGTCGGCCCGATTGGACACCCGCGGCTACCAGTTGATCGCCATGGACTCCCTCGGCCTGATTCCGGTATCGGATCGGGTGGGCGTGTTGCTCGCCGATGAACCCAACCCGGTCTTCCCGTATCGCAAGATCGTGGTCGTCGGCTCGGACACCAACACCGCGGGCTACCGCCAAGCGCTCCAGCGTGTGCTGCCTCGCAATCTCGACTCCGAGACCGTCCTGAAGCTCGCCGCGTCGGGCACACTTCCCCTGGACGTCCAGTTCGCGCTGGTGCAGCCGGAGACCGGGGCGCAGCCGTCGACCCGAGACGAAACGGCCTCGGCCGGGCCGCCGGAAGCGGTCAGCAAACACCGGCGCAAGAGCGAACGCGCCAAGTTCGAGTACGAGCAGCCGCCGTTCCTGCTCAAGTACTCCTCCGATGGCTTCTTCGACGGTGTGGTCGCGCCGCTGCACGACTACGCCCCGGGGCAGCGGTCCGAGCTGATCGATTCGCAGAACCTGCCGTTCTCGCCCGAACTCCGCACCACACCGCAGGATGTCGACGTCTACCAATCCGATCTCGGCGAGGGCGTCTTCCAGGTGCGTACCGAGATCGTCGCCATCGGCGGGCGGATAGCCACCCATCCGTGGACCCGAGAGGCCGTACAGAACCGTCCGTTCTTCGGGCGAGCTGCCCTCGCGATCGCCAAATTCCTGCATCTGCCCGCCAATACCGCACCGGGGCAGCCGGTCCAGGTCGAGCTGTCGCCGGAGTTCATGCAGCGCCATCCCGCGCTCGCCAAAGCGATTCTCGCTGTCACACAGTGGGTTCCGTCGGTTCGCAAGGGCCGCTGGATCCACCTGGTTCCGCTGCTGCGTGGCATGCACACCTACGCGTGGTTCGGCAACGGCCAGTACCGGCCCGCACCGCTCATGGACGACCCGGTGCGCCCGTCGGCCCGCCCGCTGTCCTCGCACCTGGTGGACGGCACCGAGATACCGATCTTCTCCAGCCAGACGCTGCCGCTGTCCGAAGTCGAGCTCGCGCCGGAAACCGCCCAGGTCGAACAGGGGCGGATCAACCAGGAGTGGACCGAAAACCAGTACGACGGTTACGAACTCGATCGCACCGACAATGGCGACAGCCTGCTGCACCGGATCGCCGATCACGCGATCGCCAATCCGGACGCCTACTCCGGCGGCGATCCCAAGCGCCCGGTCCGTGCCAAGGACGGCACCTGGGCGGTCGACCCCACCGGTAAGACGCTGGCCAAGCATGCCGACGGTTCGACCTGGCTGCGCGACGCTCAGGGCAATGTGCGCCCGCGCCAGGAGGTCCTGGAGAATCTGCGCCGGGTGCGTGATCACCTGATGCGCGGTGAACTCAACCGCATACCCGACGTCGCCGAAATGTGGAACCGGCTCACCGCCGGTAAACCGGTGCGCGAGGACATCATCGGCCTCGAAGCGGCGTTGTTCGAGTACACCTTCCTGGCCGTCAACCCGGATGCAGACTGGGCCGCCGCGCACGCCGCCGCCCGCGCGGCCGGCTACGACTGGGACGCCAACCGCCCCCATCTCACCGGGGAACGTGCGCGCCGCAGCTGGTGGGCGCGGCTTACCGGACGCCAGGCGACTACCATCCCCTTCGCCTACCAGCCGGAGGTCGCCGCGGCGGACCCGGCCAAGACCGGCCGTTTCGGCTTCACCCTGGATCCCGGCCGGCAGGGGATGGGCGCGGTCGAGCGAAACCTCGCCGCTGTGCTGACGGGCTGGCCGAGCACCACGGTCACCCGGATCCAGAACGAAATGACCGCTGCGGTAAGCCTTTCGGCGCGTACCTACCGCGGTGACCACACTCTTGCCCTGCACAAGGTGCACGTCTCGGCGAAGGTGAGCGGCGACCCCGGCTCCCGCGTGCTGGAGGTCACCGTGCGGCGCGCCGGCGGTGGCATCCTCACCCGCGAGGTGACCCACACCTTCGACGAGCACGAGGCCAACTGCGTCCAGGTAGCCGGCGGGCATTTGCGCGCAGATCAGGGGGATGTCACCTGGGCGCATCTGCTCAACCCGGACTCGCTGGCGGGCGTCCAGTTCTCCGAGGTGCGCTCGGCCATGCAGGGCGCCCCGATCCAGGGCTTCGCCTTCGGTGACACCGCCACCGGCCACGCCCGCCTGCTCCAAGGCTTGATCGCCGCGGGTCCCGGTTCGTCCGCCTATGCCATCGAACAGCGCGGAAACCCGGACCGTCACGGCGGGATCGGCCATGCCTTCGCTGTGACCTATATCGGTGAGAATGCCGATGGCACAAACGATTTCAAGGTCAACGGCAAGCGATACACGTTGCGCGGAATCGACGAGAACGGCCAGGAATGGTTTGTTCCGAGTCGCAGCGAGCAGCCCGCCGCCCCGGCGGAGCCCGTTCGTTTCCAGCACGACGGCGACGAACTCGTCATGGACTTCACCGCGGCCAAGAACTTCGGCGCCCGTAACTGGTCGGAGACCCTGGGTTCACTCAGCGAGGATGAGCGCAACCTGGTGCTGGCGCTGAAGGGTGACCGGGCGGCGCAGGCGCTGGGCTGGCCGTCGGAAGCCGATGTGGATGCCGTGCTGCGCGGGCAGCAGGAAGCGACGCCGGAGATCACACGGGCCATCGAGATGCTCGACAGCCTGACCCGGCGCACCCCGATGCCCGAGTCGGTCATGCTGACCTACAGCTCCGCGACCAACCCCTTCGGCGTCGCACCCGAAACCATGCTCGGCACCCAGCAGCCGCTGGCCGGATTCCTTTCCGGCATCATCGGTCCCGCGCTGCAGATGGACGGATTGCGCTACCACGTCGAACTGATCGTGCCCGAGGGAACGCCGGCGCTGTATCTGGGCGACCTCGGGTCGGCCAAGGGGTTCCTCCCCGAAATACTGGCAGCCCGCGGTCTGGAAGTGCGCATCGATCGAGTGATCGATCGCGGCAACCACGGGCACTGGGAGATCCGCGCGACGGTGGTGCCGGCCAACCGGGTGACGCTGACGGAGCTGACCGGCGGTAGCCGGGGCGGCGCGGTAGCGCTGTGGGCGGCTACCTGGCAGGGCGGTCAGGCGATCACGCTGGACACCGGCGACGTGGACGCGACGCTGCTCGACGACGACGCCTATGTCGGATCGAACTCGAACGAGTCGGAGGGAGAACAACAGCAACAGGACGAGGTCGCCTCGGCCGGCCCAGTGGGACCGGAGGTCGCCGACACCTGGGTGACTTCGGCGAAAATGCCGCGTACCGCGGTGTCGTTGATTCGTTCGCTGACCATCGAGGGCCAATCGCGGGTGATGGCCGATCCGACGCAGGCGCGGAAGATCATCGCGGAGATCGGCGCACGATTCGCCGCCACCGAACTGGAACTGAAGCTCAAGCCGGGCGCGCCGGCTACGCCGATCGCTGATATCTTCCCCGCGGATCAGCTTGCCTATCTGCGGCTTTCGCTGGAACGCTCGATCGCGTCAGGTGTCCTGCAGTACAAGCTGACCGAGACCGCGCTGCAGGAACTGATGAACCACCCCGACCGGGTGAGCGCGGCGCTGCGGGCGGACTTCTCGAATGTCGAGCCGGGATACTACGCGTCGTGGCTGGACAACGACTACGTCATGCACGGTCAGGACGGATACGCCCGGGATAGTGGCGAGCATGCGTTCGCACAGGCTGCGGTCGAGCACCTGACCTCGGTGTGGCCGGCGATGGACCAACCGGTGTGGCAGGACCTGGCGGCGATAAAAGACGAGCGCTCGCGGCAGCGCAACCCGATCCTGGAGAGCATTCCGCCGGACCGGCGAGCCGAGCTCGATCTGCCCGCGCACTCGGTGGACGACGTCTACGTGCCGGGCGACAAGACGGTGCTGAGCGCAGCGACCAATATGGGTAGCGTGGCCATCGTGCTGCGCGGCTATCTGGCCAGCCTGGCCGAGCACGCCGACCAGCTACAAGGCTGGTCGTGGGCGTCGATCCAGCACGCAGTACTGCAGTTCGCCACCAAATTCTCCACGATGGCCGGCGTCACGTTCACGACGCTGGGCGAGTTCACCGCGCCGCGCAACCCACCGCAGTTCTCGTTCACTTTCGACCAGGTGAGCAAGACGATCGTCGCGGTGTCGATCACCGGGGAGTCGAAACAGACCCTCAAAGAGGACCGTCGAGGCGTCTGCCCGGGCTTCGTGAAGGTGCGAGCGGCGGGGGAGGCCATCGCGCCCACCAACGAGCTGGCGCAGGCGCTGCTGGCGCTCGATGTGGATCCCGATCGGCAGGGTTCGGGGGCGAACATCGCGATGCGGGTCGGCGGGTTCCTGCTACCGCTGCTAGGACGCGATTTCCCTCAGCTGCAGCTGACCGACGAGCTGCTGACCGACGACACGGCGTCGGTTACCCAGCGGGCAGCGATTAACACTTGTGTCGAGGACTCCTTGAGTGTGGTGGCCAGAGACCAGCACACGGACGGGGAGCCGGATGTCGTCACTGTGCCGCTACCACAGCGTGGTCTGGCAGGGCGGGCGTGGTCGAGCGTGCAGGGCTTCCTGAACGGCGCACAGGTAGCGGGCTTCAACGGCGAAATGCGTTCCGGACACGCGAATCTGGTGCAGAGCCTGAGACAAGTCGGCCCCGGTGCGATCGCCTGGGTGCTGGACCAGCGCCAGACCGCCGATCAGCGCGGCGTCGGCGCGCACTCGTATGCGTTGAAGTACCTGGAGGGCAACACCTTCGAGGTCGACGGTGTGGCGGTGACCTACCGGAACACCGACAGTGACGGCATGGCCTGGTTCCTCGACGCCGAGCAGGAGCCGATCTCGCTGGCAGCCTTGACCGGCGGCTCTTTGGAGGGCAATGCTGCGACCTGGGCGGTTGTGTGGAAGGGCGGCCAGGTCGTCGATGTCGGGTTCCGCGACGCCGCCCAGCCCGACGGCGGGTTGCGTATCGGTCAGACGCCGGACCAGAACTCACCGGTCCCCGCCAACCGGCAACCGCCCGCGCACGCCCCACCCGTCGCCGAGATCGGGCGGGCGCGCGAGGCGATGGTCGATGCGCTGACCCAGCAGGACACCGCTCGCACCGCGGCGGCGGAGTTGCAAAGGCAGGCGCAGCAGGCGCGCACCGACGGGCTGCATGAGCGTGCGCTGCGGCTGGAAACCGAAGCGCTGCAACGCACCGGGGAAGCGGATGCCGCACTCGCCGCAGCGGAATCGGCGCGCTCCAGTGCGGTCCAGTCGCAACAGGCCGCGATCGATCGGGCGCGGCAGGACATCAAGGCCGAGATCGATAGCCTGCGTGCGCGTTTGGTCGCCCGGCTCGGTGGTGACATCGAAATCGCACAGGTCCACGACTACGTCGATCTGGTCGAGAACATCGATGGTGCGGCGCAGTTGCTCGATCGAGTCGGGATCGCGCAGGAAACCCTGCGCACCCTAGAGGGACAGATCGAGCGCGGGCAGCAGACAGTCGACAAGCTCAGGGCTGCTCTGCGCGATGTCGTAGATACCAAGTTCGACTCGCACGCCTCCGCGTTGAACCGCCGGTTCGACATGGGCACCGCCAAGGTGAAGCTGGCCGAGGCGGAACAGGCACTGATCAAGCTGGAGATCGCGCACAGCAAGCTGGTCGAGAAGTTGCCGCCCGGGGACCTGCAAGAGGTGCACGACGCGTTGGTCGAAGACCTCGAAGCCGGGGTGCGCGCCCGGGACTCGCTCGCGCGAGTCTTCGGGATCGCCGATGTGCAACAGGTGAATCCGCGCTACGGGCGGGCACTCGAGCCGGGGGCACGAGAGCTGAACCTGGTACGCGACACCCTGACTCGCTTGGAGCGGGCCGAGGCAGACCTGGTTCGGCTGGCGGAGCGCCAGGCAGCGCTCGACGCGCTCGACGCCCAGGGCTTGCTACCGATCGCCGATCGCGTGGGTGTGCGTCCCGCGCCGCGACCGGCGCGGGAGCAGACAGTCCCCGATGCCGCGGATGTGCGGCCCGCGGTGCGGCCGGCCCCGCTGTTCGGTGATGCCGAGATCGTGGTGGTCGGTACCGGCACGGACACCGCGTCCTACCGGCAGGCGTTGCAGGCGCAACTCCCGCCGTTCCACGAGCTGGACATGCTGCTGCGCATGGCCGATGGGGGTGAACTGCCTCTGACCGTGCGGTTCGCCCAGTTCACGGTCGACGCCGACGGTCGTTACCAGGGTGCTGTCGACCTGCCTTCCACGAAAGCGGAGTTGACCGCTCGCGCGGGCTCACTGCCGGATCCGAACAAGCTGACTCCCAAGAAGTCCACGTGGGATCCGAAAAAGCACGCCCGTAAGTGGGAGAAGGAACGCTGGACCGAACCGCAGCCTCCGTTCCTGCTCAAGGTCTCGATCGTGCCGAGCTTCGACAAGATGCTCGCGCCGCTGCACGAGTTCGGCCCGCACGAGGTGCCGGGCTTCCTGCTCGCGCCGAACCTGCCGCTGGGCAACGGCGTCTACATCAACACCGAGGGCCTGGACGCGTGGACCTCCGACGTCGGGCTCAATCTGTTCCACCTCCGCATCTGGTTCACGGGCATCCTGGAGCGGATTCCGGGCCACCGCTGGACCAAGAATCTGCTGCACAACCGGCCGTGGATCGGCCGGACCGTACTGACCGCGACGAAGTGGCTGCCCGGCGTCACCAAGTTCAAGTCGGTGCAGGTGCCGTTGTCCGCCGACTTCGTCCGCAACCACGAGGGGCTGACTGCCGCGATCCTCGAAGCGGAGCAGTGGATTCCGGCGATCCGCAACGGACAGTGGTTGCAGCTGGTGCCGCTGGCACGCGGCCGCCACAAATACGGCTGGTTCGACGACGCACAGCCGGACCCGATGCCACTGCACAACCCGGAGATCGCTCGCCCGACCCACAATGCCGAGCAGGGTCGGCTCGACGGCACCGCCACCATCCCCTACACCGGCCAGAGCGTCGAAATCCCTGAGGGTCTTGCCGAGCGGTGGGCCGCCAACGAGGCCGCGCGAGAGACGATCCGGAAGCAGACCGAGGTCGACTACGCGGCCTTCGAGCGCAATCGGGTCGAGGGCGACAGCTACATCGCCGATATCGCGAAGCACGCGATCGCGAACCCGGACGCATACTCCGGTGGCGACCCCAAGCGTCTCGTGCGCGGCAAGGACGGCGCGTGGGACGTCGACCCCAAGGGTTCGACGGTGCCGAAGAACCCGGACGGGTCCACCTGGCTGAAGGACGACACAGGTAAAGTCCGTTCCGAGCAAGAAGTCGTCGCGATCTTGCAGCGCATCCGCGACTACCTGATGCGCAACTCCGAGATCCTGCCCAACCATGACGTCGCTGCCATGTGGAAGCGGTTGATCGCCGGAAAGCCGTTGCGCGAGGACATAATCGCGCTCGAAGCAGCTCGCTACGAGATCGAGTTCCTGGCCCGGCACCCCGGTGCGACCGGACAGCAAGCGCATGCCGCTGCGATCGAGGCGGGCTTGAACTGGGGCGCGAATCGCCCGCATTTGGAAGTCAAGCGCACGTGGTGGCAGCGGATGACCGGCCGCCGACCCGACCCGCTCGGGTTCACCTCGGAGTTGGATCCGAACGTCAACGACCCGGCACGCACCGGCTACTTCCACTCCGAACCGAACTACGGCGTGCAGGGACTGCACGACATCCGCGCCAACCTGCGCATCATCATGCGCGGTTGGCCGCAAGCCAAGATCGACGCGGCGCTGACCGAAGTGACCGAGTTGGTCTCCAACGCGACCCACAGCTACCGTGGCGACCACGGTATCGCCCGCAATTCGGTGCAGGTCGTTGGCCGGGTCACCGGTGCGCCCGGCGGCCAAGTGCTCGATGTCAGCGTCGTCTCCCTCGGTGACGGCACCTCGGCGCCGCGGCGGTTCACCCTCGACCAGCACGACAACAACTGCGTGCCGCTGGCCGGTCATTTCGTGAACGAGGCGCAGCAGCAGGTGGTCACCGACGCCGACCTGCTGGAACCGTCCATGGCGGGCGTGCGCTTCAGCGATGTGCTGCCGACGCTCAATGGCGCACCGTTGCAGGGGTTCGTGACCGATTCCCAGCTCAGCGGGCACGCGCGCCTGGTGCAGGGCATGATCGACGCGGGCCCGGGCACCACGGCCTATGTGATCGAACGGCGCGGTGAACCGGATCGCCACGGTGCCATCGGACACGCGGTCGCCCTGCACTATGTCGGCGAAAACGCCGACGGCACACACGCATTCGAGGTCAACGGTGCGCCTGTCACCCTGAATCGGGTCGTGGATGGACACGAGTTCTTCGCGGATCCGCAGGGCAGCCGCACGCCGGTTCGTGCGCTGCCGGGCGGTGAACAGCAATCCGTGCCGAAGGAAGTGTCGCTGGCGGAGTTGATGGGCGGAACTCGGGAAGGCGCAGTCGGGCTGTGGGCGGCGGCGTGGAACGGCGGCCGAGCCATTGCCCTCACCACCGGCGACGTGAACGCGCCGATGCCCGGCGACGAGGCCTTCATCGGCACCTCGATGGACCGATACCCGGATCAGGTGCGCGCATTGCTGGCCACGACCCAGGTCGGACGCGAGATACTGGCTCTGCTGGACCAGTACGAGGTCAGCATAGACATCTCGAACGCACTGTCCAGGCACGCAGGCGGCGAATACAGCCACGAGTCGCTGACCGCGTTCGTGCGTGCGGCCGGTGTGCCCCTGCTGCAGCAGGCGACGACCTTGGTGCACGAAGCGGTTCATGCCGAGGCGCGGCTGCGCGGTGAGGGTGTACACGCTCCATGGCGCCGCCAGATGATGACGCTCGAGGCCTATGTCGACGCCATGGTGCGCGAAGAAGCCGCAGCGTTCGGCCGGGAGGCCGAATTCCTCAGGGAAGTACCTTCCAACCACCGTGAGCCGTTCACGCCTCGCCAGGTCGCCTATCTCGCGGCATTCGACACCGCGGTCGCGCAGGCCCGTCAGAATACGCCGGAGTTGGACACCGCGGCCGTGCGTGAACTTGCCCGGCGCGCGGGCGTCGAGGCGATCCGTGCCGAGGTCGCCACCGCTCGATGGGCTGACGGCCGGAACTATCGGGAGTTCTACACCGAGGTATGGAACAGCGGCCAAGCGAACCTGGTCGATCTCGCCCATCTGTACGAGCCGACCGCCGCCGCGGAGCGCGACCTCTACGAGCTCCTGAACCGGCGGCGGGCTTTGGTGGTCCAGCAACAGGCCATGGGCAGGAAGATCGCCGATCTGGCAGAGAAGCTGGGATTGCCTGCCACACAGCGCTATCCGATCGCGGTCGCGGCACAGCTCCAGCGGCTGTCGGATGAGATCGCCGCGGCTCGCCAGTCCTTGGCGAGCGATCTCGCCATTGATCCGGCGGACCTGGTCAGGGTGCCGCTGGCGGATGCGGCGCAGACGCGGCGCGCCGAATTCCTGCGCCGTGAGTTCGATCTGATGCGCCTGTCCGACGAAGTGGAGCGGCATCGCCACGCCCTAGGAAAGCTGCTCGCCTCCCATGACGCGATGACCTCCCGCGCCGCCCGCGACGCGCTCGCCGCGCGCACGGAGAACGGCCTGCAGGTGACCGACCGCGTCGTTCTCGCCGCGGGCGAGCCGCCCCACCTGCTGGTCGCGGATCTGCGGGGCGACTTCCGGACTCCGCTGCGAGTCGCCGCCGACCTCGATCCCGCGGTGGCCGCGGCGTTGGCCGATCCGGCGCATCAGGTGACATACCTGCAGGTTGCGGTCGACGACGACGCGATGGTGAGCGTCCAAGAGATTCCGGCGCAGACGGTCGCCGCCAACCCGGTGACCGCGAAACCACCCACCGCAGCGCCGGCTTCCCGGGAATTGGCCCGGCAGGAGTCCGCACGCCGCACCGACAACATTCGGAACCTGTTGGTCCAGACGGAAATCGGGCATTGGGTGCTGGACATGCTCGAGCGTGCCGGTGTCGAGGTCGAGCACGAGTCCGGCGTGGACGCGCACTTCCTGCCCGATCGCAGGGCGATCGTCCTGGATATCGGCGTGACCGATCTCCAGCAAGCAATCGACTTGGCGCACATGGCGATCCACGCCGATCAAACGAATCACGGGGTCTCTGCCAGCAACAGTCGCAGCCGCATCGTGCTCTCGCGTTCGGACTATGTCGAATCGATGGTCCGCGAGGAAAGCCGGGCACACGCACTGGAAATCGCTCTGCGCAAACAGCTCCGGGAACTTCCACAGCTGCAGGAATTCGGTGCGGACCTGCCGGTCGACGAGATGGAGCGGATCTACGATCGGGCTGTCGCAGAAGCCCGAGACGAAATGGCCGCAGCCGGGGCGACATGGCGGTGGGAACACGGATTCCGGGCGGCCGCACACTCTATCGCCGTCCACCTACGCCAAGCAGGCCCGGATCAGCCCGACTACGTGGACCTGTACCGGTCGGCGTGGGACCGTGCGAACGGTGTTGTCCGGCTTCGTCGGACGGTGGACGGCACCTCTCCGCCGCCCAGCGGCAACCAGAATCCGCCGGCGCGGCGATACGAGCCGAGCCGTCCCGACTACGAGGTCGCGGAGCCGAACCGGTCCGACACCTACCGTCCCGAACTCGGCGAAGTCGCCGTGTACAAGGTGCTCACCGTGCGGGACGGCATCTTCTACGGGCCGGACGGACAGCCGCACAAGACCACCGATCTCGGCGAAGTCTTCCTGATCTACCCTGGCGGCGAGATCCGCAGCGCGCCGACCGTGGACACTTCGCACGCGGAGTTGTACAGCTCGTTCCTGGATCCGGAGGCCGGCCCGATCGGTTTCGGAGTGTGGACTCTCGACGCAGGACGTCTGGGCTGGGTGTATGTCTCCTCGGCGGAGGCGTTCTGGGGTCCGACATTGGATCCGAGGTTCGCGGCGCAGCTGCGGCATATGCTGCTGGACTGGGGTGTCGACCTCGCCGACGTCCAATTCCTCGCCCCCTACAACCAAGAGGGCATCTGGCAGTCCGCGCGAGTCTTGATGACCGTCGACGCATTGATCGAGCATGCCGGGCAGA
Organism: Nocardia sp. NPDC050435; assembly: GCF_040655395.1. Lineage (NCBI taxonomy): Bacteria > Bacillati > Actinomycetota > Actinomycetes > Mycobacteriales > Nocardiaceae > Nocardia > Nocardia sp. NPDC050435. The sequence goes on from NZ_JBFAJW010000007.1 coordinate 115,985, forward strand.
ACGCGGACAAGCTGTTCAACGGCTTCGGAGACGACTTCTCGGTGGCCGTGTCGAATGTGCGCGCCGACGGCGATGAGGTCTCGGTCACCCTGACGATCAGTCCCGTTCGTGGCGAACCGGGTCAGGTAACGCTGGTACTGGACCGCACCGGCGGAACCGGCACCGCGCAGTACACCGACGTGCGGTTCGGTCCCGACAGCGAGCGCGTCGAGGCGGCGTTCGATCAGGTGCACGCTCGGGTGGCGGCGTGGGTGGCCGCGTCCGGCGCCACCTTTGTCGGCGAAACACCCGGGACCACAGTCGATTCCAACCCGCCCCGGCAGGCCGAGTCGTCCCCGTTCGGCCTGGATCCGGCGACCGCGCCGAGCGATCCGGAATATGTGCTGGCGCAGCCGCGTAATGGGACGGCGCATATCCCGTCCGCGGGAGTCGACGTCGCCTACGACGCCCTTTGGGTGGACGAGAACGGGCTGTTCCGCGATCAGAACAACGAGCTGTACAACAGCGATCCGGAGGATCGGGACACGTTCCTCTTCGGCGCGGCGCCGGGTGATATCCGGTCAGTGAGTACCGCCGTGGCGGTGCATCCCGCGCTCTACAACACCTTCGTTGATCCCGCCCACGGGCCCGCGATGTTCGGCCTGTGGGACATCGTGAACGGCAGGCTGGTCGCGGTGCTGCCCGCCTCGGGCGGCTTCACCCACGATGAAGCCGAAGTGCGCAATATCGCCCAGCTGAAGTATGAATTGTCGCGTCTGGGTGTCGATCTCAGCGCGTTGAAGTGGGATGTCGCAGCGCCGGGCCGACTGTGGCTGCCCGACCAGAGCATGCCCTCGGTAGCGGCGATGATCGACAGCGGCGGGCGGGATGCCGACGGGCTGCTGCACGGCGTCGGCAGTCACTTCTGGGTGGGCGTGGACGGTGTCCGGAGCAGCCCGGACCGGCTCGCGATCAAACTGGCGATCAACCCGGTTCGTGGCGAGCCCGGCGCGGTCACCTTGGTGCTGGATCGATCCGGCGACGCGACCACCGCGACCCTGGTCGGCATCGATCGCGGTGCGACCCCGGCCAGGGTCGACGCGGCCCTGCGCGAACTGGCAGCTCACCTGACGCCATGGTTGAGCAAATCAAACGTCACGCTGGAGATGCAGCCGGTCGCAGTGACCGACGGCGCGGTAGAGCAGCCCGGTGCACCGGAACCGTCGCAGTCGAATGCCGCGCCCGTGACCGATCCGGTCAACGACTGTGTCGACCGTTCGTTCGGCGTCGTCAACGCGGACCACCGGGCACAGGGATTGCCTGAGGTCCTTGGTCATCCGGAGCCGATGCCCGACGGCCACCTGGCGGGGCGATCGTGGTCCGAGGTGCAACCGCTGCTGAACGGTGCGGAGCTCGAAGGTTTCGACGGTGGCATGAACTACGCGCACGACAATCTGGTGCAGGCACTGATGCATCAGGCCGGTCCGGAGTCGATCGCCTGGGTGCTGGATCAGCGCGAGACTCTCGACGAGCACGGTGTGGGTGCGCACTCCTACGCACTGAAGTACCTGGGCAACAGCATCTTCGAGGTCAACGGTGACTCGGTGACCTACACGCACACCGACGACGACGGGGTGGCCTGGTTCGACGGACCAGACGGCCCGGCGACCCTGGCCGATCTGACCGGAGGCTCGGTGGACGAAACGGTGGCCACCTGGGCGGTGGTGTGGAAAGACGGGCGGGTGGTGCAGAATCTCGGCTTCCGCGATGCGCCCCAGCCCGAGGCGGATCTACTCATCGGACAGACCCCGGACCGGAATTCACCGGTGCCCGCGAATCGGCAGCCGCCGGCCCATGGGCCGCCGGATTCGCAAATCGCAGCGGCGCGTACGGAAATGGCCGAGGCGCTGGAACGTGAGCGCGGGGCGCGCGCTGAGGTCGTCCGGTCGCTGGCCGAGGCGTCGAAGGCACGTGCCGAAGGGCGGGTAGCAGACGAGACGGCGTGGACCGAGCAGGCCCGGCGCCACACCGAGATCGCGGAAAGTGCTGTCGCACAGGCTGAAGCGACACGTATCAGCGGTGTAGAGGCGCGCCGGGCGGCGATCATGCAGGCGCAGAACGACCTGCGCGCCGAGATCGAGGGACTGCAGGCGCAGCTGGCCGACAGTTTCGCGGGCCCGGATGAACTCGCGCAGTTCCGCACCGATCTGGACCTGATCGACAACCTCGACGGCGCGCTCGCGATGCGTGACCGGTTCCAAGTTGTCCACGAGATGTTCCAGACCTTGGAGCAGCAGTTGGAACGCGGCCGCGCTGCCGCGGCCAGACTGCGCGAAGGGATTCGGACGCTGGAGTTCGACGGCGTCGACACGATCGAGGCAGCCCGGTTCAAAGACCAGGATCTGCGCGCGCTACGGCACAAGCTGCGCGAAGCCGAAGCCTCGATCTGGGATTTGGAGCAGGTACACAGCAAGCTCGGCGAAAAGTTCCCCCCGGCGGAACTGGCCGAATTGCGCACTGCGCTGACCTTGGAGATCACCGCGTCCACTCGGTCGCAGTACTCGGTGGCCAATGCCTTCGGCGTCATCGACTCCAACCAGCTCAACCCGCGCTATCGGGGGGCTCGCGAAGCCGGTGCCGACGAGGTACAGCAGTTGCGTGCCACGGTGGCGCGGATCGGGCAGGCCGAGAACGCGCTGCGGCAGCTGGCCGAGCAGCATGCCGCGCTGGACACTTTGAATGATCTGGGCCTGCTTCCGGTGACGGATCGGGTCGGTGTACGCCCCACGACCGGCCGTTCGCCTGGATTCTCCCGAATGGTTGTCGTCGGCACCGACTCCGATGTCAACGAATACCGCCGTGCCGCGCACGCGGCCATGCCGCCGCGCACCGACCTGAATATGATCATGGGCCTGGCGAAGCCTCCGGCGAACCCGCTCGAGATCAGTTTCGCCAGACTCGAGCTCGATGCGGACGGCCGCCCCACGAGCACCGAAATATTGCCTTCCATCGATGCGGAACTGACGCAGCGCTCCGGCTCCTGGAACCCGGCGAAGCACGCCCGTCCGTGGGAGAAGACCAAGTGGACCGAGCCGCAGCCGCCTTTCCTGTTCAAGGTGTCGATGGTCCCCAGTTTCGACAAGATGCTCGCGGGCCTGCACGATTTCGAAGGGGGCGAGGTTCCGGCATTCCTTTTCCCCCAGAACCCGCCGTTCGCGCCGACGATCTACAACGTGCCCCAGGGCGTCGACACGTGGACCTCCGATGTCGGCCTCAACCTGTTCCATCTGCGCATCCTCGGACTGGGCATACTGGACCGGATCTCGACCCACCCATGGACCCGGAGTTTCATCCAGAACCGCAAGTGGATCGGCAATTTGGTGCTGTCGGCGACCCGCTGGCTGCCCGCGAACACCGCGCACGGGCAGTCGGTGCAACTGTCCTTGTCACCCGAATTCGTGAATCGTCATCCGCGGCTGGCCTTCACGCTGGCAGACGCTTCGCAGTGGGTGCCGGCCGTCCGCAACGGCCGCTGGATCCACCTCGTCCCGGTCTTGCGCGGCACCCGAACCTACGCCTGGTTCAACGACGCCCAGCCCGATGCCCAGCCGCTGCACAACCAGCTGCTGGCCGGCCCCGCGCTCAACTCCGAGCAGCTGCGCCTGGACGGGACGGTTATCCCGTACGCGGGGGAGAGTGTCGAGATTCCGGAGTCACTGGCCGAGCGCTGGAACGCCAATGAGGCCGCGCGCGAGCAACTCCGAACGGAGACAGCGGAGCACTACGACAGGTTCGAGCAGAACCGCCTGTACGGCGACGACAGCTTCATAGCTCAGATTCGCGACAATGCGCTCGCCGACGTCGACCGATACTCGGGCGGTGACCCGAAGGAATGGGTGCGCGACAAGGATGGCGCGCTGATCCGTGACCCCAAGGGCGCGACGATGCGCAAGCACGACGGCGGCTCGACGTGGTTGAAGGATCATAAGGGCAACCCTCGATCGCCGGACGAAGTTCTCGACACGATCCGCCGCGTCCGGAACTACCTGCTGCGCAATACCGGCATACCGCAGAACCCGAATGTCGCCGCGATGTGGAACCGGCTGATCGCGGGCAAACCGCTGCGTGCCGACATCATTCTCATCGAGAAGGCGCTTGCCGAGATCAAGGTCTACGCGACCAACCCCCATGCCACCGCCGTCGTGGCGGAGGCGGCCGCGAAGGCCGCCGGGTACGACTGGATACCGCCGCACCTACCTGGCAAGCGCACCCTGTGGCAGCGGCTGACCGGTGCTCGCGCCACCCCGATCGGCTACACGACCGAGTTCGCGCCGAACGTCAACGACCCGGCCGTCACGCGCAGGCTCGGTACCACCTTGTACTTCGGTGTCCAAGGTGTGGGTCCGATCCGCAGTCAGCTCGAGGCGATGCTGACCCGCTGGCCCGCCGCCAAGATCGCCGAGGCGCGCCGCGAGGTCACCGCGTTGGTGACCGAAGCCACCCAGTCCTACAACGGCGATGTCGGCATCATGCGTGGCGGCGTGCACGTCTCGGCGCACATCGTCGGCGATCCCGGCACCGAAACCCTCGTCGTTACAGTCGAAGCCGATGGCGACGGTAACTTCCCGCGCCGCAGCTACCTGATCGACCAACATGACAACAACTGCGTTCCGGTGGCCGGACAGCACGTCAACGCCGCACAGGGGCAGCCCGTCACCGACGCCGATCTGCTGGAGCCGGGCTTGGCCGGAGTGCTCTGGAGCGACGTCGTTCGCACCTTCAACGGTGCGCCGGTGCAGGGTTTTGTTACTGACGCCGACGCCTCGGGCCATGCCCGGCTGGTGCGCGGCCTGATCGCCTCGGGCCCCGGCACCACCGCCTACGTCGTCGAACAGCGAGCCAGTGCGGACCGGCACGGCGCCACCGGACATGCCGTCGCACTCACCTATGTGCGGCAGAACGAAGACGGCACACACGCTTTCACGCTCAACGGCGAACCGGTCACGCTGAACAAGATCCTGGACGGGCAGGAGTTCTTCGCCACCCCCGCGGGACACCGCACGTTGCCGAGCAGTCAACAGGAGGCCGGGCCCGGGGAAGTATCTCTCGCTGACATCACCGGTGGTACTCGGGCAGGCACGGTCGCGCTGTGGGCTGCGGTGTGGAAGGACGGTCAACCCGTCGTGCTCACCACCGGCGACGTCGACGCCGCGCCTCCGGCCGACGACGTCTATGTCGGCCAGAACAGCCCGGACTCGGAAGAGCCCGCCGCACATAGCAATTCGCCGATCGACAGCCTGATCGCCACGAGGTTGGCGGAACTCGGCATCGACACCGAGGCCGGGCGGCTGCTGGAGGCCGCGCTGCTGCTCGAGGAGCGGTACCTGGCGATCGCCGTGATCGCCGGGCAGCCACATCCGGAAACCGCGCTCGGTGAGCGTCGCTGGGCCGGGCAGCTGGCCGCCCGGCTGTTCGCTCAGCAGCACGGAAATCAGGATCTGACTGTCGATTTCATTCGTGAGATGCACGACCGGTTGACCTTGTCGGCACCACCGGAAATGGAATTCGGCGCTCCGACACCGCGGGTGGGAGTGCTGTTCGAGCCGCTCACCGCAGACCAGATCGCCGCCATCGAAGCGAATCCGCTGCTGTCCTATCTGGCACCGCCGGCCGGGCCGGGCGAGCACGGCGTGATCGTCTACCCGGACTACGACTCCAGGGAAGCGGTCGACGAAGCACTGCGGGAACTCTGCGATTGGTACAACACCACCAAACGGGAAGGGCTGTACGACCCGTTCGAGCTCGCTGCCGAGCTGCAACACCGGTTCGTCTCATTGCATCCGCTCGACTTCAACGGCCGGGCCTCGCGCATCCTGATGAACTGGTCGCTGCAGAACGATGGTCGGTTCCCTAGCGCAGTAGCAGAATTCGATGATGTGAAAATGTCGCTGCCCCAGTGGGTGGCAGCGGTCCGGGAAGGTAGCGCGCGCTACGGGCGATGGGTGGCCAACCTCGCCGAGCACGGACCGGACATCGATCCGGTCACCCTCTTCGGTCTCGCGAACGAGCAGCAGCGCTACCAGGACATCGGTGGTGAATCCGCCCCCTTCGCTCCCGGTCAGCCCCGTAACCGTGCGAAATTCGAGCAACTACTGCGGCTGGTTCGTTCGCAGGACATTCCGGCGCCCGTCGCGGAGACGCTGACCGAGCCGCCGGATCCGGCTACGGCCGACATGTCGGACCTGCAGGCATGGGCGGCAACCTATGACGATCCTCAGCTGCACTACTTCCTCGGTCAGCAGTACGAGACGGTTACCCGGCTGCTCGCCGATTCCGCTCCGGGTTCGGAATTGACAGGCCCAGCAAAGGAATTGGTGGCGTCCGTACGCGAGGCGCTGCGCCGGGGGCTCGCTGTCGACCTCGCAGGGCTGGACCGCCTGGCGCAGGAGATCGCAGCTGCTGATTTCCAGGAGTCGGACCTGGCCGCAGCGGTGCGGGGATTGGCCGACCTGGTTGGCGACACGTCGAGTGCGGGCGAGGTGGTGCTGCGCCGGACCGAGGTCCCGATCCTGACCGACCGGGATGCTGGGCTGGTGCGCCGGGCTCTGCGTGAGATTGCCCAGGACTGGGCGGCTCCGAGCCAGATCGACCCCGACGCGCTGACGGCCGCCTCGGAGATCGTGCAGAACGTACGGCGCTACGCGCAGACTGATGGCTTGTTCGTAGCGACAGTCGTCGAGCGCAACGGGCAGCGGGTGTTGCGGGTCGAGGTATCCGATGCGAGCGCGACCCTGCCGCAGGGGCGCGATGCCGATGAAGAGGCGGAATCGGGCCGGGGCGTGCTTCTCGTTACGGCCATGACGGATCGGTATGGCGTTCGGGTCGAGAACGGCGATCCCTGGGCCAAGACGGTGTGGTTCGAGATCGACGAGGACGGCGGCACCCCGAATGCCGACGAGCCCGCCGAGGGCGCTCCGAACAAGGCTGTGCGCCCGCTCACCGGTGACGCGGTGGATGCCGCGCTCGGTGAAATCGACGAATTCGATACCGCAGCATTCGACGCGATGCTTGCCGGTGCTATTGACACGGAAATCGACACCGAGGCCGCCGCTCCCCAAGTGGATTGGATGGCTGTGGCTGATCGCCTAGAGGAGCTGCGCGCCGAACGGGATCGATCGGCGGCGCAGTTGGCGGCGGCGCTGGGACTGGACCGTGATTCTCTGGCGATAGCGCTGGCGGGTCGTGATCTGGCGTCGGAAGCGGAGATCGATTACGAGACTCTTCGGGTCTACGACCGTTGGAACGTTCTCGACGCCGTCTTTGCCGAGATGGACCGCGTCGCCCTCGAAGTCGGGCTGGAGATGGCCAAGACGTATCTCGACCCCATGGCGCGCGAAATCCTGAATATCACAGCCGACGAGCTCGGTGCCGATTCGAAAGCACTCGCCGAGCTGCGTGCTCACACCGGACAGAGGGCAGAGGCACTCGCCGATATTCTGGGCATTCCGGTCGGCGATATGGACAATGCGTGGCAACGTGATTGGACCGACTCGCCTGGCTACACCGCCGACGAAGTGCGGGACATGTGGTGGGATTGGGCAACACTCGTCGAATTGATCGACGCCGCAGACAGATACAACAATCTGTCCGCAGAGCTGCGGGCCGCCGACGAGCAGCGTTCGATCGTCGAGGGTAATCGCTACTTGGCCCGCGGCGGATTGCGGGCGATCGATGTGGAGCGTCTCGCCTCTACCGTGATCGAGAACGCTGCCGCGATCGGTCTGACACTGGCGGATTTCACGCCGGATTCGGCACCGCTCGCGGCAATCCGCGCCGAACGTCAGCGGCTTGCGGACGAGTTGATCCAGCTGACCGGTGTGGCGCCGGCCGACCTCGCCTCGGCGCTGCGGTCGCCGCCGGCGGAGGGGGAATTCGCCGGCAAGGCACACCGGTACAGCCAGCTCGACAAGCTGATCCATGCCGTGGATGTGTACCTGTTGGCGCAGGGGGTGCACCCCAGCACAGTTGCGGTGCGCTCTGGCGCGGATTCGGCAATCGGCCAATTGATTCCGCGAACCAGGACCGTCGAGGTGCTCGGTCCGGAAGACCTGAACACAGACCAGCAACTCCTCGACGCAGAGCAGATCGCAGAAGATCGTCTGCTCGCCGACCTGGGTCTTGTCCGAAACCCTGTGGTACTGACCACTCGCTCGCAATTCGCGCCCCCGCCGGGATTCGTCGGGAGTATGACGAATGCGGGCAATTACACGGCTATCGCAGTCGCTCGGCGCACTGAGGCCGCCGGTGTCGGCATCGACGCTCGGATTTTCCAACCGGAACGTGGCGGTACCCCCGGCGACCTAGTGGCCCGATCCGCGCGAGAAAGTGTCCGCAGTGCTCTGGAACAGGCGTTCGGTCGTCACTTCGACTCGTTCGGAATCACTGTTGTCATCGCAGGAGACGGCACCTTCCAAGCCCGCTACTCCGACTCCGGCGGTGAGCTGGAAGTTCACGGTGTCGAAGGACGCTACGCGGTTCTGAATGATCGGCTGGTACTTTCCGCCGTCGTATTGCCACCGACTGTCCGCCCCGAGCCCGCCGATTCCGGCTCGGGCCAGGGGCTGGGCGCGGTGACCGGTCCAGTCGAGCTCAGGCGTGCCGAATACGAAGTGACGCCGCCGGATCGAGAGATCACGCCGGTCTCCGGCCATGCCGACGGGCTCGGGTGGGCTCGCCTTGCCATAGGGCAGGATGGCTTGGTCTATGGGCCGGATGGGCAGTTGTACAACTCCGGGGCGGACGGCGACGTCTTCCTGATGGGCGCCATCCCGGGCGATCTGCGCACGATCCCACTGCCGGGTGCGCACGAGACGTTGTTCGGCACCTACACCGACGCGAGCCAGGGCCCGGCGGGCTTCGGGTACTGGCGGATCGTCGACGGGCGGGTGCAGGCTATCGTCGCGCGCAGCGGACCTTTCCCGGCCACAGTGCAATCCACGGCCCAGCTCCGGTTCGAGCTGATCCGCCTCGGTGTGGACCTGTCGACGGTCGAATTCCATGCTGACTTCGTGCTGGGCAGGCTGGCCCTGCCCGAGGCCCTGTCGCCTGATGTGGCCGGGCTGATTCGCCGCGGCGGCGAGGGTGCCGACACCCTGTTCCAATGGTTCGGCGACGACTCTTCGGTGGACTTCGCAGGTCTCGAAACCGTCGACGGCCGGGTATCGATCACCCTGACGCTCAACCCGGTTCGTGGCGAGACCGGCCACGTCACTCTGGAATTCAGCCTGACCGACGGCACGCCCGCACTGCGCTACACCGGCATGGCCCTCGGCCCCGATGCCGCTCGCACCACCGAGATTCTGCGCGAGTTGCACGAGCGCCTGACGCCGTGGCTGGCCGATTCGGGCATCTCGGGCGTCGACCCGTTCGCCCCGGCCGAACCGGAGACGCCGTTGCCGCCCGACGACGCCGAGCCAGGGGATCTCGCCGACGCCCTGGGTGTACCCGCGGAAGTGCTGGAGCGCCCGAGCGCGCTGAGTCGAGTTCTGGACATGGTGCAGGGCCAGCTGCGGGCCTTGGATGCCGAAAGCTGGCAGCGCGCAGTCGATGCCGGTCGACTGCCGGAGCTGCGCGGATGGATCGGCCGATTCATCATGGCCAACACCGATATCGGGTTCGGTGACCGCACACCGGAGCAGCTGCGGGAGGCCCGCGCCCAGCTGAAATCGGAACTGCTCCAGATTCTTTCGGTTTCCGAACTGAGCGCCGTACCGCAGCGGACGTCGCCCGATCCGGTCGCCGAGTTGCGCCGGGCCGCCACGGCGACCGGCTCTCCCGGGTTGGCCCGGCTCACCGAGTTGTGCTCCGATCTGCTCGACCGGCGCCCACCCGGGGCTCGGGTACAACCGGTGCCGCCTCGCGAGGCGCTGGCGGCGATGCTCGGCGTGCAGCCGGACGCGATGCGCACGGGGCCGCTGCAGGAAGCGGTTGTACTGCTGCAGGACCAACTCCGGTCGATGCCGGAATCGGCCTGGCCGGTGTTCACCGAATCAGCGAAGCTACGTCAGCTGCTGGACTGGGTCGGGCAGTATATGGCGGTCGAGCTGGCCGCTCAGGACCTGCAATCCCGCGCGCTGCGCGACGAAACCATCGACATCGCCGCCGAGACCGCGACGCTGCGGCAGCGGCGCACTACCCAGAACGAACTACTGGCAGAGCTGCTCGGCGTCCAGCAGGTCCGGGCCTTCAGTGGCCAAGCGGGGGACGATCCGCTGCTGACCTTCCGGATCATGGCCGCCGAGACCGGGTCGCGGGATCTGGTCGAGCTCGCGAACTTGATGGGCGACTACCTGGGCGTGCCGGCGCCGGAGGCCGATCCCCGGTTGCCAGGCGCTCGCGAGGCGCGCGACGAGTGGGTCCAAAGATTCGGACTCTCGGATGCCGAGGCGGTCCCGGGGACCACTCGGCTGGCCGAGTTGTCCTCCGAACGCGACCGGTTGGCCGCAGACCTGGAGGCGGTACGAGCTGGCCTCGACCAGCAGAACGAGCAATCGACCATCGCACTGGCTCAGTGGGAGCCGTCCGGGGATCCGAACGTCAGTGACGAGACCGTGGAGCTGTTCCACCAGTGGGAAATGCTCGACGCCGGACTCGCGGCGATCGACCGCTATAACGAGCTCGCGGCCGGCCCGACCCGGGCTCGCTATGTCGTGGACGACCATCCCTTGCGGGACAGCCACCACACCACATACGACGTAGCCTACGACCAGCTGACCGTGGGGCCGGATGGATTGATCCGTGGCAGTGACAACGAGTTGTACAGCACGCCTGAGGGTGGTGGCTATTTCCTCATGGGCGCGGTGCCCGGCGTTCTGCACGCCGGCGGAGCCGGTGTGAATCACGCAGCGCTATACCGCACCTTCAGGCAGGCGGACGATGGGCCCGCGGCCTACGGATCCTGGGTGGTCCGCGAGGGGCGGCTGGTCGAATTAGTGCCCAACAGCGGCACTTTCGTCTCACCGGCCTTCCAGAACCAGAACATCGCCCAGCTGCGAGCCGAACTGCTCCGGCTCGGAGTGGCCGGCATGCCGGGTTTCACGTTCGATCTGACCGAGGAAGGTTCGATCTGGAAGCGGGGGACGCCCTCCGTCCAAGCGGTGCTCGACGGTGGACAAGCCATGGCGAAGGACCTGCTACCCGGCTTCACCGACGATATGTGGATCGGCCTCGCCGAGGTGGTGGCCTCTGGCCCCGACCACCTGGAGATCACGGTGACGCTCAACCCGGTACGCGGGGAATCGGGCTCGGTGACCCTGGTGCTGGATCGCTCGAACGGTCGGATCACCGCCCAGCTCACTGATCTGGACCTGAGCACCGAACCGGTTCGTGTCGCCGCGGCACTGCGTGAGCTGGTTTCGAAGCTGAATCCCTGGCTCGAGAGCTCGGGTGCCGCCCTGGAAGCTCCTGGCGCACCGGTTTATTCGGCCCCCATGGCCCCTACAGTGATCTCCAGCGATCCGCCTGCCATCGACGGCAACGCCGTAATCGGCAGCCGAACCCGATACGACATCGCCCAGCTCCACAACGATGCGATCGGGAATCTGACCGAAGGCGACCCGGTCTTGTTCACCAGCTTGACCGTCGATGAGAACGGGTTGTTCCTCGACGCGAACGGCCAGCCCTATAACAGCCACCAGGTCGGCGACTACTTCCTCCTCGGCGCACAGCCCGGCGAAATCCGCACCTCGCCGTCCGCGACGCACGACGCGCTGCACAGCACCTACAACGACCAGCTCAACGGCCCGGCGGCCTTCGGTATCTGGAAGATCGTGAACGGCCGATTGACGACGGTCGATGTCTACAGCCAGGCTTTCCTCGGCGGGAATCTCGATCCGCGATACCCCGCGCAGCTGCGCGCCGAGCTGACCCGGCTTCGGGTGGATCTGTCGAATGTGGTCTTCACCGCGCCGAGTCAGGGCACGGTATGGTCGCGCGAGCCTTCCGCATCGACCCTTGCTGAGCTCATCGCCGGCGGAGCCAGCAGCGCGACAAAGCTCTTGGCGGGTTTCGGAGACGACTTCTGGGTGCACGTCGCCGAGTTCACCGGGACGGACGGCGGTGCGGCGGTGACACTGCGCCTGCATCCCGTACTCGCCGACCCGGCGGATGCCGCCGAGGTGGTCATTTCCTTCACGCCCGACAGTGCCGAGATCACTACGGTCGACCTCGGTTCGGATCCGGAGCGCACCGGTGTTGTCCTGCACCTGCTGCACCATCAGGTGGGCGTCTGGCTGTCCTCGGCCGATACGAGCTGGTCGGTCACCACGGACGCTGTCCTGTCCGCGGTACCGGGTGCAACCCGCGCGGTTCAGCAGATCGCCGAGTGGGCTTCGGCAGCAACAGTGTCCGAAGAGCCGACCCGGTCGCTGCCGACCGACCCGCAGCAGGCCCGCGCCGAGTTGGCGGTCGTCGCCGAGCAACTGGACAACCTGGGCGAACCGATGCAGCTCGGTCACGCCGATTTCGGACCGGACTCGCAGGCACTGCCCGGGCTGCGCGCCGAGTACGACGAGGCGGTCCTGGTCTTGGCCAACTTGATCGGCATCGATCCGGCCAGGGTGGACTCGACACGAGTCGAGCGCTACCTGCAGCAGGTGCTCGGACAGCTGGCCGCGCAACCGGATTCCACGCAACTCACCGACGCCGTGGACCGCGCGGAGCGCTTCCTGGAAATCGGTGCGCTGGTCAACGCCGCCATCGACTACAACGAACGGCTCGCGGCTCTGGCCGAACTCGAGGCGCGTCAGCCGATCCCGGAGCCGACTGCCGCGCCCGCCGCCCTGAACACCCAGACTGTGTCGCAGCTGGACACCGATCCGTTCGCGCGCGTCGAGCGGGCGCTGGCCGCTGATGCGGAGCCACTGCTGTCTCAGCTGACCGAGCGGCAGCGGGAGATCGTGCGACTGCGCACGCTCGAAGGACTGCGGTACTCGGAGGTGGCCCGGCTGGTCGGCGGCACCGTGTCAGCGATCTTCATAGAGCACCGAGCCGCTATGGAGCAGCTGGCGACCGGGCTCGCTGAGGAATCGGAAACGTCGGCGCAGCCCGCTAGTTCGGAACCTGGCGTCGAACCCGGCACCCAGGTCTCAGACGTGCTCGACACCCCTGCACGACGGTCGCGAACTCGCCGGGATCCGGGCACGTTTTTCGCCTTCGATCCGGAAGGCCCGCATAGCTCCAAGGCGTTCAAGGCGCCAGGCGCGGGTTCCGAGACGCAGGCCGCGCCCCAGGCACCGGAACTCAGCGCGGAGCGCACGGAATATGAGATCGCCGCACCCGACAGTGCGGACTCCTACCAACCGACCGGCGACACCTCGTCTCGAACCGTCTTCGTGGACGCGGACGGACTTTTTCGCGACTCCGATGGCGAGCTCTACAACACCCACGGGGAGCACGGCGAGCGCTTCCTCATGGACAAGGCCGGTGGGTTCCGGACCTCTGATTCCGCCGATCACCAGACGCTGTTCGGCAGTTACGAAACTCGGTCGGACGGTCCGGCGGCATTCGGCTCGTGGAAGATCATCGAGGGCAGGCTCGTAGAGGTCAGGCCGACCAGCGACGTCTTCGGACGAGCGGCCGCCGATCCGAAGTTCGAGGCGCAGCTGCGTAGCGAATTGTCGAAGCGTGCTGTTGATCTCGCCTCTGTCTCCTTCCTGCAGGACGTGGTGAAACCGAGTCTCTGGAATCCGCTGGCGCCGACCATGACGCTGACCGATCTGTTCGAGAGCCGGGCCGGCGCCCTCGCGCAACTGGCCGGAGCCGGAAATGGCTATTGGACCCAACTCGGCCCTATCGACCGGTTCTCGCGGCTGGAGGCGGGCGAGCTCATGGAGGTCGTATCCGTCCATCTGACTCTGCATACCGCGCTGGGGGGCGTTTCGAGCGCTCTGACCATCGAGTTCACCGAGGGGCCGAACGGGTTGGCCATGCGGTACTCGGGAGTGCAACTCGGATACCGACCAGCCGATGCCAAAAACCCTGGATTCGATGTCGCGGCGGCACCGGTCCAGCTGGCCTGGGCTTTTGCTCAGATGCACGAGACTGTGATGCTGCCGTGGTTGGCAATTTCGGATGCCACGTTCCTTGGGCACCCAGGTGCGTTGGCGGAATCGACTGTCGCCGAGCCGGAGTCGGCCGGGCGCTGGGTGCGCGAACAACTGGCCGGCGTGCAGTGGAGTACCGGAGCACCAGCCCACGTCGACAACACTGTGGCTGCGGTGCGGGTCGCGGTCGTCGATGCGATGGAACACGGCACGGGTCCGGTTCAGATCGTGGTTCAGGTGTTGCCCGGAACTGGCGCGCTTCTCGTACAGATCGTCGACGGAGATTCACAGTTCCCGGCCACAGCACCGATCCGGGCCGCCGCGAATGAACAGAGCCAGCCTGATTCGCCGGAGCACACGCGGCAGGCCCTGCGGACGTTGCACCTGGCCACCGAAGCGTGGGGTTTCGCGGCGCGCGCCGACGATCAGGGCAAGGCGCTGTGGTTCATCCAGCCCGCACGCGACCAGGACCCCGACACTACGCTGCCCGCTCGATCGACTCCTGCGCAACAAGCTGTGTATCTCCGTCCCGACCCGCGCTGGGTCCGTTACGAAACCGCGCCCCTCGAGATCTACGACCCGGTAGGGCCGCAGGCTCGGGCGGTGGTCACCCTCACTCCCGATGGAGAGGGCGTCTTCCGCGACGAACGCGGCGCAGCCTTCACGAGCCCGCCGGGTGGGGTGCCTTTCGTCGTCGGCATACAGCCGGTCGAATTGCGAGTGGCGCTGGTCGGTACTCATTCCGATATCGCCGATACCTTCGGAGAACGCCGTGGGGCGGCCAGTTGGGGCGTCGCGCGGTTCGAGGGCAAGGTGCTCGAGATCGTTCCGCTCGGCTACTCGTTCGGTCAGGCCAACGCGGATCCGAAGTTCGCGGTGCAGTTGCGCTACGACCTGCAACAGCTCGGCATCGATCTCGCGGAGGTGCGGTTCGTCAACTTCCTCGGTGATACGGGACCGCTGGAACTCCTCGGCGCGCTCTGGGCGGACGGCGCCCCGATCCCTAGCTACGCCGAGGTTGTCGCGGCGGTCGCCAACGACGCGGGCAAGTACTTCGGCGGCTTTGCCGATTTCTTCGCGGTGTACGCACGATCGGCTTCCACGCCCGACAACGGGTTCACGACCACGATGGACGTCCATCCAGTCCTCGGCGAACCCGCCCACGTCACGATCTCGGTCACACCCGACGGCGCTTCGGTCACCGAGCGTGACAACGGCGCGGATCCCGACGGCGGGACTCCAGCGCTGGATATCTTGCTCGAGCGGTTCACGACCTGGCTGGACGCGTGGGGCATCGGCTGGACCGATGGTAGTGCCGCCGGCGGGCCTACAGACTCACCAGGTGCGCCGCCCTCGAATGCCGAAACCACTGTCGGACCGCGAAATACCGCGCAGCAAGGCTCGGCCGCGAAGGAGGAATCCCGCGATACTGTGCCGGTCCGTGCGCGTCGGGACATCGATCGTCAGCGGAGCCCGGATCTTGCTCTGGTACGGGACACTCAGCGCCGTGCACCTGCGGAGTTGGACAACGTGCTGGCCGAACTGCGTCGTGAGGGGAAGCTGAGCGAGTCCGACGTTAAGGTCATCCAACTCCGGCTCGTGCAAGGTCTGCCGGTCAAGGAGACGGCGGCGCAACTAGGCGGGTCCGTCTCGGCGGGCGCGGTCCGGATGCGGCTCCGGCGAGCGGCGGGAGTGGTCGCCGCGCGACTGAGTGCAACGGACGCAGAGGCCAGCGAGCGAGATGCGGATTTGACCTACCCGCACCCGCAAGACCATCGGACTTTCGGCGACTACTTGATCGAATTCGGTCGGGTGAACAACCTCAGCCGCGACGAGAAAGCCCGCATCCTGGGGATGACCGCCACGAGTATCCGGGCACATGAAGAGGGGCGCGCGGCCGCGCCGCGCGAGTTCACTCTGTTGCAGGCGTACGACCGCGCCCTTCATCGAGCTGCATCCTGGAACGAGTTCGCCGCAGCGTGGCACGACGACGCGGCGCAGGGATACAGCTATCGCATGAATCCGGCTGGTGAGACCTGGCCCGAACCGGGGGATTTCAACTCGGTCAATCAATGGATGCATGCGGTCCGACTCTACAAGCGACTGACCGTGGAGGAATTCAGCGAGCGTGTCGGTGACGAGACGCGGTCGAGAAAGACAACCGAGGGTGAAAGGCTCCCTCGCATGCGGCGATTGCGTCAGCTGCGCGACGCACTGGAGGTGCCGAGAGATACTTTCAAGGCTTTGATCCGCAAGTTCTACGCGCGTCCCGAAGTCGGTGTCATCGAGGCCTCCGAGTATGAATTGTTCTGGAGCCTCATCGAGACCGAATCTGGTTCGGACACGGAGAAAGCCCTGCAACGGCAGATCTTCGAACGATACGCGTGGATTCCTCGTGAAGCGGCACGGCGGTGGTCGACAAGCGGTGAGTATGCGGACCTCATGCAGCGAGCCAGCGAGGGAGTGTTCAAGGCGGTGCTCAACTTCGCTCCCGCCGGTGGCGCTTTCACGACATTCGCTTGGGCGACCGCCCGTGCAGTTATTCGCGACGCGTACTTCGAACAGAAATACCCCGACGTTGACAAAGAAACTCGATGGTTGTTGCACGCCGTCAACCGGTACATAGATGATCAGGTCGGGAAGACTGGACAAGAACCCTCCGACACCGAAATCGCGCAGGCGCTGGAGCTCGATCTTTCCGATGTCACTACCGCCCGAGTAATTACAGGGCAGCGCGCGACTTCGCTGAGTGCCGGCCTCGCAACGGACTCACGGACCGGGCAGCACGATATCGCTGATCCGGATCAGTCGCCGTTCACCGACGTGGAATTCGAGCAGACGCTGCGCGCGGCAATGTCAGCGCTGCCGGACCCGGAGTTCGCGCTGCGCGTGGTAGGCATGTGCCTCCTCGATGGGGTCGATGTCGAGGAAGTGAGCACCCGCCTATCGGTCTCCGCTACCCGCGTCCAGGAAATTTTGGTGGCGGCTCAAATTCAGCTGCGCGCCGCGTTCGCGTCGACTTCGGCTGAGTTGCCTGCGCCGACGACCACGCCCCCGGCTGCCGGTCACCGCTTGGCACGGCAGCCAGGCCGACCTGCCGAGGTTGGCGTTCCGCGTCGCGGGGATCGCTCGGCAGTTGACGGCGGGACCACTTTCTCGGAGCCGAATAGCTCCCTGCCCGAACCTGTTTCGAATGAGCCGGCAGCCGCCCGAAGTGCCGAGATCGCATCTCAGCGGTGCGCAGACTTCGCTGTCGACACCGTCATCGAGGAAACGGGAAGTCCTGTCGCACAAGCTTTCACCGACTCACCCGGCATGCGCGGCCGCAGCGCCGAACAACTGGAAGACAAATCAGGTGGTCGGTTGCAGCGCTTCATCGACCGCGACGCGGTAGCCAAGCGCCTGTCCGATCCCGAGGACCCGCTCTCCATCGCCATCATGGTCGACCACTACGCCTCCGCGGACGACAACGGCATCGGAGCGCACGCCTATGTCATGGCGAACCGGGGCGGAGTGATCATGGTGCGGGATCTCAACGAGGACGACGGCGCGTGGCGGCCTTATGTGCGGGGCGAAACAAACCCGGATGCGGTCGCGATGTCCGGCATCGCCTTCGACCGTTCGGGTATCGCGCTACGCCGCATCACCGAGTTCGACGCTGACCCGGGCGCCCACCCGGCGTTCGCCATCGGTGCCACTGTGCCCGAGCAGAGCTCGGAACGCGGCCCGCCGAAAGCCGACTGGCGAACGGTCCTGCGGGAGCTGGATACGGAAGCACCGGATCGCGCGGAAGCCGTGGCGGCGATCCGAGCCTTGGAAACCCTCCAGGCGGCCGCTGCCACCGGCTCGAACTCACTGGTGACAGCAAGCGACACTGCGCAATCGGCACTGCAACGCGCTCGTTGGTGGCACAGCCTCACCACCGACCAGCAGCTGGCGATGCTGTATTACTACCCCCAGGCGATCAGCAACATCGACGGCGTGCCCTCGATCGTGCGCGAGTTCGGTCACCATCGTGTGCTGCGCGGAATCTTGGAGTACCTCGCCGCAGATCCGGCCCCGACCGCCGAGGACGCAGCGCGTATCGGCGACGCCGAGATCATGTGGCGAGCGCTGCGCAGCGGTCACGACGCGGCCTCGCAGGTCCGCGCGCCGCTGGAGCCTCCCTCGGTCCAGCTCCGCAGTTACCACGAACAGCGGAGTGCTACCGGTGCCAGAGCCGAGTTCACTGTCGGGCCGATCGATTCCGCGGAGCACGTGGTGTGGGTCCACCTCGGTACCACCGAGCTGACCGACGTCGGGGATCTCCTGCGTTCGATGGTCAGCCGATATGAGTCGGCCGTTGCCGAACGCGGCGGTTCGGTTGCCGTGATCGCGGAGATCGGTGCCCCGATCGAGGACCAGGCACAGCGGCTGCAAGATCGGATCGGCGCGTACAACGCCGTCCGTGCGTTCGAGAGCGCCTTGGCGGGCGAACCGAATGTCATGCCGCAGAACCACATCGCCGCGTCGCTGGAGCCTGCGAGCAGCGGCACGACCTCGCTCATCAGCCACCTGCTGCCCGAGTTGCACACCGCGGAGATCCTCGGCGACGACCCGGACGCCGTGCTGCTGCCCGAGGAAGCCGCGGTCCTGCTGAAGGATTCGTCGCCGGAGAGCTGGGTGCGGGAGAAGGCGAACACGCGGACTGCGGCGCGCCGAGCGATGGCGCAGTTCGGTCATCCGGAGGTAGCGATCGGCCGCGGCCCGCTGGGCGAACCGCTGTTCCCGCCGGGCCTGGTCGGCAGCATCACCAACAAGATGATCGACCGGAAGGCACAGCTCAGCTACTACGCAGCGGTGGTGGCGGACGCCGGGCAGGTGCGATCGATCGGCATCGATGCCGAGGACAACAACTCCGTCCGGCACATGATGTACAGCACGGGGCGCACCGAGGAATTGCTCTGGGTGCAACAGCAACTGGACTGCCTGCCGGATTCCGGCGTGGCCTGGGACAAGGTGCTGTTCTCGGCCAAGGAAAGCATTTTCAAGGCCTGGTACACCCTCACCGGAGACCAGGACCTGCGCCTGCACCACGTGCTGCGGGACTCGCTCATCACCTTCGACGTCGAGGCCGGCACCTTCCACGTGCGGGTACTGGTGGATGCCCTCGGGCGCGACGGGCTGCCGCTGACCGAAATGCACGGTCGATTCGTGGTGCGCGACAACGTGATTCTCACCAGCGTTCAGGTACCCAACGAGGTCGCCGACGCGAGCGCGGCACCGGCGAGTGCCGCCGCCGACGCGAGCCAGGCGCGCGCCGCCTACGCCGAAGTGGCCTATGCGCTCAAGTGGCTGCTCATGGCGCGCGGCTTCAGCGTGCACGGCATCACCGAACTGACCGCTCCCGAGGGCCGGAACCAGATCGTCCAGACGATGCTGAGCGATTGGGCCCGCACGCACCCGGAGGCGCTCGCGACCGATCCGGAACTGCGTGCACTGTGGCAGGCGTTCCGGCTCGCACTTCCGCAGGGTGAGAACTCGCAGATCCTGCTGCCGGTCCGGGTGCCCAACGTGGGCGACCACGCCGGCGTCCTCGAAGTGACGCTGCACGAGCACCTGCTGTGGCAGGCGCACGGCACGCCGTTTGAGAGCGCCGCCGATGTTGGGCAAGTAGCCGAAATGCTCGCGCCGCAACGGCTCAGGGCCCTCTCGGCCTTGATGCCGGAGGCCGAGTCGAGGCGAATCCTGCACTCGATCGCCGATAAGTTGATGGGGCTGGACCCACCGCCCTCGGCAGGAGCGACGGAACTCGGGACGTTGGACAGGTATGCGCTGCGATACGACCCTGAGCTCGCCAAGGGCTCCGGAAAAGCAGCGCCGATTCGGCTGAACCTATCGCGGACACCCGCCCCGAACACGGCACAGAGGTCGACAACGCTTGCCGGCTGGGACGGGGCGGCTCACGACCCTCGATACGCAAACGTGACGTCACGAACAGGGGAATCAGCGGGCACGACCGACGGCGGGCACGGTTTCGTCCCCGCCGACGCGTCTGATTCCGTCGTCCCGCAGCAGGTCGCCAACGACTGTGTCGACACTTCTACAGCCCAGCTTGCGGGTTATGGCATTCCGGTAGGTGTCCCGGACCCGGCCACCAGGACGGGGCTGGGTCGGAAGTGGTCGGATGTGCGCGCACTACTCGGCGACGCGCGCCCGGAGGGCTTCGATAGCGCAGGCCAGTTCCAGGCGCATGCGAATCTGCTGGAGAACCTGCGTAAGGTCGGTGTGAACGCGACGGCGTGGGTGCTCGACGAGCGGCGCACCCCCGATGGAAACGGGATCGGCGCTCATGCCTACGTCGTAAAGTACTTGGGAAACAACGTTTTCGAAGTCGACGGAGAACCGTACACCTACGTAGGCAAGCCGGACGCCGAAGGTCTGGAATGGTTCGTAGACGGGGATCGCCGCGTTTCCCTGGCGCAGTTGACCGGCGGCACCCGGGCCGAGACCGCGCTCACCCGTGCGGTGGTGTGGCAGGGCCAGACCGTAGTGACCGATGTCGGTGACCCGGCGACCGCCTTGCCCGCCGACGATCTGATGATCGGCAAGACGCCGTTCGAGCCGGACGATCCGTTCGCGGACCAGCCGCGGACCACCCGGGTCCAGCGTGGTCCGCGACCAGGGTCAGGTGATCCGAGTTCGGGACCGGAGCCGATAACGCCGGGTGGAGCACAGCCGGCGCCGCCGCGCGACGGCGGATACCGTGATGCGTCCGCGTACGCGACCGCGGACATTCCCGACGGCAGCCACCGGGCGGCCGTGCCGCCGACGGTCCCGTCGCCCGCGCGCGGCTCCGCGGAACAGGCGTTCCTCGAGTGGTTCCAGGCGCGACGGTCAGCCGCACCGGGGCGGGCCCGCCTGAGCCTGGCCGAGTACATGCAGATGCAGCACCTGGAGTACACCCAGGTCGATCGCTGGCTCGATCGCGCCGGACTCGCGCTGGCCGAAACCGATGCCGTAGCGGTGGGCTCGTTCCCGGAGTTTGCCGATATCGACCTCTCGGCATGGCTGAGCCAGGTACGCCAGTATCTCGGGACCGAGCCGCACTGGATGGACGATCTGCTTGGCGCAGTGGCCGGCACCTGGGACGCCGCCGAACACGGTCGCACCCAGCTGGATTCCGACCAGATACGAGCGTTGCTGCGTGGAATGCCTGCAGCCCGCGGCAGCTACCCCGCCCTCGCGCGCGTGATGCCCGGTTTGCTCGCGGAATCGGGGCGGCCATGCTACCCGGAAGGCTATGCCAGCCTCGGCGGATATCTACGGTTCCTGCGCGAATCGGAGCTCGACTTGCGCGGGCGCAAACTGACTCAGGCAGAGGTCGGTTATCGAATCCAGAAGAACGCGGCCAGCATTCGGAAGTGGGAGGCCGACGGTGCCGTGCCGTCGACGGACACTATCGAGACCCTGCTCGAGGTGCTCATACCCGCGTCGGGAGTGACCTACGACCATTTGGCGGAGCTCTATGCCCTGCCCCGGGCGGAGCTGATGTTTCCGGGCTTCCGCGACGTCGAAACGTTCGGCGAGTATCTGCGCTTCCTGCGTCGGGTCAACAACATCGGCAAGGCCGAAGCGGCACGCCTGTTCGATCTTTCCAAGACCACCGTCCGGGTGCACGAAGAAGGGCGTGGCAGCACCAGCGACGAACAGGCCATGGTGGCGGCATACCACCGTGTGCTTCATCGCGCGGGCCCATGGAACGACCTGGCCGAAGCCTGGGGATACAGCTACCGGATGGATCCGGACGGCGAGACGGTACCCGATCCGGCTGCCTATCACGACCTGCGCGATTGGCTGAAGGCCTTGCGCGTCTATCACCGGATGACGCAGCCCGAATTCGGTGAGCGAATCGGCCGCAGCGTTACCGCGATCGTGAATATGGAGAGCGGCGCAAGCAAACCGGGCATCGAATTCATCCGGTCTTTGCGGGCCGGCCTCGGCCTGCCCAACGACACTGTCGTAGCCGCACTGCGGGACTTCTACGCACACTCGGGTGCCGTGACCGTGGATCCGGCAGAAGAAGCGCGCTTCTGGGATTTGATCGCGAGCGAGCCTGGCTCGCAGGAGGAGCAGGCCCTCGAGGATCGGATCTTCGAGGATTATGAATGGGATGCCACCGATGTCGTGACTCGCTGGGGTGGCGGCATCCCCGGCGTCGATATGAACGACCTTGTCGGACAGGCGAGTCAGGCGATTCGCGCGGCCATCAAGAAATTCGTTCCGCCGGGTGAATTCACGCCCGCCGCGCGATCCGCGGCCCGATTCGCGGTGCTTCGGGCGTACTACGAATACCGCTTCCCGAGTGTCGACGAAGGCACCCGGCGGCGGCTTATATCGGTGGATGGATTCATCGAAAGGCGCATCGCCGAAACCGGAGTCGCGCCGGACGATGCCGAGGTAGCCCAGGCTCTGAATCTGCCGGTGATCGAGGTCGCCGAGTCGCGTGCCCGGATCGCCGAGGCGAACGCAGCCCGGTCGGTGCCCGAATTGCCCGAGGACATGCAGGCCACGATTCGTGAGACGCTGCCGGATCCCCAGGCGTCCGAGAGTCGGGTGCCCGAAGACTGCGTGCTGTCGACGATGCGGGTCGCGCGCGAGAGCGGGTTGGACGTCGATGTCCCTCCGACAGCCAAGCTTTCGGGACGCACGCCGACCGAAACCGAGGGCTACGCCCGAGGACGTATGCGTCTGGCAGGCTCTCGCGAGGCCATCGCCCAGCGGCTGCTGAATACCAAGGATCCGGCGACCTCGATGGTGGTCGTCGAGGAATACGCCATCGGGCCCATGGATGTCGCGCACATGACGTTGATGCAGTTGCGCGGCGGGAAGGTCATGATCAGTGACATCAACGTGGACAACGGCGCCTGGCGTGAGTACGTCCGAGGTAGCGAAACACCAGGCGTGCGTAAGGTTTCCGCGATCGCGTACGGCGAGTACGGAGCGTCGCTGCTGCCGGTCGCCGAATTCGCCCCCGACACTGCCGCCCACCCCGATCAGCTGATCACCCACAACGAAGAAGAGGAGATCGCGAACGCCGAGACGCAATCCGCCATTCCGAAGCCCACGGTTCCACACGAACCGACCCTGATCGATGAGTCCGCCCAATCCGAGGAAGTCCGCGAGCAGGCGCAGACCCTGGGCGGCACCGAACTTGCGGTCCCGAGTGAGACCGGCTCCGGACAGCACCAACTCGTCTCGGGACCCAGTGCGGATTCCAGTGATTCGAGCCTGGGCGAATCGATCGAGGTACCGCCGACCCAGATTCTGCCCACGCCGACCCCGGAGCAGGATGAGGACGCCCCCACCTACTTCGACGAAGACGATTCGCTGCCCGAGGCGGTAGTGCCGGATTCTTCGATCGAAGGCCCGGAATTCCTCGAGCCGGGGGATACGGTGTCCGCCGAAGCCGAGCCGGGGGGCCGCGCCGAATCGTCTCCGCCGGAACCGAACGCGACCTGGACCAGGAAGTATCTGGGTTACGACGATCTGCCGCAATCGTTCGGGGCTGATCCATCGGTCGAGGGTCCGGAGTATCTCGAACCGCAACCGGCTCAGGAACCCGCCGCACCGCAGGACATCGATGAAACCGTCGAGGGCCTCGGCGACTTCAACGGCAATGCCCGCACACCGGATGACGAGCCCCTCTCGCCCAAGGCGGCGCGGCACGCGATCGACAACATGATCCGGGCGATCATGCCCACCCTGACCACCTGGCATCGGGACGGACACTTCCTGCTCCCCGACGGTCGGAGCGTGCACGTGGGAGTCGACACCGTACTCGGTGACGAGGTCGGCAGCTTCAAGTTGCGACCGACCGGCGACGCGTTCGACATCACACTGTCCGACGGCCTGCGCACCCGGGACGTGCCACGCGCCGTCGCTCACATGCTGACCCGCATCCGCCAGCTGACCGATCCCGAATTCCAGCATCCGGGACCGCGTTTCGCGGAGCTGAAGGTCCTCGCCACGCAGCTGGACCAGTCGATCTTCGACCCGGCCCGCAGCAAGTCGACCGCCGCACTTCGTGTCGACCTCGATGCCTTGGTCGCTGAGCTGGGACTAAACGCGGCGCCGGCCGCCACGGTTCTGCATGCGCATGATCCGCGACTCGCGAATCGCATCGCACTGGAATACAGCGCGGCGACGGTCGAACGCCCGGTATTCGACAGGACGCTGACCGATCCCGCCTTCGAACAGTCCGCACTCACTTACCTCGGCCGGTTGGCGCTGCAACTCACCGGAGAGCACACGGCCGATGTCATGATGGCCGAGGGGCTCTCGCTCAACGCGCGCATGCGTGAGGAGCAGTGCCGTCGGTTGTTCGAGCCGATCTTCGCCGATCGCGATGTCAGCGCGATCCGCAAACGGCTCGAGCGGGCGGAACTCTTCTCCGGCGATGACCTGGTGGCCGCGTTGAATCCGATCAAGCGGGCCTTCAATGATCCGATGCCGCACAGTTGGCGCTGGAGTGCGCTGGACGCGGCGATCACCGAGGTGCAGAACACGCCGGGCCATATGCAGGCGATCAACGAGGCCATCGATTTCGACAAGATGCGGCAAGCCGCTCGGGCGTACTGTGCACTACCCGACCGGGTGGGCGGGACGCTCGACCGGTCCACCGGGCAGGTCGAGTTCGCCGTCACGGCGGGCAACCCGCGCGGCGGTTCCAGGTCGCTGCTGGACTTCCTGCAG
The DNA here is from genome assembly GCF_040655395.1 of Nocardia sp. NPDC050435. Classification (NCBI taxonomy): domain Bacteria; kingdom Bacillati; phylum Actinomycetota; class Actinomycetes; order Mycobacteriales; family Nocardiaceae; genus Nocardia; species Nocardia sp. NPDC050435. The sequence continues at coordinate 140,800 of NZ_JBFAJW010000007.1, forward strand.
GCCGTCGATCGGGCCAATCAGGGCGCTGAAATGTACGGTCTGGCAGTCGAATACGTCGTTGTACTGCACGACCAAGCCAACGGGCATTCCTCGGTGGACGTGTTGTCCCGTCCCCGGCCGCAGTATCGCCTGCCCGCGCAGCAGAGTCAGCCGACGCTGTTCGTGCCGCGTCCTTCGGTGCCCGCGGCGGTCGAAGGCGGGCACACCGTCGACGTGGGTGTCGGGCGCGGCGCGTTTGCTGTGGAACTGACTCCCGCGCAGGACACCTCCGGGGGCGGCCTGGTCCTGCAGACCGAACTACCCATGGACTACGCCGACGCCGGACAGCGCCGCCGCAACCTCGGCATCCTGGATGCCGGACCGCTGACCCGCCCCGGCGCGCTGATGGTCTGGGCCGACCTGCTGCTGCACGGTGACGTCCTCAACGTGGGCGGCAACGGCGGTGTGGCGCGCTTCTATATCAACAACGTCAGTGCCCACTTCGAGGACAGCGACTACGACACGCTCGCACGCCAGCTGCCCCGCACCCTGGTGCCGGGAGCGCACGTCGAAATCCAATGGGACATGAAATCCGAACTGAAGGTCGGCGGCGAACCGGGTGACCGCGGGCATATCCAGGGCGACAAACTGTGGCTCGCGATGAAACGCGTGCTCGCACCGTCGGTCGTGGCCGCCTTCGAGATCGTCGAGCACACCGAGTTCGCCGGTGACGGCAGCCAGGAGTACCTGTTCACCATCGATACCGGCGCGAGCAACGTGCTCAACGCGGACGCCATGGCCAAGTATTCGGCGCCCCAGCCGACCGACCGTATGGTGATCGTGTACAAGCCTGCCGGTTACCGTCCGGCAACGGCGAACCCCGAAGGTGGTGCACGGTAGTGGCGGAGATCGAGGGCGTGCGTCCGTGGCTGGATCGGGCTGCCGAATTCCTCCGCGGTCAGATGCAGTGGTTCGGGGCGCAGCTGGTACCTGGAGCGACGCCGCACGTGGTGATCCCCAAGCACCCCGGCGCGGTAGAACGCACCAGTCCGCCGCGCCATCGTTTCGAAGCCCTCGCCGACCTTTCCGGCCCCCTCGACCCGACCCGGATAGATCGCGCCGCGAACATCCTGCACGCTGCCGGGTGGGTCGTCCAGGTCCTGCGCGATCCGCACGCGCCGACGGTGGTAACCGTGCGCGGCGAGCGCGAGGGATACCGGCTGCAGGCCCGGTTCGAGGACGGCTTCGGCGGCATCGTCCTGCTCGGCGAAACCCCGAACATCCAGCTCTACCAATCGGATCCGCCCGAGCCTCGGCCCGCCCCCGCGGTCACCCCGGAGACGGTGAGTCGCGGGGCGGTGCTCTGCTACGAATGCGACGGGCTCGCCCTCTGCCCGACCTGCCACGGTCAGGGCTCGGTCGACGGCGGGCCCGGTGGCCGGCACCGCTGTCGTACCTGCCTGGGCTCGCGGGTGTGCCCGGTGTGCGGGGGAGCGGGGGAACTCCGCGTCGCGGACCTGTCCGACGCCGACCGCATCCACTACCCGGATATTCCCTAACCGTTACTTAAGACTTTCCTTGCTCGCCACCAGGTTTCGATAAGGCACTGCGGGCGATAATGACCGCACGCTCGGACTTCCTGCGTAACAGGGTCTTACGAGTCGCGCGCAGATGTAGTGCCGGCGATTCCGTGACAAGATGGACGCAAGACAGTGCACGGGCGACGTGACAGTCCCGGAGTTTCGGAGATAGTCGAGGAGTACGAGGCATGCCACCCAGGGAAGATGACGGCGGAACCACGGGACCTTCGATCCCGGAGATGGAGCTGCCCGGAAACCCTTGGCCCGACATCGGTGAGCGCGCGGCGAACGATGCGGGCTGGCTCAAGTTCGACCCGCAGGCCGCAGTCGTTCTGGCTGGTGCGATCGACGATTTCCAATGGAATCTGTTCAGCCTGCGGAATAACGCGATGAGTTTGACCTATCTTCCTGCCCTCGCCACACCGGAAATATCCTCGGGCTCGGCGCTTTCCGAGAAATTCGGGCAGCAGGGCGAAGAGATGTATCGCATCCTGGGTGCACATCATAAGATTCTCGATGACATGTACGACGCCGTTGTCACGGCGGGCAAGAACATGGTCAAAGCCGAAGAAGGCAACGTTCAGGATTTCGAGAACGAGATCAGCAAGATCAAGATGGAGATTCCTGACACCCATTATGCGAATGGTACGGCGCCGGGTGCGCTGACTGATCGCGAGGGTGATCACGGGAATAAGAAGGGGTATTCGCGTGCTGGGTCGTACACCCGCCGGGAAAGGCCCACGGAGAGCGACTTCAATATCGAGGATAATCGGAGTCAGCCCAACATCCCGAATTCCGGCAATCTGGTAACCGGAATCGGGGAGACGCAAGGGAAATCCTGGAACGCCCTTCACGCGAATCGAAACTATCTGGACAATGGCTTGGTCGCCGATTACGCCGCCGATGCTGCTGCCGCGTGGAAACATATCGGCGATAAGATCGACGAGTGGAGCACGACCTTCGGCAACAAGGTCGCCGAGGTGCTCGACGCCACGCCGGGGGATGAGGACGGCAAGTGGCAGGGCAAGGGCTCGCAGGCAATGCATGTCGCCCTCGACAACTACAAGAATGCCCTCAAGCCGCTCGCCACGACGGCGGCGAACCATCATTCCTTGATGAACTACGTCGCTCAGTTCGTCGTGGACACCCACTACTGGGCTCCGCCCTACGCGCGTGAAGAAGATGATCCCACCTATTATCTGATCGATCGGCAACATGTGTTCGGTCAAACATATGTGCGGGGAGTCAGCTACACGGCCAGCCACATCCCGAAATTCGCCAATCCGACCGAGACGTTCAAGGATGTGCCGCCGATCTTCGACGCGCGGGACAAGAACAAGAACGGCAAGATCGACGACGACGAAAAGATCAAGGGCGACACCAACGACGACGGCAAGCTCGACGAGAACGAACAGAAGGCGCTAGCGGAGCAGCAGGCGAAACAGAGCCCCGGTCCGGCTCCCGGTGGTCCCGGCCCTGCCCAGGCCAAGCCTGGCCCTGCCCCGGGACTGTCGGCAGCACAGAAGAAGGCCCAGGCCGAAGCTGCCGAGAACGCGAAGAAGCAAGAGAAGTTCGCCGAACAACAACGCAAAGACGCCGAGCGCCGCGCGAAAGAACAAGAGGCGTACGAGAAGCAGCAGCGCGCCGAGAACGATCGCCGTCAGGCCGAGGCCGAACAGCGCGCCAAGGACGCCTCCGCGAAGCAGGACGCCGCGCAGCGGGCAGCAGAGGAAAGGGCCAAACAGCAGGCTAACGCGGCAGCCGCGAAGGAGGCCGCTTCCTCGGCGCAGCAAGCCGCCCAGCAGGGCCTGCAAGCGGCGCAACAGGCTGTGGAGCAGGCGCTTTCAGGTGGACAGAAGGGCCTGACCGAGGCCATGTCCGCAGCGCAGCAGGCCGCGCAGAACGCGCTGACGGGTGCTCAATCCGGCCTGAACGGCCTCCCGAAGGCGGGCGACCTGGCGGCCAAGCTCGGTGGCCCTGGTCCGGGCCCGAGCTCTCTGGCCAAGGGGCTCGGTCTCACCGAGGCCGCGAAATTGTTCCCCCGTGCGGGCGCGGCCACCGTGGCGACCGCGGGCACAGGTCTGGGTGCGCTGGGTCGCGCCGGCGCCGCCTCGCCGATGCAGGCCACCCCGGGGTCGCCCGGACCCGCCGGCGCCGCGGGCCAGGGTGCCGGTCAAGGCAACCAGAACTACAAGCGTCCCACCTATCTCGAATCGGATCAGCATTTGGACGAGTTGCTGGGTGAGGCGCCGAAGGTGGTCCGCCCAGTGGTCGAACAGTGAGTCGCACCTGGAAATTCACCGATATCGAGTTCATGGCGCTGTGGTCACGGACTCAGGGCACGTTGCTCCCACGGCCGTTCACCTACATCTGTGAGATGCGGACGAACGACGAATACGAACGCGCTCTCCATGAAGTACGGGAGCGCTGGCGCGGCACTGACGACCGGGTACTCGACGAGATCATCCAGGCGGTACTCGAACCGGATATCTCGCTCGAGGTACGAGGATTCGACGAGCGTGAATATGAACGCGCGCAGGGGTGGGTCCGGGCACTCGCCGTTCGGCGCGGCGAACGGGGGTTCGTGCTGAAGCAGGTGACCGGTAAGACTTTCGAGCACGCCGAGAGTTTCACGGTGACCGAATGCGATCCGCTGGGGCTGGCCGAGGCAGTGGTAGCCGAGCTGCCGAAGTGCGAACCAGGCAAGCACGGAAGCATAAAATTGCCGGTGGCACGTGGTGAGGAGATGGTGGAAGCCAATGCTTCCGGCCTCTGGGATGACCCATACGGCGGTGCTTCCACCGCCGTCACCGGGGAGCGGTTCGAGAAGACGATCGCCGCCTCGCGAGGAGTCGTGCGGGTAAGCCAGGGTTACTCGGTCTACGGCCCCCGTGGCCGGATCAGTCTCGACCTCAAATGGCGGGATCTGCCCGACGACGGCCGCTATGTGATCGCTCCGGATACTCCTCCGGTCGCGCAACCCGCGGACGAGAAGAAGTTCGTCATCGTGCTCAACCAACAGATCGCCAAGATCATTCGGAACATCAAGGACGAGAGGCAGTCGCACCGAGTGTGATGCATGGCTGCGGCCGGCGTCAGGCGCTAATCCAGTAGCGCCGCCGACCTATCGATGCCACGCTGTGGGCGGTAGTCGGGTGGGCGCACGGGGGTGCGTGGAAGGAAGTTCTGCCGATGGTCGACACACCACTGTCCTGGGAACAGCTCGCGACGAGCAAGAACGTCACGCTCGAAACAGGTTTGGCGACGCAGTTGGCCACTGCGGCCGGGGAGTTGCTGGCTCGGGTGCTCGCGGTGAAGGCGACGGTGGAGGGGAATCTGCCGAAGCTGGAGCCGTTCGTGCCGAAGCTGTCCGGGGCCGATCTCGCGAACGCGATGAACGGGCGGGGGGATCGGATCAAGGAGCTGCTCGGCAGGCACGCCGATGTGCTCGAGGATATGCGGGCGACGTTCATCAACGCGGGCAAGGTGATGACGAACGCGGATGCGGACTCCGCGTATGAGCTCAACGTGCTCAGTGCGGATCGGGCCACGCTGCAGGCGTACGGCTCCCAGGAGCTCGAGTACGACCTGAACAGTTACAAGCTGTTCGCGGCGGACGTGTACGACGAGACCGCCTTCTGGGATCGGGTCAAGGCGGCGAAGCCGGACGAGCTGCTGAAACTGTTGCCGCCGAACTCGCGCTACGCCGAGGGTGGTGTGAAGTTCGAGCCGGCCGCGCTGACCTCCGATTACTACGGAATGTATTTCGGCGCGGACGAATTGTTCGCCATGCGTGAGGCCGGTTATCGCAACACGCCGATCGAGGACGCCGCCAAACTGTGGAATTGGACCGGTACCACGCTCGCCAAGGCTTCGCAGGACCTGCTCACGCTCATGAACGGGCTCGGTGAGAAGTGGCAGGGCGATGGCCGCAAGGGCGCCGACGCCGCGACCGGCGCCTACATCGACACCACGGTGGCGCTCGCGAACGAGACGGTGTCGATGAGCGACGGCCTGGTCAATGTGGCGGGCTGGCGCTACATCCTGGCGCATCGCCTGACCGACGCGGGCTGCTACGGCGATCCGACGCAGAAGGATTACACGCAGCTCTCGGAGATCGTCGAGGACGGGCGCGCGGTGGTCGACGCGATCTATGTGCCCTCGGTGCAGGCTTCTGCCGCCGCGATTCCCGCGTTCACACCGCCGGTGGGCACGTTCTCCGGTGACGATCCGGCCCCGCCGGGGGACCGGCCGGGATCGCCGGGCGGCACGAACCGGGGGATGCCGTCGGGTGGTCTGCAAGTGCCGCGAGCCGGTCTGCCCACCGACTCGGCCGACCCGAGCACCGCTGCGCCCACACCCGCCGCGTCCGAGAGCGGCGGTGGAAATCCGTTGGGCTCGCTGTCCGGTCTGGCCGATCAGGCGGCTTCGGCGTTGCGATCTCCCACCGCTGCGGGTCCCGCCGCAGCGCCAGGATCGACCTCGCCGTCCATGATGGCCGCGAGCGCCGCGCCGACCGGAACTGGTTCCGGCGCAGGCGGTTCCGGACTAGGCGGTGCCAAAGGGGCGGCGAGCCCGGCCAAAGAGCAGGGGAAGCCGACCAGCGCCTTCCCGCGGGCCGGGGCCTTCGGCCAGGCTCCGGTGAGCGCGGCCGCGCTCAAGGCCGGAGCCGCCTCGTCGTCGGCGATGCCGGGCACGCCCGGTACGGCGGGCGCGGCGGGCCGCAATGCCGGTGAGGAGAACCAGAAGCGGAAGACACCGGTGTTTCTGGTGTCGGAGGAGGCGCTGGACGAAGCGGTAGGCGGCCCGCAGGTGGTCTCGCGACCGGTGGTTGCGGAGTGAGCGGTGCGCAAGTGACGGACCGGACCTGGCGGTTCACCGATCTTGAGTTCGTCACCGCGTGGGAGCCGATGCGGAACCGGTCCGTTCCCAGCCCGTTCGTCGTCACCAGCCGCATCGCAGACTTCGAGGAGTTCCAGCGCCGCAAGGCCGAGATTCGGGCGCGGCAACGGGTCGAACTCGACGACGAGGTGCGCGGGTTGCTGGAAACGCTCGCGCGGCCGGACCTTCGGATACTGATCACCGGCACCATGGGCGCCGATCCGGCGGTGGCCGCCGACAGCATCCGGATGCTCGCCGCCCGGCGCGGCGAGACCGGCTGCCTTGTCACTCAGCTTCCCGGTGAAACACTGTGGCATGCAGCGGGTTTCACCCTGCACCAGTGTGCCGCGCTGGCATTGGGCCGAGTGGTCGCCGAGGCGCTGCCGCCACGCGATCCGGGCGAGCTCGGCCGCATTCAGCTGCCGGAGCCGGAACCGGAGGGTGACTACGTGCCGCGTGGCGTCGCGCACGAGCTCACCGAGGATCGCGGGCGGGAACGGCATGACCGCTTCCGCCGCGCCACGGTCACCGGTTCCGGCCGCGTCGAGATCACCCAGGGCAGCTCGCGTTTCGGTCCACGGGGCATGGTGCGGCGCTGGGTGCGCTGGAGCGACCTCGAAGGTGACGGGCGCTACGCGGTGGCCGAGCACGACTCCGCCGTAGCGGTCCCGGTCGACGCAGGCCGTCTCAGCGTCCTGATCAACACCGAGATCGCCGAGGTCATCCGGGTTATCAAGGACGAGCGGGCCGGAATGTGAAGGACGTGTAAGAACGAGGCTCGGGGCGCACGCCCCTGCTTCTCCCGGCATGCGACATGCCGGGTTCGCACTACACTTACCAATGAGTAGATGAGGGGTGATGCGATGTCCACGGCGGCGAATATCAGTGGCACCATCTCGGTGCGGACCACCGAACAGGGTTTGCCGCTGGCGCTTTCGGTGGAGCCGTCCGAGCTGCGGCGGGATCCGGCGGAGCTGGCCAATCAGATCATGCGGTTGTGCCGGCAGGCGGCGAACCGGGCCGGGCTGGCGCGGCGCGAAGAGTTGCAGGCGGCAGGGCTGAGTAGTGAGATGCTCGCGCTCACCGGGTTGCCGAAGCCCGAGGACGTCGCGGCGCAGGAGTGGGTCGCGGAGGAAGAGTACGACGAAGAGCCGCAGAGTTGGTTGAGGGAAGCCTGAGATGAGCACCAACCCGGTGATGGACGAGATCGAGGCGCGGGCGCAGCGGGCGCTGAACCGGTTGCGCGATCTCGGTGACGAGATGAAAAAGGTGCGGGGGCGGGAGAGCTCGGCGGACGGTGCGGTCACCGTCGAGGTGGACGGGAACGGCGCTTTGGTGGACTTGCGTTTTACCAGTGCTGTTTCGCGGATGTCGCCTTCGGAATTCGAGCAAGCCGTTGTCGGCACGGCACGGCGCGCGGCCGCAATCGCGATGGGCCGAATGGGAGAGCTTATCACCGAGTTCAACGAAGAATCTGCAGCTCAAACCTAGTGCAACACCAAAGATTTACTCGTTCTTAAGACATTCAACCCGAATATTCACTGCGCGCCCCATCAGGGGTTCCGGTAGATTCGGGATACGCAATCCAATCGTTTTCTCGCAGAGGGTGTTTCCGATGCCTCACGGTCAAGACAGCAATCCCTGGCCTCATGTGGCCGCTGAACCTGATGCGATTCGGGCCTACGCGAAGTCCGCGGCGGGCATGGCGGCCAGTGTCGCCGCCGCCGGATCGGTGAATCAGGCCGCGACGATGGCCGCCGCGATTCCGGTGTTCGGCTTGATCGGCCAGGATTTTCTCGCCTCCTTCGCGGTGGCCCAGGCCAACCACCTCACCTCGGTCGCCGAACTCGCCTACGTGCACGGCATGACAGCGGTGACCTGCGAACAGGCCGCCACCGAATACCAAGGGACGGACGCGCTTTCGGGCGCCGACATCGACGTGGTCGGTAGGGCCTGATGTCGGAGCTGGTCGATCAGTCCGTGCTGGACATGCTGCGCCAGAGTGCGCTCGGTCCGATGCTGGACCGGCCGGTGAACTCTGTCCTGCAAGACATGGGTTTGCCGCAGCTGCCCGAAATCCCGCTGCTGCCGCCGATGCCGGGGTTGCCGCCCCTGCCGGTGATCGATCTGTCCCTGCTGGCCAAGCCGCTCACCGACCTGGCCGCCACCTTCGGCACCGGGCAGTTCCCGGCCGCCGCGCCGGCGAGCACCGAGAATCCGTCCGCGGATCCCGCGGCCGCGCCGGCGGCGGCTCCGGTGGTCGATCCCACCGAGGTGCTCTCCCAGGTTTCCAGCGTCGTGTCGACGGTGGTGCAGCTGGGCAGCACGGCGTTGACGATGGCGATGCAGCTCTGGCAGAGCCAGGCCGCGAGCGCCGCGGAGGAGAAGGGCACCGAGGCGCAGAAGGACGGCGGCAAGATCGCCACCCAGGCCGCGCAGGAGTCGGCCGGTGTCGCCAACGCCGCGACTTCGGTCTTCATCGGCGGCGCGACGATGGCCGCGATCATCGCCAAGTACATGGCCCAGGTCGCGGCGTCCGCGCCGTTCCTGTCGCTGCCCGGCGGCCAGGCCTTCCTGGTCGCTTCGACCATCGAGACGATGGCCGAGGCCACGGCGACGGTCGCTAAGACCCGCGGCGAGATGACGGTGCACAGCGCGGAGATGACGGCCACGGGCCAGAAGGTTCCGGTCACCGATGCCCCCAAGGGCATGGACCAGATGCAGATGCTGTCGATGCTGATGCAGATGATCCCCACGCTGACCACCGCGGTCAGTTCCGGCATGGAGTCGGCGCTCTCGCTGCACAAGACTCTGAACCCGGCCACCACCGCCGATCCGACCAAAGAGAAGGACAAGGCCGAGAAGCCGGCCCTGGACAAGAACGCGGCCAAGGCCGGTGGCGGTGGCGGCGTCGGCGGTGGTGGCCTGGGTGCGGCCGCCGCGGCGGCGCGTCAGCTCAGCCCCTGGGTCGACGGACGCACCGCCGGCAATCTGGGCGCGGCGGGGACGCCGGGCGTCGGCAACCCGGCCTCGGCGATGCAGGCCGGCGCCAGCTCGGCCGCGCGCGGCGGCACCACCGCGGCCAGTTCGCCCGGCGGCATGATGCCGATGTCGCCGATGGCGGCGGCGGGCATGGGCCGCGGCGCCGAAGACGCCGCGAACGGCCTGCGCAGCGAACTGGTATCCGGGCAGCACGGCAACGAGGTGGTGGGCGATATCGAAGGCGCCTCGCTGCCCGTGGTCGGCGCCGCCAACGCCGATGGACTCAACGAACCGCCGGACCAGGCACTCACCCTCTGATAGGAGGACGTCATGGAATTCGATCGCGCCGGAGCAGTCAAGTCCGCCACCGCACTCGATGCTCTCGCAGACCGGCTCGAAGCCGATCTGAAGGCCAATACCCCGGCCTTGGCCGTGGAAGCCGCAGGGCTGGACGAGGTTTCCCAGCGCGCCGCGCAAACGCTGCGCGGTGTGGCCGCCTCCTATGACGAAGCCGCGACCGCGGGCGTTCTCGAACTACGCAAACTGGCTGCCTCGCTGCGTTCGCAGTCGCAGCAGCTGGTGGCGATGGACTCCGAGAACTCCGCCGGTTTCGGGGCGTCGGTCTAGCGAGGCGCATCTATGGTCGAACCGCCGATCCCCGGTTTCACCGGCGTTGTCTGGGAAGCCAGACCGACGGAGAAGCTGGCGCAGGATCTGAACACCGGTCGCGGCGCCGTGCCGATGGCCGAAGCGGCCCAGGCCTGGACCCGCCTGGCCGCGAGCTTCGGTGGCGCCGTGGTCGAATACGACCAGATCATCAAGGCCATCGGCGAATCGTGGCGCTCGGAGACGAGCCCGGAGATCATGGACCGGATCACCAAGCTGCGGGAGTGGCTGCTGGAGGCGGCCGGCTCGGCCGGGCAGAACGCGGGCAAGACCGGCACACAGGCGCTGGCCTATCAGGTGGCGCAGTTGGCGATGCCGCACGTCGCCGAGGTCGCCGCGCTGGAGCAGGCGAAGAAAACGGTCGAGGCCATCGGCGTGGGCCTGGGCGCACCCCTGGTGGGCGCGGCCGCCGACATCGACGCCGAGCAGGATCTGGCGAAAGCCAACGCGGCGCGGGTCATGCGGGTGTACGAGGAGGCGACCAAGCCGCTGGAGACCCCGTGGACGCAGTCCACGCCGCCGGTGATCGCCGCCAATACGGCGCTGGCCGCCGAACAGGCGGCCGCCGAGGTCCGGCCGAGCACGGCGGCTCCGACCATGGCGCTGCCCACCTCGTTCGCCGCGGCCTTCGGCCGGGTCGCGCCGATGCCGCGGGCGCAGACGGCGTTCACGACCCAGGCGGTCGCCGCCGCGACGGCGGAGCCGAAACCGCTTCCGGTGGAGGCGGCTCCGGTCGCCGGTGATTCTTCCTCGGCCGCCAACCGGATGGGGGCGCCGGCGGCGCTCGCACCTGCCTCGGCCATGCAGGACGACGATCGCAGCACCCTGCGCGCCGGTGCCGCCTCGGCGCAGCCGGACAAGCCGTTCGAGGTCGAATCCGGGTTCGCCGCCGCGCCGGCGGTACTCGGTGGCTCCGCCGAACCCACCCCGAAGGCCACGGCACCGGGGGCGGCATGACGACGATGACCAACGACGGGCTGCTCGCGGTGTCCGACCTGCTCGGCGTCCAGACCCTGCCGCTGGTGCTCGGAGTAGGCCCGCAACAGGATTCGGCCGCGGCCTGGCAGGCGGCGCGCGATCAGGCCATGGCCGATCTGCGCGGCGCGGGCCTGGTGAGCACCTACGACGATGTCGCCACCGATCTCGCCGACGCGCTGTTCGTCCTGGCCAATCCGGAGCGGGAGCTGGCGGCGCGGATCTACACCGAGGCGGGCGTGCGGCAGGTCTGCGTGGCCCGCAGAGGTTCCCAGCACGCCGTCGCCACCCGTGACGGTGACGTCTTCGAGGTGGGCACGATGTGGTGCGACGGCGGCGGCGAAGCGCTGGCCCGGCCGGTGCTCGCCGTGCTGGGCCGAGCCGAGGGCGCGGCCATCCCGAGTATCAGCGCGCCCGTCGACGAACTTCGCGAAAGACTGGACGAGGCAACGAGATCCAGCGACTACGCGGATGTCTTCTACGGCCGCGGGGTCGCCGAGCGCGATGCCATCGAGTTCGGACTGGCCATGTCGAGCTGCCACGCGCACGCCGAGATCGTCGCCTATGCCTACGACGACGGCGTGACCACCAGAACGTCCGGAGCGGTAGCGGTCTACGACACCTCGCGGGGTCGTATCGCCGCCAGCCCCGGCGCTGCGCCGGACCTGCGGGTCTGGTCGACCTTCACCCCGGGTACCGATCACCGGATCGCGCAGGCGATCTCGGCCCTGATCGAGACCCTGCCCGGAGGAAGGTGGATGCCCTAGTTAACGCATCGGAACTCACGAACCGACCGAACCACCGCGGCCCCAGCGCAGCGGCATACGAAATACCCACTGACATGAAGAGGTGAACAATGTCCGGACAGACCAGCTATACCGCGGAACAGGCCGCACAGGTCGTCGACGAATACATGCAGGCCGTCGAGGGCATCAAGAAGACCATCTCCGCGACGCAGGAGACCTTCGACGCGGCCCGTTCGGGCTGGGAGGGTGACGCCGCGGTGGCGGGCCAGAAGGCCTCCACGGCCTGGCAGGAAGAAACCCAGCGCATCAACGACAAGATCGACCAGCTGAATCAGACGATCCAGGAGGGCAACAAGACCCTCGAGAACGTCGATCCGACCAACGTCGACGCCCTGACCAACCTGATCTGACGTAATTCACTCGAAAGGAGGCTCGTCGTGAAGTACACCAAGGCGACCCATCAGCAGCTGATCAACGATATGGATCAGTACTACAAGGATCTCGACGGCTACAAGGACGCGTTCGTCACCGCCCGGGACAAGCTGATCAACGTGGCGTGGGAAGAGAACGAGGCGCTGGCCTCGTTCAAGACCAAGGCCGACTCGCTGCTCGATGAGCTCAGCGACACCCACACCAAGATGGAGCGGCTGCGCGACGCGATCGACGGCGCGTTCGGCAACGCCTTCGCGGCTGACCAGAAGGTCTACAACTCCTTCTGATCCGAATCACGGAAGCCCCGGCCACCGACGGTGACCGGGGCTTCCGCGTTTCCGGCTAGCGGGCGGCGGCCAGCGCGGTGTGCAGGTACTGCATCTCGTCCGGTGTCGCCACCATGTGCACGCGGGTGGTCACGCCGGCGGTGCGCACGGTGACCAGGTTGGCCGTCTCCTGATCTTCGGCCAGGGTCACGTCGGGATCGAAGTGGTCCTCCACCACGGCCGGCGCCGCGCGCAGCAGCACGATGGTGGCGTCGGAGTGGTGCCCGCTGGGCTGGATACCGTCGTAGACGACGACATTGGCGGAGCGGTGTGCGCTGGCCTGCTGCCCGGCGGCCGACCACGCCGCGACGGTCAGCGACTGCGGGACACCGACGTCGGCGGCCATCTGCCGCCACGCGTCGTGCCGGTTGGTGTGTACCACCACCGAGGCGCCGAGCGCGATGGCGCGCAGGATCATCTGCTGCGCCACCAGCAGCGACCCGATCACCTCCACGCGCCGCACCTGGTGCCCGACCAGGGGCAGCGCCACGCCCTGCCCGGAGGTGTCGGCACCGATCAGCTGACCGCAGCCGGCGATGGGCATGGGCAGCGCGGACAGCGAATCCGGCTTACCCAGATAGGTTTCCGGGGTGAACTGCCGCCCGCGCTCGGCGATCGGCAGGGTGTAGAGCAATGCGCGGAACTGTTTGCCCGGCAAGGGAACCAGGCCCTCGGCCTTGACATCCGCAGGTTTGTTGCGGGTATCGAAGCGCACCACCGCCGTCACCTCGATGCCGGCGGTACCGGGCGGCGCGGTCTGGTCCCGTGGTTCCTGCGTGCTGCCGCGCTGCAGGCGCATGGTGACCGTGGTCGCCAGGGTCGGCGTGGACCAGACCGCGGCGAAACCGCGCGGCCCCAGCGCTTCCGGCGCCATCCGGTAGGTGGTGTAGTGGATACCGTCGCGTTCCACGCTGTGCGCGGTCTCGGTGAACTCCTCCAGCGGCGTGTGCCGGGTGAGCTGGTTGACCGCCGCGGTGATCTCGGCGGCCGACAGGACCACGGTCGAGATGCCCTGAGCGGCAAGGCGGTTGGCTACCCGCCGGGTCGCGACGATGGCCGTGCGCAGCGTGCCCGCGGCACCGCCGCCGCGGCGCGTCACCGCCGCCGCGTTCGCCAGTGGATCCAGTCGCAGCACCACCCAGACGGTGCGGTGCGCCACCGCGGGCAGTGGGCCCAGGATCTGCTCGTACAGATGCGAGACCCGGCCCGGCCCGGCTGTGCGGGCACCGGTGCTGATCACATCGATCGAGGCCAGTTCGATGTCGAACTGGTTGAGGCAGTGCGCGATCTCGGGCAGCGGCATCATGTCGTCGGAGATCAGCGACTGCGGGCTCAGCAGTGTCACCGAGCGCGGATGCGCCTCGATCCGCAGCATGATCAGCAGACGTGAGCCGTCCCAGCGCATTCCGTAGGTGCCGCCCTCGGGCAGCGGAACATCGAACGGTGCCTGGTTAACAGTTGCCGAACGATTGCGGAACGCTCGCCAGCGGAAGGTGAGTTCTTCGTCCAGCCAGCCCGCCAGCGACTTGCGGCGAGGCAGTGGCGTCAAGCCCAGCACGAGTACCAGGGCGCATACTCCGGCGGCCACCCAGGCCGACGCGTCGAAGATCACCGCCACCAGCGACGCCGCGACCGCGACGAGCGCGACCGGAATCACCCAGCGTAGCGGGAGAATTCGGAACAACCAGAAGTACGGGGAGTGCAGGGGAGGGGCGGAAGGCGCAGCCGACGGGGTGGCGGAACTCTGCGGCGCTGTCTCGCGATTTTCGCCCGCGGCTGTGGTGGAACCCATGCGGACATAATGGACCGAACTCGTTCGGCTTCGCTACTGTAAGTCGCACCGAGTGAATCACTCGATCCGCTATACCCGTGTCAGTTCGGAGGCGTGCGTGCCCGCACAGTTGACTACCAAAGCGCAAGTCAACGGCTACCGGTTTTTGCTGAAAAGGTACGAGCACGCGCTGATTCGCCGCGATATCCGGATGCTGCACGATCCGATGCGCTCGCAGTTCCGCTCGCTGGTGGTCGGCGCGGTGCTCGGCGTCCTGGTGGTCGCCGGTGCGGCGATCCTGGCCTTCCTGCGCCCGGTGGGCGCGATCGGCGACGCGAACATCGTGATGGGCAAGGAGACCGGCGCGCTCTACGTGATCGTCGACGGCACCCTGCACCCCGCACTGAACCTCGCCTCGGCCCGCCTGATCGCCGCCAGCAACGAGAAGCCCACCTCGGTCAAGGAATCCAAGCTGACCATGCCGCGTGGCCCGATGGTGGGCATCCCCGGCGTGCCGGCCACCCTGCCCGGCGCCGCCTCGGCGGACTCCATCTGGAGCCTGTGCGACACCGTGGAACTGTCCGCCTCCGGCAGCGCGGCGCGCTCGGCCGGCGCCAACACCACGGTCGTCGCGGGCGCCCTGGATTCGAGCGCGCCCAACACGGCCCGGCCGCTGCGCGAGGACGAGGCGCTGCTGGTGACGCGCGGCGGTAAGACGTTCCTGATGTTCGACGGCAAGCGCGCGGAGGTGGACCCGAACGACTCGGTGCTCTCGCGCTCGCTCGGGCTCCGGGAGTACAACCCGCGCCCGGTCAGTGCGGGAATGCTGAACTCCGCGACCCAGGTGCCCGCACTCACCCCGCCCAAGATCGATCGACTGGGCGAGCCGGGTCCCGGTCGCCTGCAGGGTGTGCCGATCGGCGGTGTGATCCGGGTGCAGCGCGTTGGCTCGCAGGAGCTGTACGTGGTGCTCGCCGAGGGCGTGCAACGGCTTTCGCCGTTCTCCGCCGAGGTGATCCGCAACGCCAACTCGCAGGAGATGAACGAGATCATCTCGGTGCCGCCGGACCGGGTGGTGGGCGTACCCGTGGTGACGACACTGCCGGTGGACAAGTTTCCCGGCCCGATCCCGCGCATCCTGACGCCCGAGGACAACCGGGTGAGCTGCA
Organism: Nocardia sp. NPDC050435; assembly: GCF_040655395.1. Classification (NCBI taxonomy): domain Bacteria; kingdom Bacillati; phylum Actinomycetota; class Actinomycetes; order Mycobacteriales; family Nocardiaceae; genus Nocardia; species Nocardia sp. NPDC050435. The sequence continues at coordinate 156,307 of NZ_JBFAJW010000007.1, forward strand.
TCCAGTGGGCGAAGAAGTCCTCGGACCCGGCGGCCACCGTGGCCGTGTTCGCGGGCCGCGAACTGCCGCTGCCCGGCTCGGCCAAGGTGGTGGATCTGGCGACCGGCGACGGCACCGGCGATCGCGTCGACAGCGCCTACATCCCGCCGAACTCGGGGGAGTACCTGCAGGTGACCGGCATGTCCCCGGACAGCGTGCGCAAGGGCAGCCTGTTCTACATCTCCGACAACGGGATTCGCTACGGCATCCCGGACCAGGAGACCGCCTCCCTGCTGGGCCTGGCGGACAAGCCGCGGCCCGCGCCCTGGCCGATCATCGGTCAACTGGTGCCGGGGCCGACGCTCTCGCGCGAGGAAGCGCTCGTCAGCTACGACATCCTGCCGACCACCAACTGAGGTACCCGGCACGGAATACGGCCCCCCGAAACACCTTCGGGGGGCCGTATTCGTGTGCGTTCAGCGCAGGGTGGCCAGCACGTTGTCGAGGGCGTTCTGCATGTCCTCGGCTTCGATTCGCATCAGCACCGATTCGTCCACGGCGCTCAGATCCAGGTTGATGTCGTTGGCCAGGCGGAACTCGCGCTCCTCCTCGGCCGCCTCGATCACGTTGCGGATGAAGCGGCCGTTGCCGGCCATGTCGATGCCGCGCCGGATCTCGCCGCTCTGATCGGTGGCCTGCTTCTGGTAGAGCTCGGCGCACGCGGCGACCAGCAGCGCGTGTGCCTCCTCCGACACCTGCGAATCCCGCTTGCGGGCAATGAAGGTGCCGATATCGCCGAGTTCCTCGGCCGAGTACGAATCGAACTTCACGCGCTTGGCGAAACGGGACGCCAGACCGTCGTTGGAGGCCAGGAATCGGTCGATCTCGCCGTCGTATCCGGCGATGATGACCACCAGTCGATCGCGGTCGTTCTCCATGCGCGCCAGCAAGGTGTCCACGGCTTCGCGGCCGAATGCGTCACCGCCGGAGAGGCCGGTTTGAATGAGTGTGTAGGCCTCGTCGATGAACAGCACGCCGTCCATCGCGCTGTCGATCAATTTGTTCGTTTTGATCGCGGTACTGCCCAAATGCTGACCGACGAAATCGGAACGTTTCGCTTCTATGAGCTTGTCGGTCTTGAGAATTCCTAAGCCACAGTAAATTTTTGCCACCACGCGGGCAACGGTTGTCTTACCGGTTCCTGGCGGCCCGGTGAATGCCAGGTGTTGTCCGCGAGATCCGCTCGCCATTCCTTTTTCGGCCCGGATACGGGCTAGCTGAGCGGTTGCCTGCAACTTGGCGACCTGCATCTTGACCCCGGCCAGGCCGATCTGCTCATCGAGTTCGTTGCGGGCCTTCTCCAGGATCAGCTTGGCTTTGTCGTCACGCTCCTCCTGGCCCATCTGCTCCAGCGAGGGCGCGGAGGCCGGATCCCACTTGTTGGTGCGGGCGTCGATGACTTCCTTGGTGGTCACCGTGATCCGGTACTTGCGGTCGCGCATGGCCATGGTGTTGGCCTCGAAGCCCGGCGCCTCGGAGAACACCTTCTCGAACAGGGCCTGGGCCTGGTCCTCCTCGCCCGTCTCGCGCAGGCACAGGCCGCGGCAGAACCGGGCCGTGGTCGCGGCGGCGGGAATCGGGCCCAGCTCAGCGGCTTCCATCCGGCGGATGGCCTCGCCGAACAGGCCCAACTGTGCGCAGGCGGTGCCGACCATGACGTGCGCGCCGGCGGCCAGGAACGGATCATCCCAGTTCGCGGAGCCCGCGAGCACGGTCATCACGTCGGGCCAGCGCTGCGTGGTGAAGTGCAGGACCCCACGGGCGTAGGCGCAGATCCGGTCGTCGATCTCCCGATCGGCCGAGGACACCTGGGCGGCACGGTGTTTGGCCAGCTCGTCGAGCACCTTCTCGGCCTCTTCGTAATCGCCGTCGGTGATCAGCTGTGCGGCCTGGGCCAGCCAGATCTCGGTGTAACTGGCCACCGGGTAATCGATGTACTGCCCGAGGGTGAACCGGCCCGCCAGCGCTCGCGATTGCAGGCCGAGCCGGCGCTGTTCCCGGAAGAGCGTGGAGGTGCTGGTTTTGTAAAGATTGAAGATCACCTCGCGGGTGTGCTCGCCCGCTGCCGCGCGCCCGAGCCAGGCGTCGCACATCCCAGGGTCCCATTCGGTGGCGCGCTGGAACGCTAGCTGAGCGTATTCCAGATCGCGGGCAGATTCCTGTCCGTCGATCACAATGCCCAAGGACAAGACACCAGCGTCGAATGCGCGTTGTGCTTGACGGTTGCCGGTCATACGGGTTGGCCCCTAAAAACAAACGGATGTGCTGTTTCTCGCCAAGCATAGCCGCTGCGAGGGTGGGGCTTGTCCGTTAAGTTGAGTACGTTGCATGGGGTTGAAGTGTGTTCTAGTAGGGAGTCGTCCGAGCTGTGACCGATCCGTCTAGCAGCGCTGTGGCTGCCGTTGATCCGGAGTTGTGCCGTGTCTCGGTGATCGGTGGCAATACCCAGCTCGATCTGGGTTTGCCTGCCACGGTACCGATCGCGGCGTTCATCACCGACGTGGTCGAGTTGATCGAATCACGCAACCCCGATCTCACCGAGCACGAAGACGGCGCCCCGCTGCAGACGCAGCACTGGACCCTGGCCCGGATCGGCCGCGACCCCATCCCGGCAAACCAATCGCTCACCGAGGCCGAGGTATTCGACGGCGAGTTGCTGGTATTGCGCTCGGTGACGGCCAAGGAATCCCCGGCGCTGTTCGACGACGTCATCGACGCGGTCTCCAAGCTGACCGCCACGTCGTTCCGGCACTGGTCGCCGGTCTCGGCTCGGTGGCTCGGCCTGCTCGTCGCCCTGGGCGCGGTGCTGGGCGGGATCTACCTGCTCGCCGTGGCCAAGCACGACGGCGCCGGCATCGCCGTGGGTTTCATCGGCCTGGGCGCCGGATTGGTGGCCGGGGGCGCGGCGGTGCTCGTCAGCCGGAAGTATCAGGACGAGGCCCGGCTGCCCGCGATCATGCTCTCGCTCTACGCGCTGCTGCTGATCTTCGCGGGCACGGCGCTGTTCGTGCCCAACGACTTCGGCAGTCCACACGCGATGTTCGCCTGTGTCGCCACACTTTTCGCGGCGGCCGTGCTCTACAGCACCGCACGCGCGGGGGCGACCATGTTCACCACGGTCATCACGCTGGCGCTGTTCGGCGGTGTGGCCGCCATGGTGCGCATGGTCTGGGATCCGGCGCTGTCCAAGATCGCCGCCGGCGTGCTGGTCGGCGCGCTCATCGTGATCACCCTGGTGCCGCGCCTGGCCGTGGCGGCCGCGCGGCTGCCCGTGCCGCCGGTGCCGACCGCGGGCGCCGCGATCGACCCGGCCGACCACGAACCGCGCCCGACCATCGAGGACATCGGCGCGATCGGCGCCACCGCGCTGCCCTCGGCCGCCGGCTTGGAACATCGCGCCCGCGCGGCCAACGAATACCAGTCCGGCATGGTGATCGGCTGCACCATCGCCGCCGTGATCGGCGTGGTGCTGGCCGCCGACCCGCTCGGCGCCGCGCGCTGGCAGGGCATCACGCTCGGCGTGGTGGTCTCGGTGATCCTGTGCCTGCGCGGACGCGCCTTCGCCGACCTGGTGCAGGCCTGCACGCTCATCGCGGGCGGCGCCACCGCACTGGTGGCGCTGGGCATCGGCGCCGCACTCGGGGAATCGAATTGGCAGGTGCCGATCGCCGGCATGCTGCTCGTGGTCGCCGCGGCCGCGGTGGCCTTCGGGGTGATCGGACCGCACACCGAGATGTCGCCGCCGATGCGGCGCACGGGCGAGATCTTCGAATACCTGTTGATCTGCACCATCATTCCGCTGGTGCTGTGGATCATGGACATCTACTCGGCCGCCCGGAACATCTGAGATGGCTCCGCTCTTACGGCGGCTGCTGCGCGCGGGGACCGTGGCGGCGGTGCTCACGCTGGCCGCCGGAACACCCGCGCCCGCACTGGCGGTCGCGCCGCCGCGGATCGACGACGGCGCCCTCGGCGCGGTGCTGGGGCTGGCCGCGAGCGGCAAGCCGCCGGACGAAACCGAACAGGCCAAGGTCTGCGCCGAGCCGACGCTGCGCGGTGGCGTGCCCCGCGATCCGCCGCTGGCGCAACGGGTGCTGAGCCTGACCGAGGCCTGGCAGTTCAGCCGCGGCGCCGGTCAGAAGGTGGCCGTGATCGACACCGGCGTGAACCGGCACTGGCGGCTGCCGGCGCTCCAGGCCGGCGGCGACTTCGTCTCCAATACCGACGGCACCGTCGACTGCGACGGCCACGGCACCTTCGTGGCCGGGATCATCGCGGCCAAACCCAGCCTGGAGGACGGATTCTCCGGCGTCGCACCGGATGCCGAGATCCTGGCCATCCGTCAGCTGAGTTCGGCCTACGAGGCCAAGGACCGCAACCGCCGCGAGGAACCGGGCGTCATCACGCGCGAGGGCTACGGCACGGTCAATACCCTGGCCGCCGGTGTCGTGCGCGCGGTCGACATGGGTGCGACCGTGATCAATATTTCCGAGGTGGCGTGCGCGCCCGCGAGCGCCCAATTCGCCGACGGGGCACTGGGCGCCGCGGTGAAGTACGCCTACGACCGCAATGTGGTCGTGGTCGCCGCCGCCGGAAACACCATGCAGGGCACCGCCTGTGAGAAGCAGAACGAGCGGTCCGGCTGGGGCGCCGTCGGCACCGTCGTCACCCCCGCCTGGTTCACGCCCTACGTGCTGTCGGTGGCCTCGGTGGATCCGGAGGGGGCCGCGTCGCCGTTCTCGCTGAACGGCCCGTGGGTCGGCGTGGCCGCGCCCGGCCGCGAGATCGTCTCCCTGGACAGCAAGCCGGGCGGCGCGGGGCTGGTCAACGCCACCCAGACCGATGAGGGCTACTCCACCATCGACGGCACCAGCTTCTCCAGCGCCTACGTCTCCGGGTTGGCCGCGCTGGTCCGGTCGCGTTTTCCGGAACTGTCCGCGGCCCAGGTGATCGAGCGGATCAAGCAGACCGCGCAGGCGCCCGACAACGGCCGCAACGACAAGATCGGGCACGGCCTGATCGATCCGCTGGCCGCGCTCACGGCGCAACTGCCGCCGCAGCCGGTCACCGTCGGCTCCGACATCCCGCGCAAGATCGCCGGGCCGAGCCCGCCGCCGTACGTCGATCCGGCTCCGCGCCTGGTCGCGACGATCGGCTCGATCACGCTGCTCGCCCTGCTCGGGCTCGGGTACGCCGCCTCGATCCCGTTCCGGCGAGGCAAGCGGGCGAACGTGGATCCGGCCGCGGAGCACGAAGCCGCCGCCGCGACGAGCCCGGCCCCCGGCGGGGGTGGGGCAGCGTGACCACGGACGGCGTTGCGAGCGGCGCACATCAGGCACTAGAAGGGGTGTAGGACATGGCAACCGAAGGTTTCGTCCGCCGCCCGCGGATCGCGCCGCCGCGCCCGCCGGGCGGTGAGGTGGCGCTGTCCGCGCCGCCCGAACTCGACCGTCCCGTCGCCGGCAATCTGCTGATGAAGCTCATGCCCCTGGTCATGGTGGTCGCGGTGGTCGGCATGATCGCGATGATGGTCATGATGGGCCGCAATCTGCTGGCCAATCCGTTCATGATGATGTTCCCGATGATGATGCTGATGTCGATGTTCGGCATGATGGCGGGCATGCGCGGCGGCGGCGGGCCGAAGAAGGCCGCCGAGCTCAACGAGGAACGCAAGGACTACTTCCGCTACCTCGATCAGGTCCGCAAGGATGTGCGCAAGACCGGCAACCAGCAGCTGACGGCGCTGCTGTGGAGTCATCCCGAACCCAGCGATCTGCAGTCGGTCATCGGCAGCCGCCGGATGTGGGAGCGCCGGCCCAACGATCCCGACTTCGGGCACGTGCGGGTCGGGGTGGGCAGCCATCGGCTCGCCACCAAGCTGGCCCGGCCGGAGACCGGCCCGCTCGAAGACCTGGAACCGGTGTCCACGGTGGCGCTGCGCCGGTTCGTGCGCACCCACTCGGTGGTGCACGGGCTGCCGACCGCGATCTCGCTGCGCGCGTTTCCCGCCATCAACATCGAGGGCGATCGCGCGGCCGCGCTCACCCTGGTGCGCTCGATGCTGATGGAATTCACCACCTTCCACGGCCCCGACCACACCGCCGTCGCCATCATCTGCGCCGACCCCGACGGCGCGGCCTGGTCCTGGGCGAAATGGCTGCCGCACCTGCAGCATCCGGTGGACCGCGACGGGATGGGCTCGTCGCGCATGATGTTCCGGTCGCTGGCCGAACTGGAGACCTCCATGTCGGCCGAGCTGGTCGAGCGCGGGCGGTTCATGCGTAACGCGCAGCCGACGGCGGGGCGGATCCATCTGCTGGTGATCATCGACGACGGTTACGTGAGCGGCTCCGAACGCGTGGTCAGCGACGCCGGCCTGGACTCGGTCACCGTGCTCGATCTGACCGCGCCGCAGAGTGGCCTGGCGGTGCGGCGCGGCCTGCAACTGGTCGTCACCGACGACGGCATGGTGGCCGCGAAATCCGCGGCGGGCGTGGAGAAATTCGCCACCGCCGACACCGTGACCAGCGCGGAGGCGGTGGCGCTCGCGCGCGACCTGGCGCGCTATCGCATCGCCACCGCCGCGCAGATGGTGAGCCTGGGTGACGAGACCCGCGCCGATCCCGGCCTGATGGCGCTGCTGAAGATCCCCGACGCCGCGCAGATCGAGCCCGCCGCGGTCTGGCGGCCGCGCAGCGATCGCGAGCGTCTGCGGGTGCCGATCGGCGTGACGCCCGACGGCACGCCGGTCGAGATCGACATCAAGGAATCGGCCGAGAACGGCATGGGCCCGCACGGGCTGTGCATCGGCGCGACGGGTTCCGGCAAGTCGGAATTCCTGCGCACGCTGGTGCTGTCCATGGTGACCACGCACTCGCCGGACCTGCTGAACCTGGTGCTCGTCGACTTCAAGGGCGGCGCGACCTTCCTCGGCCTGGATTCACTGCCGCACGTTTCCGCGGTCATCACCAACCTGGAAGAGGAGCTCGCGCTCGTCGACCGCATGAAGGACGCGCTCTCCGGCGAGATGACCCGGCGCCAGGAACTGCTGCGCGCGGCGGGCAACTTCGCCAACGTGACCGAGTACGAGAAGGCGCGCGCGGCGGGCGCGGATCTGGATCCGCTGCCCGCGCTGTTCGTCGTGGTCGACGAGTTCTCCGAGTTGCTGTCCCAGAAGCCGGATTTCGCGGACCTGTTCGTGATGATCGGCCGCCTGGGCCGCTCGCTGCGCGTGCATCTGCTGCTGGCCTCCCAGCGCCTGGAAGAGAACAAACTGCGCGGCCTGGACTCGCATCTGTCCTACCGGATCGGCCTGCGCACTTTCTCCGCCAACGAATCCCGCGCGGTGCTCGGCATCACCGATGCCTACCATCTGCCCAGCGTCCCCGGCTCCGGCTATCTCAAGAGCGACGCCGACGACCCGCTGCGTTTCAACGCCAGCTACGTCTCCGGCCCGTATGTGTCGCCACGCGGCACCCGTCAGGTGGACGGCAAGACCGTGGGCGGACAGTCGCCCGCGGTGTTCACCGCCGCGCCGGTGGCCATGCCCGAGATCATCGAGCCCGCCCGCGAGGCCGCGCCGGCCGGGCGGCCCGAACTGCCGCCGCCCCCGTCGCGGCTCGGCCTGCCCGAGTTGCCGCCCCCGCCCGGGGAAATGGTGGACGAGGCGGACGACGACGCGGACGAGCAGCAGTCGCCGCGGACGGTCGCCGAGGCCGTCCCCGCGACGCTGCTGACCACCGTCGTCGATCGGCTGCGCGGCCACGGCCGTCCGGCGCACGAGGTGTGGCTGCCGCCGCTGGAGGAATCGCCCTCGGTGGACATGCTGCTGCCCGACCCGGATTGGCGGTCGCCGGTGAACCGGCACGGTCAGCTGTGGCTGCCGCTCGGCGTCATCGACAAGCCCTACGAGCAGCGCCGCGATGTGCTGATCGTGGATCTGTCGGCGGCCCAGGGCAACATCGCGATCGTCGGTGGCCCGCAGTCGGGCAAGTCGACGACCGTGCGCACCGTGATCATGGCCGCGGCGGCCACCCACACCCCCGAGCAGGTGCAGTTCTACTGCCTCGACTTCGGTGGCGGCACGCTCGCGGGCCTGGCCGGGCTGCCGCATGTCGGCTCGGTCGCGGGCCGCATGGAGGTGGACCGGATTCGTCGCACCATCGCCGAGGTCACCGGCATTCTGCGGCGCCGGGAGGAGCTCTTCCGGGAGCTGGGGATCGACACGATCCTCGAATTCCGCAGGCGCAAGGCGCGGTTGGCCGAGTTGTCGCCGGCCGAGCGGCAGTCCGACCCGCTCGCGCAGGATATGCACGGCGATGTCTTCCTCGTCATCGACGGGTGGCCCACCATTCGCGCCGATTACGACACGCTGGAACCCCAGCTCAACGCCATCGCGGCGCAGGGTCTGTCCTACGGCGTGCACCTGATGATCTCGACCACGCGGTGGCCGGAGATCAGACCGCAGATCAAGGACCTCATCGGCACCCGGATCGAGCTGCGGCTCGGTGACCCGTCCGACTCCGAGATGGATCGCCGCACCGCGGTTCTCGTCCCCACCGGGCGGCCGGGTCGCGGTCTCACCGCGCAGAAGCTGCATCTGCTGATCGCGCTGCCGCGCCTGGACTCCGACTCCGATCCGCGCACCCTGTCCGAGGGCGTCACGGCGGCCCGGGAGCAGCTCAACGAGCTCTACGGCGGGCGGCGCGCGCCGGAGGTGCGGATGCTGCCGATGGAACTCTCGCGGGAGGCCGTCGTCGCCGAGGCGGCGCGCCACGGTGTCCACCAGAACAAGACCCGCGCGGTCATCGGCATCGGCGAGACCGAACTGCAGCCGATGGTGCTGGATTTCGAGGCCCAGCCGCACTTCTTCGCGCTGTGCGATCCGGAGTGCGGGAAGACCACGCTGCTGCGCAATATCGTCGCGGGCGTCACGGAGAACTCCGACTCCGAGCAGGCGCGGGTCATCCTCATCGACTACCGCCGCACCATGCTCGGCGTGCTCGAGGGCGCCCAGCTGGCGGGCTACTCGACCTCGTCGCAGACCTCCTTCGGCATGGTCAAGGAGGTCGCGAACTACCTGCAGAAGCGGATCCCCGGCAACGACATCACGCCGCAGCAACTGCGCGAGCGCAGCTGGTGGACCGGGCCCGAGATCTATGTCGTGGTCGACGATTACGAGATGGTGGTCTCCGGCGGGCGCAATCCGCTGGAGCCGCTGGTCGAGTTCCTGCCGCAGGCCCGCGACATCGGCCTGCACGTGGTGATCACGCGCCGGGCCGGCGGCGCGAGCCGGGCCATGTTCGACAAGGTGCTGGGCACCATGAAGGACATGGGTGTGGACGCGCTGCTGATGAGCGCGCCCAAGGACGAGGGCAAGATCCTCGGCGAGATCCGGGCTGCCAAGCTGCCGCCCGGGCGCGGCACGCTCATCACGCGCAACAGCAACGAGATGATTCAGGTCGCCCATCTGCCGCCGCTGTAAGCCCCCATAAACAAAGTCCCGCAGTTCTTTTCAGAACTGCGGGACTTTCAAATTCGGGGACCGCGGCTCACCACTCCGGGAGCCGGCGGCGGCCCGCAACGATGTCGCGCACCAGATCGTCGTAGGCGTCGGCCAGTTCGGCCAGGTGATGCCAGGCGCCGTGCAGCATCTCGTCGTGGGCGTCCAGGGTCATCAGCGCATGGTGGGCGCGGACCGAGGATTCGGCCAGGCGGTCGATGACCGACCCGACGGTTTCGGTGTGCAGGGTGGCGCCAAGGCGGTGCTGGGGGACGCTGCGCGTCACCCAATCGTCAACCGCCATAACGAGTTCCGAGCGTCGTCGCTCGATCTCGAGGATCACGGTCGGATCGGTATCGATGGAGCCGCCGCGACCGACGATGCGCCGTTCGTGCAGCACAGCGAGATCGCGGGCAAACCAGAGCAGCGGGCCGCCGACCACGCGGTGCCCGCGGCACGCTCTCACGAGTAGATCCGAGGTCGGCAGTTGCCCCGAATTCACGGGCTGCGCCGCCGATTCGGCGCACCGCTGTGCGCCGGGAAGAGCCATGACTACCGTAGATGAATCCGAACCTGCCACGTTGCCTCGCCGTTCATCGCCGCACAACACCGGATCAGGACGTTGATTACAATAAACCTCTGAAGGCACCTGTCAAGCGTTACCGGGCCGTAGAAAACGACGAAGAGTACACTTCGTTACCTGCACGAAACCTAGGAGCACGATGGCGGAGGGTCCGACATACCACCGGATCGCAGACCTCCTCCGCGAGGAGATCCGCGCGGGCAAGTGGAACCCCGGTGACCGGCTTCCCAGCCACACCGAACTTGCCGATCAGATGCAGGTCTCGATCACCACTGCGCGCAACGCCATCCAAGTGCTCGTCACCGAAAACCTGGTCTACACCGCCACTTCCCGGGGCACGATCGTCCGGAACCAGGAAGTGCTCGAATCCGTGGTCACCGACCACGTCCGGCCCGATCGCCCGCGCGCGTCCCACGATATCTTCGAAGAGATCGCCCGGGCGGCGAATCGCGAGCCCGCCAAGGAATTCAGTGCCCGGATGGAGCCCGCCGCCCCGGAGGTCGCCCTGTGGCTCGGAGTGCCGGAAGACTCCTGGGTATTGGCCCGGACCGTCGTACAATATCTGGACAACGAACCCTGGTCCTGGGAAGTCAGTTTCTACCCGCGTGATCTCGCCGAAGCCACCGGAATCGACTCGCCGCACGACATTCCGGAGGGCACGACTCGTCGGCTGGCCGAGCGCGGCCACGCCGAAACCGCCCATCGCGACACCCTCTGCGCCCGGCCCGCCACCGTCGAGGAAGCCACCGTCCTGGGCGTGGGCACCGGCACGATTCTGCTCGACCACCTCCGGATCGGCGCCAACCACGAGCGCGTGACCCGCGCGACCAGGCACCGTTCCATCGCCACCCGCAATCGCCTGTCCTATGAGCTCGGCGATGACGAAGGAATCGCCGTCATCCGCGACACGCTGGGAAGCGCATACCGGCGTGGCATCTCTCTCCCTTGACCGAAGGGAATATGTGTTGCCATGAATACCGAGATCCGGCCGGCAACCTTCGGCGACCTTGCCACCATCTGCCGACTACGACTGCAGCGCACCGCCTGGCTGACCGCCCAGGGGTCCGATCAGTGGACCGTGGCCGGGCACGGAAAACCGATCGAGGCCTTCGCCCACGCCGTGGGCCGCTCCATGGACGCCGGGGAGACCTGGATCGCCGAGTGCAACGGTGAACCCGCCGGCACCATCACAGTCGACCGGCACGCCGACCCGAATCTCTGGTCGCCCTGGGAACTCGACGACGCCGTCATCGTGCACTACATGATCGTCGACCTGCGGTTCGCCGGGCACCGCATCGGCCATCGACTACTCGCGCACGCCGCCTACCTCGCCCATCAGCAGGATCGGGCCTGGGTCCGGCTCGACGCCTGGACCACCAATACCGCACTGCACGACTACTACCGGCGCGCCGGTTTCCATCTGGCCCGGATCGCGGGGCCCATCGCCACCGGGCCATCGCGCGCGCTGTTCGAACGCCGCACCAACTCCTGGGATTTCGCGCTCGGAAGCCGGTTGCTCCAACCGGTGCTCACGGCCTATCGCGTCGGCCCGTAGCGGTGACGAGGGCTTGCCCCGCAGCGATTTTCGCCGCGGGGCGTGGCCGATCAGTGGTGGTAGCGCCGGTGATCGAGATTGAACTCGTCGGCGACCGTGGCGGCGAGTTCGACGTAGGCGCGTTTGGCCTGCTTGCTCAGGCGGTGCAGGTCGATCTCCGCGCCCTCGGACAGGTGGTCGTCGAACGGGATGATGTGCACGGCGCGGCAGCGGGCCAGGAAGTACTCGCGCAGCTGCTGGATGCCGACGTTCACCGATCCCTCACGCGGCAGGTTGATCACCACGACCGCGTTGCGGACCAGATGGTCGTGACCGTGCAGCGAGAGCCAATCCAGGGTGGAGGCGGCGCTGCGGGCGCCGTCGATGGCGGCCGAGGAGATCAGCACCAGCGAGTGCGCGAGGTCGAGCACGCCGCTCATCGCCGAGTGCGTCAGTCCGGTGCCGCAGTCGGTGAGAATGATGTTGTAGTAGCGCTGCAGAATGCGCGCGACAGCGCGGTACTCGTGCTCGTTGAACTGCTCCGAGGCTGCCGGATCACGCTCCGAGGCAAGCACTTCCAGTCGGCTGGTGGCCTGGGAGGTGTGCTTGCGGACATCGGAGTAGCGCTCCACGTCCGGATCCAGCAGCAGATCGCGCACTGTGGAGCGGGTCTGCAGCGGAACGCGCTGGGAGAGCGTGCCGAAGTCCGGGTTGGCGTCGACGGCGATCACCCGGTCGCCGCGGATCGAGGCGAAGATCGAGCCGAGACCCATGGTGGTGGTGGTCTTTCCGACGCCGCCCTTCAGCGACAGCACCGCGATCCGGTAGTCGCCGCGCACCGGCTGGCGGATCCGCGCCACCAACTCCTGCAACCGCAACTCCTCCGCGGACATGCCGGGATTGATCGCGCCACCGGAGATGTGGTGCACGGCCTTCCGCCACCCGCCGCCGGGCGCCTTCTTGGCCCGGCGCAGGGGTACGTCGTCCAGCGAGGGTGGGGGCCCGGTCGGCGGGCGCGGGCCGTTGTTCCACTGCCCACCCGGATTCTGTTGCCATTGCTGCTGATTCGGCCCGGGGCCCTGACCGCCCTGCGGGTAAGCGTTCGGCCCACCGTGGTAACCCTGCGGCTGCATCGTGGACTGATCGCCCGGCGCGGATTGATTGAACACACCGGGATCACGACGTTCGCCGGGCGCCGGCTGATCACCGACAGGCGCGCGGTGCTCGTTCGGAGCCGGTGCGAACCCGCCGGGCCCGTTGGCGAACGACTGCTCGTGCAGTCCGGGGTCGCGGCGTTCACCGGGCGCGAAAGCTCCGGCGAAAGAGGAGTTCGGCTGGTTGAAGACGCCCGGATCGCGGCGTTCGCCCGGCGCGGGCTGATCGCCTACGGGCGCCCGATGATCCGCCACCGGGGCGGCACCGCCGGCGTGCGCCGGATACTGGCCCGGGGCGGGCTGGTCGCCGAGGGGTGCGCGGGAGTCGTTCGCGGCCGGTGCGAACGCGCCGGGATGACCCGCCGGTGCGAAGGATTGCGGTTCGCCGGGCTGAGCGCCGGGCGCGATGGAGCCCGAGCGTCCGATGGCCGAGGGGTCGCCGAGGGAGGCGCGATCGCCGGTTGGCGGAGGGAAGTTGCCCGGTGCGCCGGGCGCGGACTGACCGGTTGGCGGGGCGAAGGAACCCGATCCACCTGAAGCCTGCGGTGCGAAGGATCCGGGTTCGCCGGTGGCGCCTGGTGCGGAGGAACCCGTCCCGCCAGATGTCGGCGGTGCGAAGGATCCGGGCTGGCCGGTGGCGCCTGGTGCGAAGGAACCCGACCCGCCAGATGTCGGCGGTGCGAAGGATCCGGGCTGGCCGGTGGCGCCTGGTGCGAAGGAACCCGACCCGCCTGAAGTCGGCGGTGCGAAGGATCCGGGCTGGCCGGTGGCGCCTGGTGCGAAGGAACCCGACCCGCCTGAAGTCGGCGGTGCGAAGGATCCGGGTTCGCCGGGTTGGCCGGTGCCGCCGGGCGCGTTGGAGCCCGACCGGCTGACGGCGGAGGGGTCGCCGAGCGATGCGCGGTCGCCGACCGGCGGTGCGAAACCGCCTGGCGCGCCGGGGGTGGGCTGACCGGGCGGGGCGAACGTGCCGGGGCCGCCGGATGCGGGCGGCGCGAAGGATCCTGATTCGCTCGGGCCGGTGTTGCCGGGTGCGAAGGAGCCCGATCGGCCGACCGCGGAGGGGTCACCCAGGGAGGCGCGATCACCGGTGCTCGGGGCGGCAGGCGTGCTCGGCTGGTTGTAGAGGCCGGGGTCGCGCCGCTCGCCGGGGTCGGGCGGGTCGACCGGGGTGCGGGCATCGCCGGTGGCTGGTGCAAATGCGCCTGGACCGCTGGACGCCGGCTGGTTGTACAGGCCGGGGTCGCGGGGTGCGGAGTCACCGATGGGTGCGCGATCGTCGGTGGCGAATGTGCCTGGGCCGCTGGTGGGCTGGTTGTAGAGGCCGGGGTCGCGGCGTTCGCTCGGTGTGGATGGGTCACCGAGGGGTGCGCGGTCGTCGGTGGGGGCGAATGTGCCTGGGCCGCTGGCGGGCTGGTTGAAGACACCTGGGTCGCGGCGTTCGCCGGGGGCGAGTGGGTCGCTGACCGGAGCGCGGGAACCGGCGGCGGGCGGGGCGAACGCGCCGGGGATGCGGCGGCCGTCGGGGCCGCGCTGGTCGGCCTGCGTGGAAGCTGCCGGGTTCCAAGGCTGTTCGCCGCTGGTCGGCGTGGGGGGTGTGAAAGGTGGGGGATTCCAGGCCGGGTCGGGCTGGGCCGCCGAAGCAGGTTCGTTCGCTTCGTCTTCCGAAGGCAGCCAGTGGCGGCCGCGGGCCTCGGAGGGGTCGTCGGGGGAATTCACCCACGACGGGCGGGCCGACTCTGCCGGGTCGGATTCGGGCTGTTCGGGGTCCAGGCCGAGGTGGCTGGGGTCGGATGGGCCGGCCAGCCAGGGTGGTGGGCCGTCGAGGGGCGCGTCGGTGCGCGGCGGCGGCTCGGGGAGCGGGGGACGGCCGCCCGCCGGGGCACTGTCGGATTCGCGCGGCTGTGGAGTGCTGGGCTGGTCGCCGACGGGCGGCGGGCCGGGGATCTCGGGGCGCGAACCGGCTGCGGGGCTTTCGGATTCGCGAGGTTGGTCGCCGAGGGCGGGAGTCTGTGCGGTGACGCCGGGCGGCGGGCCGGGCAGGTACGGGCGCTCGCCGGCGGCCGGAGGCTCGGGCAGACGGGCCGGGGGCTCCGGTAGACGAGCCGGCGGCTCGGACAAATGCGCGGGCGGTTCGGGCAGGCGCGCGGGCGGCTCGGGGAGCGGCAGCCGGGTGTCGGCCGATTCGGGCTCGGGGCGGGTGTATCGAGTAGTCGCCTCGCTGGACGGCATCGGGTCGGCAGCGCCACCGCGCGCGTCCGGTCCGGGCTGCGGCTGACCCAAGGGCTGGAACGAACCGCGGTGCTCGCCCGGCTGACGCGTGGGCAGACCGGGCGGTGGGGTGCGATGGTGCGGGCCGGAATCCTGGGGACGGGCACCATGAGGGAGTTGCGTCGGACCGGACGGGAGCGAATCCTCCGGGCGCGCCCCGGGCGGAACCATGCCGGGCTGCTGGCCGCGTGGATCGCGGGACGGGTCGAGCTGCCCACGCGGGTTGCCCGAGGGATCGAACTGGCCGTGCGGATCGCGAGACGGGTCGAGCTGGCTGCGCGCGTCACCCGATGGATCGAACTGTCCACGTGGGTCGCGGGAGGGATCGAGCTGGCTGCGCGCGTCGCCTGACGGATCGAACTGTCCACGCGGATCGCGGGAGGGATCGAGCTGCCCACGCGGGTCGACGTTCTGGCCGCGCCCGGGATCGCCCTGTGCGCGAGAATCACGTGACGGATCGCCCCCCGCCTGCGACCAAGGCGCGGATTCGGGCTGCGACCATGAACCGGGGCGCTCCTCCGAGCGGGCCGCCGGCTGCGACCAGGAGTCTCCGCGCGGCTCGGGCGTCTGCTCCGGGACGTCCTTGTCTCGCCCGAACAGCCCCTTCCGCTTCTTCTTGTCCTTGCGTCTGGGGGTGTCGTCGATCAGGTCTTCGTGCGGCAGATTCTGGACCGGTTCCTCGTACCCGGCGCCACCATCGCTCTCGGCCAGCCACGGCGGCAGCATGGGCAAGCTGTCGTTGTTACGACTCACGCCATTGCCTCACTGAACCAGACGAATGCTGTCGACTCGGTAAGCTTCACAGCATCCCCCTAGATCTGCTCGATCGATTTCTGGATCGCGCCCAGTTTACGCGACACTCCCGGCCCGTCGTGGGCCCGGTCACCTCGCCGACCAGGGGTTCGTTTTTGCCTGATCGGATGCCTCCCGGTAAGCTGGAGCGGCGGTGCACCTATGCGCCGACTGTTTGCATGCCCCTCGCTCGGTGAGCAGGGTTCATCCAAACAGACACCAGGCAATCAAACCAGGTTCTGGCGGCAGCGCTCGTCGAACCGGGATCGCGGAGGACATGGCGAAGAAAGACGGGGCCATCGAGGTCGAGGGTCGAGTTGTCGAGCCGCTGCCCAATGCGATGTTCCGGATCGAGCTCGAGAACGGACACAAGGTTCTCGCGCACATCAGCGGAAAGATGCGGCAGCACTACATTCGTATCCTTCCCGAGGACCGGGTGGTCGTTGAGCTTTCCCCCTACGACCTGTCCCGCGGCCGCATCGTTTACCGCTACAAGTGATCGCTGTGTGATCACTCCGGCGGCGTCCGGTACGCCGTCAGCCCGGGAAACCGGGCCCACAGACTTCCCCGGTCAGTTGGCTGGGGAAAAACTGTGTTCACACCTGTGAACCATCAGAAAGATTGGACGGACGTGAAGGTTCAGCCGAGCGTCAAGAAGATCTGCGAGAAGTGCAAGGTGATCCGCCGCCACGGCCGGGTCATGGTGATCTGCGACAACCTGCGTCACAAGCAGCGTCAGGGCTGATTCGAGCCCACCGGGCCCTCGGGCCCTGATCACCAGCCAAGCATCGAACGCAGTTCGGATTGGCTAACAAAGAAGAACTCCCAGCTCCAGCCGCACGCTGCGGAACAATCCGGGTCCAGCCCGGGGGCGTGTGCGCCAACCACCGGCACGGAGGCCGGTGCCCCGCCAAGACGATGGGGAACGGACAGGGAGCAGACCTCCGCAACATTAAGGAACCTGCCACATGGCACGTCTCATGGGCGTTGATCTCCCGCGCGAAAAGCGCATGGAGATCGCGCTGACCTACATTTTCGGTATCGGGCGTACCCGCGCCAAGGAGATCCTGGACGCGACGGGCGTCAGCCCGGACCTGCGTTCCAAGGACCTCAGCGACGACCAGGTCACGCAGCTGCGTGACTACATCGAGGGTTCCGACCTCAAGGTCGAAGGTGATCTGCGCCGTGAGGTGCAGGCCGATATCCGTCGCAAGATCGAGATCGGCTGCTACCAGGGTCTGCGCCACCGTCGTGGCCTGCCCGTGCGTGGCCAGCGCACCAAGACCAACGCGCGCACCCGCAAGGGCCCGAAGCGCACCGTCGCCGGCAAGAAGAAGTAGGGATAACCGATGCCTCCGAAGAGTCGTACCTCGGGTCCTAAGAAGACCCAGAAGTCGCGTCGCCGGGATAAGAAGAACGTCCCGCACGGCAACGCGCATATCAAGAGCACGTTCAACAACACGATCGTGTCGATCACCGATCCGAACGGCAACGTCATCTCCTGGGCGTCCTCGGGTCACGTCGGCTTCAAGGGTTCGCGTAAGAGCACCCCGTTCGCCGCGCAGCTCGCCGCCGAGAACGCTGCCCGCAAGGCGCAGGAGCACGGCGTCAAGAAGGTCGACGTGTTCGTGAAGGGCCCGGGTTCGGGCCGCGAGACCGCGATCCGTTCGCTCCAGGCCGCGGGCCTGGAGGTCGGCACGATCTCCGATGTCACTCCGCAGCCGCACAACGGCTGCCGTCCGCCCAAGCGGCGTCGCGTCTAGCGGGAAAGGAAGAGATAAACAATGGCTCGTTATACAGGCCCCATCACCCGCAAGTCGCGTCGCCTGCGTGTCGACCTCGTCGGAGGCGACCAGGCGTTCGAGCGTCGTCCTTACCCGCCCGGCCAGCACGGCCGCGCGCGGATCAAGGAATCCGAGTACCTGATGCAGCTGCAGGAGAAGCAGAAGGCTCGCTTCTCCTACGGCGTCATGGAGAAGCAGTTCCGTCGCTACTACGAAGAGGCCAACCGCCTCAAGGGTAAGACCGGCGACAACCTGCTCCGCCTGCTGGAGACCCGCCTGGACAACGTCGTGTACCGCGCCGGTCTGGCGCGCACCCGTCGTCAGGCCCGCCAGCTCGTCTCGCACGGCCACTTCATCGTCAACGGTGTCGCGGTCAACGTCCCGAGCTACCAGGTGACCCAGTACGACATCATCGATGTCAAGGACAAGTCGCTCCCGACGCTGCCGTTCCAGGTCGCGCGCGAGACCGTCGGCGACCGCCCGGTTCCGGGCTGGCTGCAGGTGATCCCGGGCCGGCTGCGGATCCTGGTGCACCAGCTTCCCGAGCGCGCCCAGATCGATGTGCCGCTGCAGGAACAGCTGATCGTCGAGTACTACTCGAAGTAATCAGCTCTGCCGTCCGTAGTCGCCCGCTCGGCGGGCGATTACGGGCAACCCCCATAACGTGGGCATCAAATAGTGGGTGCCCGTACAGGAGGATGATCCAACATGCTGATTTCCCAGCGCCCCACGCTGACCGAAGAGGTCGTGGCGGAGAACCGCTCGAAGTTCACCATCGAACCCCTCGAGCCGGGCTTCGGTTACACCCTCGGCAACTCGCTGCGCCGCACCCTGCTCTCGAGCATTCCGGGTGCCGCCGTCACCAGCATCCGCATCGACGGTGTCCTGCACGAGTTCACCACCGTTCCCGGCGTGAAGGAAGATGTCACCGACATCATCCTGAACCTCAAGGGTCTGGTCGTGTCCTCGGAAGAGGACGAGCCGGTGACCATGTACGTGCGCAAGCAGGGCCCGGGCACCGTCACCGCCGGTGACATCGTGCCCCCCGCCGGTGTTGTCGTGCACAACCCGGACATGCACATCGCCACCCTGAACGACAAGGGCAAGCTGGAGATCGAGCTCGTCGTCGAGCGCGGTCGCGGCTACGTCCCCGCCGTCCAGAACAAGGCCTCGGGTGCGGAAATCGGCCGGATCCCGGTGGACTCGATCTACTCGCCGGTGCTCAAGGTGACCTACAAGGTCGAGGCCACCCGTGTCGAGCAGCGCACCGACTTCGACCGTCTGATCCTGGACGTGGAGACCAAGAACTCCATCAGCGCCCGGGACGCGCTCGCCTCGGCGGGCAAGACCCTCGTCGAGCTCTTCGGCCTGGCCCGTGAGCTCAACGTCGAAGCCGAAGGCATCGAGATCGGCCCCTCGCCGGCCGAAGCGGATCACATCGCTTCGTTCGGCCTGCCGATCGAGGATCTGGACCTCACCGTCCGGTCCTACAACTGCCTCAAGCGCGAAGGCGTGCACACCGTGGGCGAGCTCGTTGCCCGCACCGAGTCGGATCTGCTGGATATTCGCAACTTCGGCCAGAAGTCCATCGACGAGGTCAAGGTCAAGCTGCATGCGCTTGGTCTCTCGCTGAAGGACAGCCCGGCCTCGTTCGATCCGTCTTCCGTGGTGGGTTACGACGCGAGCACCGGAACGTGGAGCGACAGCGGCACGTTCAGTGACACCGATGGCGGCGAGCAGGACTACGCCGAGACCGAACAGCTCTAGGCCGTCGGGGTAGGCATACCCCGGCCCGGCCTTACTCAAGGAGAAAACCAATGCCCAAGCCCAAGAAGGGTGCCCGCTTCGGCGGGTCGGCGTCGCACCAGAAGGCGATCTTCGCCAATCTGGCCACGGCGCTCTTCGAGCACGGTCGGATCACGACCACCGAGTCCAAGGCCAAGGCCGTGCGGCCCTACGCCGAGAAGATCATCACCAAGGCGAAGGGCGGCACCCTGGCCGACCGTCGCGAGGTGCTGAAGGACATCCGCAACAAGGACGTCGTGCACGCTCTCTTCGCGGAGATCGGCCCGTCGTTCGAGGGTCGTGAGGGTGGCTACACGCGCATCATCAAGACCGTCCCCCGCAAGGGTGACAACGCGCCGATGGCGATCATCGAGCTGGTTCGCGAGAAGACCGTGACCAACGAAGCCGATCGCGCCCGTCGCGTGGCCGCCTCGCAGAAGGCCGCTCCGGCTGCCGAGGCCGAGGTCGTCGAGGAGGCCCCTGCGGCCGAGGCGACCGACGAGGTCACCGAGGCTCCGGCCGACGAGGACAAGAAGGACGCCTGATCCGTCAGGAGTTCTCGAACGAGCCCGCCACCCGCATGGGTCGGCGGGCTCGTTCGCTTTTATCCAGTACGCACTGAGGTGGAGGATGCGATGACGTTGCCCGAGAACCCCGGGGTCGCCGAGCCGGTCGAGGCGACGGCGCCGGCCGTTCCCTCGGAGGTGCCGCCGGGCCGGCCGGGCGAGGCGGTGCCGGTGCCCGAGCCGGTGCAGCAGATCGTCTCCACCCTGCCCGCCGAACCCGGCGGCGCGGAACTCGAGACGCCCGCCCCGGCCGTCGAGATGACCCGGGTGCGCCTCGACCTCGCGTACGACGGAACGGATTTCATCGGCTGGGCGCGCCAGCCCGGCCTTCGCACGGTGCAGGGGGTTCTGGAAGAGGCGCTGAGCAAGGTCTATCGCGAGGCGATCGTGCTCACCGTCGCGGGACGCACCGACTCGGGCGTGCACGCCGAGGGCCAGGTGGCCCACTTCGACACCACCGCAACCGATTTCGACGGCGCGAAGCTGGTGCACCGGATGGCGCGGTTCCTGCCGAAGGACGTGCGGATCAAGGCGGCCCGGATCGTGCCGCCGGAGTTCGACGCCCGCTTCTCGGCGATCCGGCGGCACTATGTGTACCGCCTCACCACCGCACCGTACGGGGCCGACCCGTTGCAGGCCCGCAGCGTGGTCGGCTGCCGCGGCGACGTCGATCTGGAGGCGATGCGCGACGCTTCCCGAAAGCTGCTGGGCCTTAACAACTTCGCCGCGTTCTGTCGTCGACGCGAGGGCGCCACCACGATCCGTGAGTTGCAGCGCTTCGACTGGGAACGGCAGGGCGACCTGCTGCTCGCGTTCGTCAGCGCGGACGCGTTCTGCTGGTCGATGGTGCGCAGCCTGGTCGGCGCGATCCTGGCCGTGGGGGAGGGCCGCCGGACTCCGGAGTGGGCCGGTGATCTGCTGAGCGAGACCGAACGCTCCAGTTCGGTGACGGTCGCTCCCGCACACGGACTTTCGCTGATCGCCGTCGACTATCCCGCCGACGGCGACCTGGCCGCCCGCAACCTGCAGACCCGTGAGGTGCGCACGGTGCCGGACGCCGAAGGCTGCTGCGGGGACTGACTCCGGCGCGCCGCGCGGAACAACGCGGGGCCGTGCCGCGTTGGGTCGGGCATGGCATTCGACGAACTTGGACGGTACGGAGTCTGGCTGCCCTTCAACGCGTTCAGCCCGGAGCAGGCACGCGAGATCGAGCAGCTCGGGTACGGCGCGCTCTGGCTGGGCAGCTCGCCGGGCGGAGAAGATCTGGCCGTCGTGGACGACCTGCTGGCGGCGACCCGGACGCTCACGGTGGGCACGAGCATCGTGAACATCTGGAAGACGCCGGCCGCCGAGGTCGCCGAGGTCTTCCATCGGCTCGAGGCCGCCCACCCGGGGCGCTTCCTGCTCGGCATCGGCGCGGGCCATCCGGAGGCCACCGCCGAATACAAGACGCCCTACGAGGCGCTGGTCGAGTACTTCGACGCGCTCGACGCCGCCGGGGTGCCCAAGGAGCGCCGCGCCCTGGCCGCGCTCGGCCCGCGCGTGCTGAAACTGGCCCGCGATCGCTCGCTGGGCGCGCTCCCGTATCTGGTTCCGGTGGAGCACACCGCGAGCGCCCGGGCGATTCTGGGCGACGAGACGCTGCTGGCGGTCGAGCACAAGGTCGTCATCGACGAGGATCCGGTGCGTGCGCGCGTCACCGCGCAGCCGCGCACCTCCTTCTATCTGGGCCTGCAGAACTACGTGTCGAACCTGCGCCGCTTCGGATTGACGGAGGAGGATCTGGCGCAGCCCGGCGGCGATCGCTTCTACGACGCGGTGGTGGCGCACGGCAGCGCCGAGGCGGTCGCGGAGAAGCTCGGCGCGCATCTGCGCGCGGGCGCGAACCATGTCGCGATCCAGCCGCTGGCCGATGATCCGCTGCCGACGCTGCGCACCCTGGCGCCGCTGCTGAAGTAGCTGTGCCCGCTCGGTGGTCATCGGGGTGGCCACCGAGCTCCGCCGCGGGTTGCTGGAGAGATGCTGCGGCATCGTCCTAAAGAACTGTTAGGAAGCGGACGGCACACTTCCGTAACAACTGTGGTCACCGACACACTGACTTCGATGGCGCGAAGCTGCGTCGAAGGAGGTAGGTCATGTCCACCACGTTGAGTAAGACGCCGGAGCCCGGTGGCGCTCCATTATCGGCGCCCACCAGCACTCGGCGCGCAATTCTGAACACGCTGAAGGGTTCTTCGGGAAACCTCGTCGAGTGGTACGACGTCTACATCTACACCGTTTTCGCGACCTATTTCCAGAATCAGTTCTTCGCGCCCGAAGACGAGAATTCCACCGTCTACGTTTACGCGATCTTTGCCGTCACCTTCCTGATGCGTCCGGTCGGCTCCTGGTTCTTCGGGCGCTACGCCGACCGGCACGGCCGCCGCTCCGCGCTGGTCTTCAGCGTGACCCTGATGGCGGTCTGTTCCTTCGGCATCGCGATCATGCCCACCCGGGAATCCATCGGTGTGGCCGCGGCGGCGATCCTCATCCTGTTCCGGTTGGTCCAGGGCTTCGCCACCGGCGGTGAATACGGCACCTCGGCGACCTACATGTCCGAGGTGGCGACCAGCGGCAAGCGCGGCTTCTTCTCCTCGTTCCAGTACGTCACGCTGGTCGGCGGACACGTGCTGGCGCAGGCGACCCTGCTGGTCATGACGGCGTTCCTGGACAAGGGCCAGATCCAGGACTGGGGCTGGCGCATCCCGTTCGCCATCGGCGGCCTGGCGGCGATCGTGGTGTTCTGGCTGCGGCGCGACATGGACGAGTCGCTGTCCAAGGAACACATCGACGCCACCCGCTCGGGCGCGGACCGCTCCTCGGGCTCCCTACAGGAACTGTTCGTCCGGCACTGGCGGCCGCTGCTGCTCTGCTTCATGATCACCATGGGCGGCACGGTGGCGTTCTACACCTACAGCGTGAACGCTCCGGCGATCGTGAAGAAGGCGTACACCAACGACGCCATGGTGGCGACCTGGGTGAACCTGATCGGCCTGATCTTCCTGATGTGCCTGCAGCCGGTGGGCGGCTGGATCAGCGACCGGGTCGGCCGCAAGCCGCTGCTCGTGTTCTTCGGCGTGGGCGGCGTGATCTACACCTATTTCCTGATCACCTTCCTGCCCAAGACCCACAACGCGTTCGCCTCGTTCGCCCTGCTGGCCATCGGGTACATCATCCTGACCGGATACACCTCGATCAACGCACTGGTCAAAGCAGAACTCTTCCCGGCGAATATCCGTGCGCTGGGTGTCGGTCTGGGTTACGCGCTCGCCAATTCCGCTTTCGGCGGTACCGCACCGGTGATCTACGAGGCCATGAAGAAGTCCGATATGGTTCCGCAGTTCATCGCCTACGTCACCGCGCTGATCGCGGGTTCGTTGCTGGTCTACATCTTCTTCCTGAAGAACAAGTCCGTCACCGAACTCGACCGCGAGGCCGGGCACGCCTTCGCTACGGAGGACGCGCCGCGGACTCCGGCACGGGTCTCCTAGGCCGGCTGTTGCCGATCGGATGGACGCGGCGTGACCTCGTTTCCGCACGCTGATCAACCGGCCGCCGCGCCGATCCGCCCATTATGGGAGGATCGGCGCGTGCGGCTTGCGGTTGTCGAAGATGATGATGGCGTTGGGGATGCTCTGGTCGAAGCTCTCAACGCTCGCGGCTACCGCGCCGAACGCAAGCGCCGCGGCAGCGACCTGCTGCTCGATCACCGCGGCTACGACGCCGTCATCCTGGATCTGGGCCTGCCCGACGCGGACGGCCTGCAGATCCTGCGCCAGTTGCGCGCGGTGAGCTCGGTGCCCGTGCTGGTGCTGACCGCCCGCAGCGACGAGCGTTCGATCGTGCGCGGCCTGCGCGGCGGCGCGGACGACTACCTGGTGAAGCCGCCCCGCATCGCCGAGCTCATGGCCCGCCTGGAAACCGTGCTCCGCCGGGCCGCCGTCGCGACCCAGCCCACCCCGCCGGTGGTGGTGACCGGGGACGTGCGGGTCGACCTGTCGACCCGGGTGGTCGAGGTGGCGGGCAAGCCCATCGCGCTCACGCCGAAGGAATTCGAGCTGGTCGAGGCGCTGGTGGAACGGCCGGGCTCCGCGGTGAGCCGGCAGCAGCTGATGGACCGGATCTGGGGCGACGCCTTCGTGGCCGTCTCGCGCTCGCTCGATGTGCACATGACGGCGCTGCGCGCCAAGCTCGACCGCCCCGGCCTCATCACCACCATCCGCGGCTACGGATACCGGTGGGGCGAATGATCCACGACGTCCGGGTGCGAAGGGAAGTGCGGTGCGGCGCAGGCTCCTCTTCGCGCTGACGGTCTTCGCGGCCATCGCGGTACTGGCATTCGCGGTACCGCTGTCGCTGACGTACGCGACCAGCCGCACCCAGGAACTGGTGCTCGGGCGCAACGGCGACGCCGACCGGTTCGCGACCATCGCCGATGCCGCAGTGGCCGACAAGGACCCGCGGGCGCTGATCGAGGAGATCGTCCGGTACCACGAGCTGTACGGCGAGAACGTGCTGGTCGTCGACGCGCGCGGGGCTACGACGGTCAATGCCGGGGTGGATACGACCGATCCGGTGATCGCCGCGGCCGTGGCGGGCGCGCGCCGCAATCTACGTCCGCGTCCGGTGCAGCGCCTGAATCCCTGGGGCAACTCGACCATGCTGGTGGCGCGGCCCGTGGGCACCGGGGTGCAGGTCAACGGGGCCGTCGTGATCGAGGCTTCCACCGAGCGGGCGCGCAGCGATATCGCCAAGGCCTGGGCGGTGATCGGCGCGGGTGGCGTGGTCGCGATGGCGGTGTTCACCATGCTCGCTCTGACGCTGAGCCGCTGGGTACTGCGGCCCTTGGCCGCGCTGTCGGACGCGGTGGCCGCGCTGACCGC
This sequence comes from Nocardia sp. NPDC050435, assembly GCF_040655395.1. Taxonomy (NCBI): domain Bacteria; kingdom Bacillati; phylum Actinomycetota; class Actinomycetes; order Mycobacteriales; family Nocardiaceae; genus Nocardia; species Nocardia sp. NPDC050435. Next base: position 181,239 of record NZ_JBFAJW010000007.1, read on the forward strand.
GACGCTGCCGAAGCCGCGCAACGGCGCCGCCGCGCCGGTGTCGATCGCCCGGCACTACGGCGGCCCGCCCGAAATGCGGGCTGTCGCGGAATCTTTCGACGCGATGGCGCTGGCCGTCGCCGACTCCGTGGACGCGCAGCGCCAACTCGTCGCCGACACCGCGCACGCCATGCGTAATCCGCTGGCGGCCTTGGCGATCCGCCTGGACTCGCTGGAGCTCGACATCCCCGACACCGCCGCACCGATCTTCCGCCGGGCCAGCGCCGAGGTCGACCGGCTCACCGCGCTGCTGGACGGGCTGCTCACCCTCGCCGTCGCGGAAACGCCCACGGCCTTCGACATGTCGGCGCACGATCCCGAAAATCACTGCGACGCGCGTCAAGTCGTCGCCGATCGGGTCGACGCCTGGCACACCGCCTTCGAAACGGCGGGCATGGAATTGCGGGCCGAGGTGGTCCAACCGGCGGGCCGATTCGTGCGCGCCGATGCCATTCTCGCCGCCTCGGAGGCGGGCGCGGCGAGAGGCGGACCGGGGCCGCGAACGGACCACGGCGAGTGGGAGCCTTGTGCGGAACCCGCCGACTCGGCCGACGGCGAGACCGCGCCCGGCTGGGAGCCGCGCCCCGCTCTCCGCGCCACCGAGGTGGCGCTGCCCGCCGACATCCTCGCCCAGATTCTGGATGTGCCGCTGAGCAATTCGTGCCGCTACGCCGGCTCCGGCGCACACACCACCGTCACCGTCGTCGCCGAGCCCGGCTGGGTCACGATCACGGTCCGCGACGACGGCACCGGCGTCCCCCGCGACGAGATCGACAAACTGACCACCCGCTTCTTCCGCGGTTCCTCCGCCGCCGCGGGCGGCTCGGGCCTGGGCCTGCCCATCGCCGCCGCCCTGGCCCAATCTCGCGGCGGCACACTGACAGTCGAGCCCGCGCATCCGAGCGGACTGTCCATCAGCCTTCGTCTGCCCTCGGCGGTGCGCGCATGAACCCCGGGCGCGAGGGGCGTGACCTGTGCGCGACCCAGTATGTTCGCGGCAGTCTCGGTCGCCGCGAACATCGCTCCGGCGCAGTGGTTCCGAGGTCGCGCAGAACTTCCGCGTTCGATGGTCACCTATGTGCGACCAAGCGCGTTTGCGGGCACCTCCGTTCCGGAGCAGTGGTTCGCAGGTCGCGGATGATTCCCGCGCTCGACGGGGGTGGCTGGTGCGCGGCCGAGCAAGTTCGCGGCGGCCATGGCGACGGCGAGCACCGCCGTCCTCGCGCGGCGGCTCGGAAGTCGCGCGAAGCTTTCGCGCTCGACGGTGGTGGCCGGTGTGCGGCCGAGAACGGCGGCGGCGACGGCGAGCACTACCGTCCTCGCGCTGCGGTCCGGAAGTCGCGCGTGGCACCCGCACCTGACGCTGGTTGCTTGGTCCCTGCGCTCGGCGGTGGCGTGGCCTGGCGGTTCGGCGGTCGCGCATGATGGATCGGCGCGGATTCTTGGGGATGGCGGCCGCGGTGACGGCGGTAGTCGCCGGGTGTGGGGTCAACTCCGGGGCGGGCACGGTGCGGTTGGGCTCGGGGGAGCCGGGTGGGTTCTACAACGCGTTCGCGCGGCTGCTGGCCGATGTCGCGGATCAGGCGCAGACGGTGCGGATCGATCCGATCGATACCTATGGGTCCCGGACCAATCTGACGATGCTGGTGCGCGGGGAGGTGGATGCGGCGCTGGCGCTGGTGGACGCGATCGAGGGTGGCGAGCAGGTGCTCGCGCTGGGGCGCGTGTACGAGAACTATCTGCAATTGGCGGTGCGAGCGGACAGTCCGATCGGGCGGGTGGCCGACCTGCGGGGAACGCGGGTGAATCTCGGTGCGGTCGGGTCGGGTGCCGCTTTGACCGGTGAGCGGTTGCTGTGGGCGGCCGGGCTGGAGCCGGGCGCGGACGTCACCATCGAGCATCGCGGATTGCGGAGTGCGGTGGCGGCATTGGACGCCGGCGAAGTGGACGCGCTGCTCTGGGCGGGCGGTGTGCCGACCGGCGCGCTGGCGGTGCCGCGGCTGCGCCTGCTGGACCTGGACGAGTTGGCCGCGCCGCTGCGCTCCCGCTTCGGCCACGTCTACGACCGGGTGCAGATCCCGGCCGACGCCTACCCGGGCGGTGCCGCCGTGCACACCATCGGCGTCGCGAACCTGCTGCTGGCGGCCCCGAGCCTGTCGAACGCCGCCGCGGCCGCCATCGCGGACCTGCTGCTCACCCGCGCCGACGCGCTGGTCCCCGCCGAAGCCGCGGGCACCCAGTTCCTCGACGCGCGTTCCCTCACCGGCACCGGGTCCATCGCCCTGCACCCGGGCGCGATCGAGGTCTACCGCCGGCACCACGGCTGAGGTGCCGCCCGCCACACGCGGACAGTCGCGAGTCCGCCCAGGATCAGGAACGCACCAGGCGGGCGATCGCGTCGGTCGCCTCTTTGATCTTGGCCTCCGCCTCCGGCCCTCCGGCGACCGCGGCGTCGACGACGCAGTGGCTGATGTGGTCTTCGAGCAGGCCCATGGCGACGGCCTGCAGTGCCTTCGTCATCGCGGAGACCTGGGTGAGGATGTCGATGCAGTACTTCTCTTCTTCGACCATGCGCTGGAGCCCGCGCGCCTGGCCCTCGATCCGGCGCAGCCGCTTGAGGTAGTCGTCCTTGGCGGTGATGTATCCGTGGGTGGAATGATCGTGTCCGCCGGTTTCCGGGGTCGTTGTCACCGGTGTTCTCCTCGTCCTAGCAGTGGCCGGGTTGAATCTTCGCAGACGCGGCTCGTTCCGGTCGTGTGGCAATACCCCCCTAGGGTACATCTGGAATGCGGAAATGTCAGGTCCGCGGGGTGGCGGGCACCTCCAGGGCGTCGGTGAGCCCGTGCGGATCGAGTTCCGCCGAACTGCCGCGTTGCGCCAGGATGATCCCGCCGATCACCACCACGCCGCCGGCCAGCTGGATCGGCGTCACGGCCTCGCCGACCAGCAGCCAGGACAGCGCGACCGCGAACATGACCTCGCTCAGCAGAATCAGCGACATCAGCGTCGAACCGAGCCGGGCCGCGCCGGCCACGCCGCACAGATAGGCGATCACCGTGCTGATCGCCACGAGCAGGACCAGCGACAGCGCCGCCGGAATCCGATGATCGGCCAGCGTGACGGTGCGCGCGCCGACATGCGCCGGCAGCACCTGGGTGAGCGCGAGAATCCAGCTCGCCGCGGCCGCGACGGACAATCCGGTGCCCAGCAGCACGACCGGCCGCACCTGCGCCGTCACCCGCTCGGACAACAGGAACAGCGCCGCGTTGCAGACCATCGACAGCCCGGCCCAGCCGAGTCCCGGCAGGCTCAGCGCGCCCGCGTCGAAGACATCGATGACCAGCGCCGCGCCGCCGATCGCCAGGACCGCGCCGATCATCGTCGCCGGGCTCGGTCGCTGTCCGCGCACCGCCCAGTTCCAGCCGATCACCGCGATCGGCGCCAGGAACTGGATCATCAGCGACACCCCGACCTGCAGATACTCCAGCGACAGGAAGAATGTCGCCTGCACGCCGGTGATCGCGACGACCCCGAAGGCGAGGATGGCGCGGAAATGCTTCGTGCTCTCGCGCAACCCGGCGGGATCGCGCCAGGCGGCCAGCAGCAGCATCACCAATGCCGCGCCGGTGAGGCGGATCGCCAGCACCGCCCCCGGTGACCACTGCGCGCCCAGCACGGATTTCGCGAACGAACCCGAACTGGCGAAGGCCAGCCCGCTGCCCACGGTCAGCCAGATCCCGGCCTGTGTCCTCGTCACACGATCCACCTCATCCGAACGTCGAAACATCCCATCATTGCTCGACTTCGAACCTGGGCCGGGAGCGGGGTCGGTCCAGGGGCGCGCGCCATCGCCCCGATGCGGCGACCCCGGTGCGGCCGCCAGCCAGGGCAACGACAGAATTGCATGCATGAGCACGCATCCCCGGCCTGCCCTCGCCGTCATCGGTGGCAGTGGTTTCTACGATTTCTTCGACAACGACGCGACGCACGTCGAGGTCGACACGCCCTACGGCAAGCCGAGCGCGCCGGTCGCGATCGGCGAGGTGGAAGGCCGGGCGGTGGCCTTCATTCCGCGGCACGGTAAGCAGCACGAGTTCGCGCCGCACACCCTGCCCTACCAGGCCAACATGTGGGCGCTGCGCACGCTGGGCGTGCGGCGGATCTTCGCGCCGTGTGCGGTGGGCAGCCTGCGCGCGGACTGGGGGCCGGGCACGGTGGCGATTCCGGACCAATTGGTCGACCGCACCTCGGGCCGCCCGCAGACCTTCTTCGACGGCGGCGGCGTGCACGTCTCCTTCGCCGATCCCTACTGCGACGAACTGCGCACCGCCGCGGGCAAATCCGACTCGGGCGCGCTGACGGTGCAGTCGGGCGGCACCATGGTCGTGGTGCAGGGACCGCGCTTCTCCACCCGCGCGGAGAGCCGCTGGTTCGCCGGTCAGGGCTGGGACCTGGTCAATATGACCGGGCATCCCGAGGCGGTCCTCGCTCGCGAACTCGAAATGTGCTATGCCGCAGTCGCTCTGGTCACCGATCTGGACGCCGGACTGGAAGAGGGTGACGGCGTGCACGCCGTGGACGTGTTCGCCGAGTTCAAGCGGAACCTGGCGCCGTTCAAGGAGCTGATCCGCGGCGCCGTGGCCGCGGTGGACGGCGCCGACACCTGTGACCGCTGCCGGGTGCACGCCGGGGTCAGCCTGCCCTTCGAACTGCCGTAGCGGCCGGTGCGGCGCGCGCCGCGATCTACCATGTTCCGGTGAGACAGCCGGACGGCAGCTCGCGGCTCGTGCCTGGTGTGGCCCAATTCGGCTGTGCGGCAACCGGGTTGGCGGCTGTCGGCGGGCGCGAGCCGAAACGCGGGTGAACATGATGAAGGTGCTGGTAACCGGGGCGGCCGGGTTCATCGGAGCGCACGTGTGCCGGGAACTGACCGCCGCGGGCCACGACGTGACCGGCATCGATCTGCCGGTCGACGACGCGCGGCCGCGCGCGGGAATCTCCTCGGTGGACATCCGCGACGCGGTGGCGCTCGCCCCGGTGCTGCGCGGCATCGAGGTGGTCTGCCATTTCGCCGCCGCGACCAGGCCCGAGTGCGCGCCCACCGAGTACGCGGCGAGCAACGACGAGGGGACCGCGGCGCTGCTGGCGGCCATGGGAGCGGCCGGGATCCGCCGCCTGGTGCTCGCCTCCTCGGTCGCCGTCTACGGGGAGGGCCGCTATCGCACGCCGCGCAGCGGACCGTTCTTCCCGGGCGTCCGCTCGCGCGCCGACCTGGACCGCGGCCGTTTCGATCACCTCGCGCCGCGCACCGGCGAGATCCTCACCTGGGAGCCCGTGCTCGAGGACGCGCCGCATCGTCCGCGCGGGTTCTACGCGGCGAGCAAAGCGGCACAGGAGAATTACGCGTTCGCCTGGGGTCTGTCCACGGGTGCGGCGGTCACCGTCCTGCGCTTCGCCACGGTGTACGGCCCCGGCGCGCATTCGGGCCTGCCCGTCCTGTTCCGCGACGCGCTCGCCGCCGGGAACGGCCCGCGCGTCTTCGAAGACGGCGGCCAGGTCCGGGATTTCGTGCATGTCGGTGACGCCGCGGCCGCCACCGTCGCCGCGGTGCGGCGCGCGCTGCCCGGCTTCGTTCCGCTGAATATCGCCACCGGGCAACCGGTTACGGTCTGGGAGGTGGCCTCGGTCATGGCCGAGGCGGCCGCCGGACCGGCGCCCGTCGTCACGGGCCAGTACCGCCTGCCCGACGTGCGCCATTTCGTCGCCTCGACCGAGCGCGCCCGGCAAGCACTCGGTTTCACCGCCGCGATCCCGCCGCGCACCGGGCTCGCCGACTTCGCGCTGCCGCCGGGCGCGCCGGATCTCGTCGAATCCACGAAACCCGTGCCGAGTGACCGTTGAATCCCGCGGTACCCGGCGGAACCGGGCGCGCCCACTAGGCTCGCTGGCGTGGAGAACCCTTTGCGGCTCGAGGTCATCGTCGCCAGCGTGCGACCGGAACGATTCGCCCCGGTCGTCGCCGATTGGTTCGTGCACACCGCGCGAACCCGGCCCGAATTCGACACCGGCGTCCTCGATCTGCGCGAGGCCGGGCTGCCGGAGAACCTCACCGAGGGGCCCGGCAGCGCCCCGTTCCGGGCCCGGCTCGCGGCTGCCGACGCCTTCGTCGCGGTCACCTCGGAGTACAACCACGGCTACCCGGCGTCCCTGAAGACCGCCTTCGACACCGCGAAACACGAATGGCGGGCCAAGCCCATCGGATTCGTCTCCTACGGCGGCCTCTCCGGCGGGTTGCGGGCGGTGGAGCAACTCCGTCAGGTGGTGGCGGAACTGCACATGGTCTCGGCCCGGGAAACGGTCAGCTTCCACCAGGCCAAGCGCCAGTTCGATCGCACGGGTGCCACGCAGGACGGCGCCGCCATCGATGCGGCCGGCCGCCTGCTGACCCAATTGACCTGGTGGGCGACGACGCTGCGGGCCGCCCGGAACTCCATGCCCTACCCGGGATAGCCGGTCAGCGGCCCGGACCGGCGCCCTGCATCTGCCGCTGCCGACCGCGCGGATGCCCGATGTAGGTGGCCTCGCGCGGGATCGAGACCAGCGTCAGATCCACCTGGGCGGTGCCCGTGCGCAGGATGACGTGGTTGCCGATCGCGCCGGGCTGGTGCACCGACAGGTCGGGGCGGGTGGCGGGCCAGCCCATCGGATCCCCGGTGACGTAGATCGTGGTGACACCGGCGTGCGGCGCGGGCGCGAGCACGCCGTCGACCACGGTCGCGGTGAAACCCGCGTCGGACTGGTGGGTTTCGACGGCGATGGTGAGCCGCTCCGGATTGCCGACGGTCTGCACCAGCTGCTCCCACGCGTGCGCGCGATCGGTGCGGATCAGGATGCGCTCGCCGACGGCCAGCGCCCGGAACACCAGCTGCTGTGCCAGATACAGCTCGCCCGCCACGTAGACCGTCGAAATGCCCTGTCCGATAATACGAACCGCGACACCCTGGTTCTCCTCGTCGGAGCCGATCAGCTGGCCGCAGCCCGAGGACGGCAGGTGCAGGGCGCCGATCACGTCGATCGGGTACTCGGTCATCGGGACGGTGTCGTCGACGCCGGGCGCGGCCAGCGGCAGGTGCGCGAGCAGGCCGTCACGGTGCCGCCCCGCCATCGAGATCATGCCCTTGAGCTTGCTGCGCTCCGGCAGTTCGCGCGCGGTCAGCCGCCAGGCGGCGCCGATGCTCACGGTTTCCGCGGAGCTGCCCGGCCGCAACCGCACCGCCACGGTGGTGCCGCGCGAGGGCGCCACCCACAGCTGGGCGAGCAGGTCGGAGCCGAGGCGCTTGGGATCCACGGCCGCGCCGATGTTCACGGCGTTGCCGATCTCGGCGTAGCGCCAGCGATGGGTGAGATTGCGCGGATCGAAACCGGCGGTGATCTGCAGGACCGACTTGCGGATCTCCGGGGCGGTGAGGATGCGGGCGCTGCAATCGGCGTCTTCGAGCGTGCGCATGATCCGTTGCGTCGCAATGGTTACCGCGCGTGAGGCCCCGTCGGTGCCGCCGCCGCGCCGGGCCGAGGCCCCCGGGCAGGCGATGGCGTCGAAGCTGATGGCCAGCCAGACGGCGCGGTGCGCGGTGGCGGGCAGCGGGCCGAGCAGCGACTCGTAGATCTTGCCGGCGGGGGTGCCGGCCCGGCTGCGGTGCCCGTGGCTGATGATGTCGATGCCGCTGAGCAGGATGTCGTGCTGGTTGAGGCATTTGGCCAGCTCGGGCAGCGGCAGCAGGTGCGAGGCGTGCACGGTGGACGACGAGATCCGGGTGAGGCCGCCGCGCGGGGGCAGCACCTCCACGACGGTGACGACGCGACTGCCGTCCCAGTACAGGCCGAGCGAGCGGTCGTCGGGGCCGCGGAAATCGACGGTGTCGCCGATCTGGTAGTCGGTCTTGGTGAGGTAGCGCCACCAGGTCGCGATCCAGTCCAGGATGGTGCGCTTGGCAATCGGGATCAGCGGAATCGCCGCGGCCACAACGGCGATGCCGAGGGCGATCCACTTGTCCAGCCCGGCGATCAGCGCACCCAGGCCGAAGACCAGCGCGACAACCTGTGCGACCAGGAGATTCTGCAGTGAGATCCGGCCAAAGAGCGGGCGCGGACCTGCCCCGGTTGATTCGGCCAACTTCGTCCCCCAAGTACCCGATATCGACCGCTTTCCACCGGTCGAGCTGAACAAGACTCCCCGGGAACTGTACTGTGTTGCCCGGACGAGAGCACTGTTCGGGGGAGGAAAGATGCCTTCAAAGCCCACTACACGCTGGCAGGTGAGCGGTTACCGCTTCCTGGTCCGGCGCATGGAGCACGCGCTGGTGCGCCGGGACGTGCGCATGCTGCACGATCCGATGCGTTCGCAGTCCCGCGCGTACGCCGTCGGCCTGGTGCTCGGCATCGTGGTGCTGGCCGGCTGCGGCATCCTCGCGCTGCTGCGCCCGCAAGACAAGATCGGCTCCAACACCCTGCTGATCGGCAAGGAATCCGGCGGCGTCTACGTCGTGATCAACGACGTCGTGCACCCCGCGCTGAACCTCGCCTCGGCCCGGCTGGCCTCGGGGGAATCCGGCAAGGCGACCACGGTGAAGGAATCCGAGCTCGGCAAGAAGCCGCGCGGTCAGCTCATCGGCATCCCCGGCGCGCCCGCCGCGCTGCGGTTCGAGAAGGACGGCAAGGGCCGGACCTGGACGGTGTGCGATGTCCGGACCGGCGCGGGCAGCACCGATCTCACCACGACCGTCATGGCGGGCAACCCCGAATTGGGCGCCAAGGCCGCGGTCATGCCCGGCGACAAGGCGCTGCTGGTGCAGGCCAAGGACAAGACCTACCTGGTGTACGACAGCAAGCGGGCCGAGGTCGACATGACCGAGCGCGCGGTCACCGACGCGCTGGGCATCACCGGCGAGAAGGTGCAGAAGGTCAGTGAGGGCCTGCTGAACGCGATCCCCGAGGTGCTGCCGCTGAAGGCGCCGAAGTTCGACAACCTCGGCGGTTCGGTGTCCTACCCGATCAACAACCACCGCGTCGGCGACGTCGTCCAGGTGCCCTCCGAAGCCGACACCTTCTACGTGGTGCTGGCCGACGGCCTGCAGCCGGTCTCACGGCTGACCGCCGACATCATCCGCAACTCCAATCCCAAGATCTCCGACGACATCCGGATCAGCCAGGCCGAGCGCACCGGCGCCCCGGTGTCCAAGGCGCTGCTGGTCGACGAATACCCCAGGCTCGCACCCAGACTGGTGTCGCAGGATGATCAGCTCGTCAGCTGCATGTCCTGGAAGCCGATCCCGGAGGCCGCGGACAACAAGGACGGCAAGCGCGCCGATCTGAACATCCTCACCGGCGTGAAGCTGCCCATCCCGGACAACGCCAAGACCGTCCCGCTGGCGCAGGCCGACGGCTCCGGCGCCAACGCCGACTCCGTCTACATCCCCCCGGCCAGCGGCGCGTTCGTGCAGACCACCGGCATCGAGCCCGACAGCCGGCGCAAGGACAGCATGTTCTACATCGCCGACACCGGCGTGCGCTACGGCATCAAGAACGCCGACGCGCAGAAGGCCCTGGGCATGGACACCGATGCCGGGGTGAAGCCCGAGCCCGCGCCCTGGCCGATCGTCGGATTGCTCGCCAACGGGCCGACTTTGGGCCGTGAGGAGGCGATGGTCGCGCACGACGGCGTCTCGCCCGATCCGTCGCCGGCCAAGCAGACCGTCGGCAAGGCCAGCGGCTAGCGGCCGTGCGCTGTGGTGCGTTTCGCGACGCACCACAGCGTGAGCAGCGGGCAGAGCATCAGCAGCTCGGTGGCGGCGAAACTGGCCGGCGGATTGTAGAACGAGTCGTAGCGCAGCAGCGTCAAGACCAGCACCACCAGCTGCCCGAGCAGGACCAGCACGCAGGCCGCACCCACCAGGTAGCGGCCGATTCCGTAGCGCCGCACCGCGATCAGCAACGCGCCCAGCAGCAGCAACGCGGTGACGAGGGCGAAGGCGTAGGTTGCCACGACCAGGACCTGATAGGCGCTGAGCCCGAAGCCGCCGAGGTGAATGTAGGTGCCCCCCTGGAACTTCGGCCGCGTGGACTTGTCCCACGCCTCCATGGTCTCGAACGCCCAGAGCAAGGCGCCCAGGACGGCCAGCGTGACCGCCGCCGCCTGCCGCCCGGTCAACTGGCCGCGCCCGGCACTTGCCGTCGCTCCCACACTGCTCATGCCGAACCCCGCTCGCTAGCAACCACTTCGATCGTGGGCCCGGTTATCCTCGCACCTCAGGAGGTCGGCTGCGCTTGTTTCCCGTCGCGCAATTCCGCCACCTCGGTGCGCAGCGCGCGCACCTCCTGCACCAGCAGGGTGATCTCGCGGTCGGTGGCCTCGGCGGTGGCCTCGACGGCCTTCAGCTGATCCATCACCCAGCTGGTGGTGGTGCCGATCGCGAAACTGATCAGGCCGATGCCGAAGGTCATCAGCACCAGCGAGATCAACCGGCCCTCGGTGGTGACGGGGTAGACGTCGCCGTAGCCGACGGTCGTGACCGAGACCGCCGACCACCACAGCGCGTCACCGAAATTGGTGACCTTGCTGTCCGGCTGACCGTATTCCGCGTCGAAGAACGCCAGGCTGCACAGCGTGAGCGTCAACAGCGAGCTGGCGCCGACGAAAACGGCCATGCGCGCGCGGGTGAGGGTGCTGCGGTTCAAGGTGTCGAGCAACAGCAGCGCCGCACGCAGCAACCGCAGCGGGCGGAACGGCGGTAGCAGCACGATCAGCAACTCGACCGGATGTGAACGCAGGAAGCGCCAGCGATTGCCGGACAGCCACACCCGGATCGTGAAATCGGCCGCGAACAGGACCCAGATCGCGATATCGACCCGGGTCAGCCAGGTATCCAGCGTCGGCGAAGCCCCGGTGTCGAGCACGTGCCAGGCGTAGACGCCGAGAAACAACAGCGCCAGCGCCATCATCGGCAGACTGGTGGCCCGTTCCCACGCGCGCCGGCGGCTCAGGGGTGCGGAATTGTCGGACATGGGCGAACTACCTGCAATCGATCCGGCGCGGCGTCCGTCGCGCCGCTGACCAGACGGTACTGCCAGGTCACCGGCGATGGGCACGGAACCCCCGGGTTCCGTGCCCAGGCCGAGCTACTCGTCCCGGCTGACGCCGAACTTGCGGCGGATCGGGAACGACGCCAGGTAACCGAGGATCAGGGCCGCGGCGATGACGCCGGTGCCGATCAGGGCCACATTGCGGGCCGTATGGTCCGGCGGCTTCGGCGCTTTCGGCACCGCGAGCTGCTGGCTCTTGGCCGGTGTGGGCACCTTCGGCGGCAACTCGGCGGTCACGACCTCGGTCAGCGCCGCGATCGGGTCGACCGCGCCGTACCCGATGTACTTGTTCCAGCCCTCGGCCGGGGCGTGCGCAGTGGCCTGGATCCGCTTCATCACCTCGCGGGCGCTCAGCTCCGGGAACCGGGCCCGCACCAGCGCGACCACGCCGGACACGATCGGCGCCGCGAAACTGGTGCCGCTGATCGGCGACTGCTCCCCGCGCTCGTTCAGCTTGCCGATCGAGGTGCCCCACTGACCCTTGTCGTCCAAGATCGGATTGAGCGAGGTCATGTTCTCGCCGGGCGCGGCCACACTCAGCCACGGCCCGGCGACGGTGAACTTCGACGGTGCGCCGTTGGAGTCGATGGAACCCACCGACAGCACGTACTCGTCCCAGCGGGCCGGGGCGACATTGAGGCTGACATTGCTCCACGGATCCGCGGTGGGATTCAGCGGATCGATGACCTTGTTCTCGGTCTTGCAGGTATCCGTGTTGCCCGCCGCCGCGACGACGACCACGTCCCGTTCCACCGCGTACTGCAGCGCCGCGCCGAGCACGCCGTCCGCGTCGTTCTGCGGACCGCACCAGACCTCGGAGATATTGATGATCGTCGCGCCCTTGTCGACCGCGCGCACCACGGCCGAGGCCATGGTGCTGACGTAGCCGTAGCCCTCGGGCAGGGCGTCGGCGGGCTTGTCGCGCGAGGCGCCTTCCTTCTGATACTTGGTGCTGGTCTGGCGGATCGTCATGATCCGGGCCTCCGGGGCGACCCCCGCGAAGCCCTGACCCTCGACCTGCGAGGCCGCGATGATCCCGGCGACGAAGGTGCCGTGGGCGTCGCAATCCTCGGTGCCGTCACCGGGATTCGCGACGAAATCGCCCTCGGCCATCAGGCCGGGCAGCCGCGGATGCCGCACCACGCCGGTATCGATGACCGCCACGACCTGCCCCGCGCCCTTGGAGAACTTCCAGGCGCGCTCCAGATCCAGCGAGCGCTGCGCGGTCGGAATCGAGGTGCCCTCGCCGCCCTTGACGGTGCTGTTGCAGGTGCCGGTGGACGGACGCTCCGTCTTGTCCGGCGGGACGGCCGGATCGCCCGCCGGTCGCAGTGCCGGATTCACGGTCGGCGGCCGATCCGCCAGCGCCACACCGGCATCGGCCCCGATCCCGAAGGAAGCACTCAACCCCAGAGTGGCCGCGACCGCGACGACCCGTAGTGAACCCTTCACAGTCCGCGCACGAGCGAGTAGAGCGAGGCCACCCAGAACACCAGCGGCAGCACGGCGGCCACGAAGGCGTATTCGAGCAGTTCGACGCCGCGCCGCATCGGCGGCGTGGCCTCCTGGTTCGGGATGATGATGCCGAGGATCAGGGCCACCACCAGGATCAGCATGGCCGCGCCGAAGACGGCCAGCGGCATGTCCATTTCCAGGCTCGCGCCGACGAGCATGAGCAGCACGATGGACGCGCCGCCGACGATCAGCACCACCGCCTGCTCGGCGCCCGCGTAGGTGCGGCTGCGGAACATCAGCACGGCCGCGCACACCAGGGCCAGGGAGATGCCGGGCCAGTACGGACCGCCGGCCGCCGGGTCGGTGCCGGTGAGCGCGCCGACCACGGTGATCAGCGTGGTCGCGGTGACCAGGCCGCCGAGGTACATGCGGGCGCGTTCGGACTTCTGGCGCAGCGCCTCCATGGTGGGCAGCGCGCGATGGTCGTCCGGGTCGTCCTCGGTCGGGTCGATCGGGGTGCCGGGGGAGGGGACCGGGGGCAACGGCAGCTTCGAGAGCAGCATCGAGATGCGCGGCGAGAGCGACAGACCCGCGAGCCCGAGCGCGGCGGCCACCGCGCCGATCGCCTTGGTCGACTGATCGGTGAGCAGTCCGACCAGGGACGCGGGCACCGCGTACACCGCGAGGGTGGCCGCGCCGATGAACAGGGCCAGGCCGACGCCGGTCACGCGCCAGGCCAGGATCGCTGTCGCGCCCAGCAGCACCGAGCCGAGCAGCAGATGGGCCCAGCCGTAATGGTCGGGGACGTAGAGCATGCCCGCCGTGAACGCCGCCGGCAGCGCACATCCCCCGAGTACCAGTGCCGTCGCGGTGTCGCCGTACATGCGGCTGAGCACCATGCCCGCCACGACCAGCAGGATCGCGATGCCCAGGGCGATGGAGCCGCTGACCCACTCCGGCATCGCCTCGGGCGAGAGCAGCAGGCCGAGGCAGCCGACGATCATCGTCAGCGCGGCCAGGACCGATCCGGTGATCCGCGCGGTCTTGGGCGTCCAGCTGCGGTAGTGGTCGGCGTCGGCGATCGCGACGTTGTACATGATGTCGTCGAACAGCGGAACCGGCGCGGTCTGCGAGGCCGATTCCAGCATGAGTAACTCGCCGTCGCGCACCCCGTGCTCGCCGAGGCTGAGCGAGTTGGAGAACGGGGGATGACCGATGCGGGCGAGTACCCACTCGGCGGGCTCGAAGCGCTCGCCCTCGTTGTCGAAGTCGTTGGAACGGCTGTGCTGGGCGACCATGTCGACGACGCTGGGGATCACCAGGGCGACGGGAACGTCCACCGGGATCGCCATATCCACCTGGGTGTGTTTCGCCAGAATGGTGACTCGCGCCAGATCCGGCGCACGGACGATTCCGCGCGAGGAGTCTTCTTCGATGTGGTCAAGTCGCGCGTGCGTCAAGCTTCCCCCAAATCGGTCTAACCTCTGTCTTTCCGCAGGCTCGCACGCAGCAGGCGAGCTTGCGTACCCATCACCTGGGCAGCAGAATGCTGGTCGTACTCTACGACAGGTCGACGGCCGCCTCTACACTGAGGCCGAAGTCGCAAGCTTTTCAAGAGGGGGATTCGCTTCAGCATGAGCGAGCGCAGCGAGCGGTCGATAAACACAGCTACGCCAGTACTCTCGGCCGAGCCGAGCGCTAGCGAGGTTCGGTCGTGAGTACTGTCCGGTTTCAGAGGCGTGCGCGTCGGGAGATGCCACGTACACCCGGCGGCGAAGTCACGCTGCAGCCACCTCCCGAGATCCCCCGGGTGACACCGGGCAACCTGCTCGGCAAGATGATGCCGGTCGTCATGATCGTCGGCATGGTCGGCATGATGGCGCTGCTCATCACCAATCAGGGCGGTCTGGGCTCGATCGGCTCCAACCCGATGACCATGATGTTCCCGATGATGATGATGTTCTCGATGGTCGGCATGTTCGCCGGTCAGGGCGGGGGCAAGGGGCAGAAGGCGGCCGAGGCCAACGAGGATCGCAAAGACTATCTGCGCTACCTCGATCAGGTCCGCCGCGACGTCAACGAAACCGCTACGCAGCAGCGCGCTTCCGTGGAGTGGAGCCATCCCGAACCGGCGCTGATCTGGATGCTCGCCGGCACCAGCCGGATGTGGGAGCGCCGCGCCGGCGACAAGGATTTCTGTCACGCCCGCATCGGCATCGGCGGCCAGCGCCTGGCCACCCGCCTGGTCGCGCCGGAAACCGGCCCGGTCGAGGAGCTCGAACCCATCGCCGCGGTGTCGCTGCGGCGCTTCGTGCGCGCGCACTCCACGGTCCCCGATCTGCCCACCGCCATCGCGGTGAAGGGCTTCGCGACCATCGCGCTGGACGGCGACCGCGCCGAAGCCCGCGACATGACGCGCGCGATGCTGTTGCAGCTGTGCATGTTCCAGGCGCCCGACCAGGTGCTGGTCGCCATCGTCGCGGGCCCGGACACGGCCCGCGAGTGGGAGTGGACCAAGTGGCTCCCGCACACCCAGCACCCGGATGCCCAGGACGGCATCGGCACCCAGCGCATGTTCTACGGCTCCATCCGCGAAGCCATGGCCAGCCTGCACCCGCTGCTGGCCACCCGCGTGCGCTACTCGCGCAACCAGCCCGCCAACGCGAACCTGGTGCATATCGTCATCGTGGTCGACGGCGGCCTGCTCGAGGCCGAGGACGATCAGCTGCGCGAGTCCGGCTACGAGGGCGTCACCATCATCGACCTGTGCGGATACGCTCCGCGCCTGGCGGTTTCGCGCGGCATCAAGATGGTCATCGAGAATGGTGAGTGCATCGGCCGCGGCGCCACCGGCAACCAGGAACGTTTCGCCACCATCGACCGGATCAGCAGCCAGCAGGCCCAGCAGGTGGCCCGCCGCCTGGCGCCGTACCGGGCCGCCACGCAGAAGTCCAGCGACGTGGAATCCAGTGAGGCCGAGGTCATTTCGACCTGGGCCCAGCTGATGAGCCTGGGCGACATCGGCACCTTCAACCCCGAGCACGCCTGGCGTCCGCGCTACGGGCGGGAACGCCTGCGCGTCCCGTTCGGCGTCGGCGCCGACGGCCTGCCGGTGGAACTGGACATCAAGGAAGCCGCGGAGAGCGGCATGGGCCCGCACGGCCTGTGCATCGGCGCGACCGGTTCCGGTAAGTCGGAATTCCTGCGCACCCTGGTGCTCTCGCTGCTCGCGACGCACTCCCCGGACCAGCTCAACCTGGTCCTGGTCGACTTCAAGGGCGGCGCGACCTTCCTCGGCCTGGACGGCGTGCCGCACGTCGCCGCGGTCATCACCAACCTGGAAGAGGAAGCCGACCTCGTCGACCGTATGCGCGACGCGCTGGCCGGCGAGATGAACCGCCGCCAGGAAGTGCTGCGCCAAGCCGGCAACTTCGCCAACGTCTCCGAGTACGAGAAGGCCCGCGCCGCCGGCGCCGACCTGGACCCGCTGCCCGCGCTGTTCGTGGTGCTCGACGAGTTCTCCGAATTGCTCACCCAGCACCCGGATTTCGCGGAGCTGTTCGTGATGATCGGCCGCCTGGGCCGCTCGCTGCACGTGCACCTGCTGCTCGCCTCGCAGCGGCTGGAGGAGGGCAAGCTCAAGGGCCTGGAATCGCACCTGTCCTACCGGATCGGCCTGAAGACTTTCTCCGCCAACGAATCCCGCCAGGTGCTCGGCGTCCCCGACGCCTACAACCTGCCCGGCATCCCCGGTGGTGGTTACCTCAAGTCCGACTCGGGCGAGATCCAGCGCTTCCAGGCGTCCTATGTCTCCGGGCCCTACGTCGGCGGCGGTTCGCAGCGCGATGTCACCCAGGCGGGTGTCGCGGGCGGCGAAATCGACGTCAAGGCACGGCCTTTCACCGCGCACCACGTGGACTTCCGGGCCATCGACCGGGTGCCGCTGCCCACCTCGTCCGGCGCGGACGAGGAGACGGAGCACATCAACGAAGACGGCGAGCAGATCTCCAACGTCAACATGCTCGTCTCGCGCATCCGCGGCCACGGCCGCCCCGCGCACGAGATCTGGCTGCCGCCGCTGGACGAGGCGCCCACGCTGGACGTCCTGAACCCGCGCTCGATCCTGACCGGCGAGTACTCCGCGATCGCGAGCCTGCGCGCCCCGATCGGCATCGTCGACCGGCCCTACGATCAGCGCCGCGACAACCTCGTGGTGGACCTGTCCGGCGCGCGCGGCAACGTGGCGATCGTCGGTGGCCCGCAGTCCGGCAAGTCGACGGCCCTGCGCACGCTGATCATGTCGATGTCGATGACCCACACCGCCGAGCAGGTGCAGTTCTACTGCCTCGATTTCGGTGGCGGCACCCTGGCCAGCCTCGAGGGCCTGCCGCACGTCGGTTCGGTCGCGGGCCGCATGGACGAGGACAAGGTCCGGCGCACCGTCGCCGAGGCCACCGCCATCGTGCGGGCGCGCGAATTGCGCTTCCGGCAGTTGAACATCGAGTCGATGGCCGAGTTCCGGCGGCTCCGTTCGCTGGATCCGTCTTCCAGCCCCGCCGCCGCGGGCGCGCACGAGGACCCCTTCGGTGACGTGTTCCTGGTGATCGACGGCTTCGGCTCGATCCGCCAGGATTTCGATCCGCTCGAGCAGCCCATCATGAACCTGGCCGTGCAGGGTCTGTCCTACGGTGTGCACGTCGTCATCGCGCTGGCCCGCTGGGCCGAGGCCCGGCCCGCGCTCAAGGACCAGATCGGCACCCGCATCGAGCTGCGCCTCGGTGACCCGATGGACTCCGACTTCGGCCGTAAGTTCGCGGCCCTGGTCCCGCAGGGCCGCCCCGGCCGCGGTATGACGCCGGAGACCTTGCACATGCTGACCGGCCTGCCGCGCATCGACGGCAGCTCCGACCCGGAGACCTTGGGTCAGGCCGTGCAGGAAGCGGTTTCGACGATCGCCCGCCTCACCCCCGGCCGCCCGGCGCCCGCGGCGCGCATGCTGCCCGAGGTGCTGCACCGCGAGCAGCTGCTCGCGGCGGCCGGCAACTTCCCGTCCCAGATCGATCGGAGCCGCCGCAACATGCGGATTCCGATCGGCATCAACGAAGCCGAGCTGGCGCCGGTGTATCTCGATTTCAACGAGACGCCGCACTTCATCATTCTCGGCGACACCGAATCCGGGAAGACGACGCTGCTGCGCTCGATCATCGAGGGCATCGCGGCGGTCAACACACCGGACACCGCCCGATTCATCGTCGGCGACTACCGGCGCGGCCTGCTCGGCCTGATCCCCGAGGGGTACCAGGCCGGATACGGTTCCACCGCACCGAAGTTCACCCAGAACATGGCCGATCTGGCCGGGTATCTGGAGAAGCGGCAGGCCCCCGCCGACGTGACGCCGCAGCAGCTGCGGGACCGCGCCTGGCTCACCGGCCCGGAGCTGTACGTGATCATCGACGACTACGACCTGGTCGCCACGTCGATGGGCGACCCGGTCTCGCCGCTGGTCGAATACATCCCGCACGCCCGCGATGTCGGCTTCCACCTGATCATCGCGCGCCGCGCGGGCGGCGCCGGTCGCGCCATGTACGGCGGCGCGCTGGCGCGGATGAAGGATCTCGGTTCCGCGGGTCTGCTGATGAGCTGCCCGAAGGACGAAGGTGTGCTGCTGGGGACGGTGCGCCCGAGCATCCTGCCGCCCGGCCGCGGCACCTTCATCACGCGTAACGCCCAGGGCCTGATCCAGACCGCCTGGATGCCGCAGGCCGAGTGATGTCGCGAGTCGAACTGGTGGTGACCGACACCCGCGTGTGGGCTGTCGGTCCCGCCACCCACTGGAACGTGCCGCCCTCGATCGTGCTGGGCAGCAACGGAAATCTGGTCGTCGGTGAGTCGCTGGCGCCCCCGACCCAGGTGTCCTCCGCGGTGCAGTTCGTCCCCGCGGACCGCATCGCGCTGCTACCCCGGGTGCCCACGGTGGTCGAGTCGCTGACCCACATCGTCGGCACCATCTTCGACAACCTCGGCGTCGCCACCCCGTGCGATCAGGTCACGGTGGTCTGCCCGACCGAGTGGGGTTCGGCCCGCCGCGGCATGCTCGACGATGCCGTGCGGCGCTTCGCGCACGAGGTCGTGTTCGAGGACACCGCATTTCGCGCGGTTTCCGCCGACGAGGGCACCGCCCGCAGCCGCCGCACCGTGGTCGTGGAATTCGGCTCGGTGTCCACGACGGCGACCACCGTGGTGCGCAGTCATCAGGGCGTGCACATCGAATCCACCGAGTTCGAACCCGAACTCACCCTCGCGGGAAACGGGCTCGAACCGACCGCGCTGGATCGGCTGGGTGATCTCCTGGCCCGGCTGCTGGACGGCCGCCCCGCCGACGTCGTCCAGATCCTGGGCGTCGCCGACCCGGCCAAGCTCGACCTGATCAGGTCGGTTGTGCAACACAGCTGCGGACCAGAGGTGGATCTGCGGCCGATCTCAGGAGTGGACTTGGTACGCGGCCCGCAGCAGGTGGAGCCCGAGCGCCTCCCGGAGCCGCAGGCCCCGGTCATGCCGTCCAACGAATGGATGCAGCCGCTGCGCGAACGCGCGGCCGCCCAGCAGGCCCCGCAGCGCCGCAAGACCGCGCTGATATTCGGTTCTGTCGCAGCGGTTCTCGTCCTGGTGATCGGCGCCATCACCACCGTGGCGCTGCTGAGCGGCGGGAAAGACGAGGGCGATCCGGTCGCGCAAGTCACGACCAGTGCCGTAGCCGCCACCAGCGCCGCCCCGCCGCCCGGCCCCGGCCCCTCGGACAAGCCGGCCCCGCCCGGCCCGGAAGGCCAGGAGAAGTTCGGCCGCCTCAGCTTCGTCGGCCCCGACCTGTGGACCATCAAGCCCGCCGCCGACGGCAGCCGCGTCGAACTGACCCCGTTCGACGGCACCAAACAGCGCATCACGCTGACCCAGACCAAGGTCGCCCCCGGCGCCGGCTACGGCCAGGTCGCCGCCGACCTGGAATCGAAGATGAAGGCCAAGCCGAGCCTCAGCGACCTCCGCCGCGACGTCGTCTTCGGCGGCCGCTCGGGCCTGTCCTACCTGGAAAAGCCCGGCGACGGCTCCACCGTCCGCTGGTTCGTCCTGGTGGAATACGGCGTGCAGGCCAATATCGGCTGCCAGTACAAGGACAACGGCTGGGACCAGCTGAAGGAGACGTGCGAGAAGCTCACCGGCTCGGTGCATATCATGCCGGAGTAGTCGGCGGTGCCGGTCGAATAGTGTTGTGCGGCATGGACTCCGAACTCGCCCACTACGCAAGATCGCTGCCGCGCAAACGAATCGGCGCCGGCGCCTTGTTCGTCGACGAGTCGGATCGAGTGCTGCTCGTCGAGCCGACCTACCAGGACTACTGGGAAGTGCCCGGCGGCATAGTCGAGGCGGACGAGCCGCCGTATGCCGCCCCCGAGAACAACTCAGGCCCCCAGCATGAGCTGGGGGCCTGAATAGTGTTCTGAGCGGATGTCAGAAGAGGTTGGCCATGGCCTGGTCGGTGCTCTGCAGCTCCGAGTTACCGGTGCTGACCAGGGTGCCCGCGCCACTCAGGGTCTCGTTCAGCTGACGGACGTGGTTGTTCCAGGTGGCCTGGAACTGCTGCGCGGCCTCCTTGGCGGCACCACCCTGGGTCTGGAAGAACGCGTCGACCTTCGAGTGGAAGTCCTGGAGTTCCTGACCGATGGTCTCGGCGCGCTTGACGATCTGCTGCGCGCCGGCCTCGACACCCTCGAAATTCGCGGAGATAGGCTTGCTCATGTGTAGCTCCTAGTGAGTGAGAATAAGTCTGGAGATCAGAGCGCGGGCAGATCGAGGCTCGACATCTGAGCCTGGACCTTCGCGGCGTGGTCGTTGACGTTCTCGTCGAACGAGTTGCTCATCTTGAAGAGCTTGTCCGCGGTCTCCATGAGCTTGTCGTTCATCTTGTCGGCCTGCACGTAGTACCGCTCCATGAACGCGTTGAAGGCGTCACGCGCCGCGCCTTGCCAGTTGGCGCCGTTGGTGACGTTGTCCTCATCGCTCTTCAGCGTCCGGATCGAGGCCATCAGGCGATCGTGCTGCTCCTGGAACTCTTTCGCCTTCGCATTGATCTCATCAGTAGTTGCAACGAATTGCTGGTTACCCATCCGGGCTTCCTCCTCCTGCTCACTGTCAACATCCGAGGTGTCAGTTGACCGGTTTCATAATGTTGGACGCGTCCTGGGCCCGATCGGTTCCATCCAGTTCCAAAGAGATTTGGCGGAGGTTGTCGCGGCTCGTGGCCCGGCGCGAAAGTCGACCAGCTACACCGAGGACGGGGGTCTAGATGAGATCCCCCCGGACATCTCGACCGCGGTGCCGTCGCATCGGTCGCTAGCCAGCGCGTGATCCCCTCCTTCCCCCTGCTCGCTACAACTTGTCCGCGAGTGGGCTGGCTGGGGCTTACCCTACCGAATGCGATCTCCTCGCGCTACAGCGATTACCGAGCGCAATAGCCGCTATCCCCAGGTCACCGACTCGTGGCCAGGATAGCGGCGCGAAGCGCGGGGGAGGTCTACTTCACCACTTTGGCGATTACCGGGACGAGCTTGTCGGCCAGCACGCCCTGCGACTGATCGGTCCAGACCTGGAATGCCTGTACCGTGCTCAACTCGTCCACGACCACGACCTTCGCGGAGCTGTTGGCCAGGCCGGTCGGCAACCCGCGGAAGCCGCCGTTTCCAGCGTCCTTGTCGGTGCGGAACACGACGATCACTTCGGAATCGACATCGGACGAAGAGCCGGTGACCGACACCTGCCGAGGCGATTTCTCGTCTCCGACGGCCTTGTACTTCGTGCTGTACCGGAATCCGATATCGGTGAGGAATTTGGCCTGTGAACTCGGATTGAGCACCACGGACAAGGTCGCGTTCCCGTAATTGAACGCGGTGACCGTCTTGCCTTCGAATGCCGGGTTCTGCTCGCGAATATCGGCAAGCGTGCTACCCCCGCCGCCCGGCGAGCCGCCCCCTCGGGTGAGGAAGAAGGTGCCCGCCGCGATCGCGAGTAGAGCAACCACACCGAGGACGACGGGCAGCAGCAATTTCCGTGAACGCGACGAAGATCCGGAATGGCCGTTGCGGGCCGTCGTCACCAGGGACTGATCTGTTTTCTCGGTGGCCGCCCGATGAGCGGCGCGCGGGTCGGTCGGAGGCGGCGCCGAGTTGTACGGGGGAACCGGTGTGTGCGGCTCGCGGTAACCGGGAACCGGCGTGTGCGGCTCGGTCGGATGCCCGGCCGCCGGACTCCAGGTGTTGGAATACGACGGCAGCGTCGCGCGCGGATCGGTCTCGTAGCCGGGCGCGCGGTGATGAGCGGGCGTGCCGTACAGCGCGGCCTGCGCGTCCACTACGAATTCGCGACAGGTCGCGTACCGGTCGGCCGGGTCCTTGGCCATGACTTTCTCGATCACGCCGTCGAGTGCCGGCGGCAGCCCGGGCCGGGCCGCGCTGATCTTCGGCGGTGGCTCGTGCAGGTGACCCATCATGACTACCGCCGGCATGGTCGACGGGTACGGGTTCTGGCCCGTCACCAGCCTGAAGAAAGCGCAGCCCAGGCTGTAGATGTCGGCGCGCGGGTCCAGACTGGTGCCGACCAGCTGCTCGGGCGGCGCGTAGGCCACCGTCGCCATGAAGTTTCCGGTCTGCGTGAGATCCTGCCCGTCTTCGGCGGACTTGGCGACGCCGAAGTCGGTGAGCAGCACCCGCTCCTCGTCGCCCTCCTCGGGCGCGGAGAGCAGAAAGTTGGCGGGCTTCACGTCGCGATGCAGCAGCCCGCGCCGGTGCGCGTAGTCCAAGCCCTTGCCGACCTCGGCGACGATTCGCAACGCGCGCTGCGGCGTCATGACCGAGGGCCCCTTCTTCGCCTCCTCGGCGGCGTCGGTGCCCTCGATGTACTGCATCGCGATCCAGAGCTGGCCGTCCTCCTCGCCACGGTTGTACACCGCGACGATGTTCGGATGGTCCAGTCCTGCGGCAAGATTGGCTTCCCGCTCGAACCGCGCGCGGAATTCGGCGTCCTCGGACAGCTCGGAGCTGAGTACCTTCAAGGCGTCGCGCCGGGGGAGGATCGGGTTCTGAGCCAGATACACCGTGCCCATGCCGCCGCTACCCAGCTGCTGAATAACCCGGTACCCACCCACGATCGCGCCGGGCCGCAACGCCATTCGGTCCTCCTAAACGATGTCGAACGCGCCGAGCACGAGCGCTCCGGAGAAATCTAGCAAGCCGCTGCCCCGGATACGACTCGCTATTCGGGCCGCGCTCGATCAGGCAGTGGTCAGCAGGGCGAACTGCGCGGAGATCTTCTGGTGCAGGTCTTGCAGTTGCTTGCTGCGGGCTTGGACGATGTAGCGGTCGATCCGCAGCATGCACAGGTGCCCGGCCAGCCTTTTGTCTTCGCCGGAGCCGGTGTATTCGGCGCGGCACTCGGCATTCTCCGCGAGGCCGGTGGGTGGATCGACGAGTTTTTCGTTCTCCTCGAGGTCTTTCGACAGCTTCCATTTGTCCCAGAGCGCGTCGATGCCCTTGGCGGTCCGACCGCGGAAAACCACGGCGTCGCCGAAGGAGACGAACTCGATCTCACTGTCGGTCAGCGTCGGCAAGGTATTCGGGTCCGCACGGGCGAACAGCGTCATGGCACCGCGGCCGGTGTAGAAGCCGTCCGGTTCCGCGCGGTTCGGGAACTCCGGATTGCTGGGTAGCGTGCGCCCCAGCACACCGGGCGGATCGAGGGGGACGCGGAGGAGCTCCGCGGCCGGCGTCGGCTGGAACTTGTCCAGCAGTGGCAGCTGCGCGTCGACCATCCGCTCGACGTGCCCGATCAGCGCGGGCAGATCGGGCGCCGTGGTGTCGTCGGTGACCTTGACGAACACCACATACCGATCATGGACGGTCCAGGAACCGATCGAGGAGACACCCGGCCGCCAGTGCGCGGTGGTGCCGGGCCTGGCGATGGCAACCGGCTGATTCTCCCGGTTATAGGTGAAGTCGTCGTGTTCCAGCGCCGGACCCACCTCCTGTGCGGTCGCGGCGTCCGGGAACATCAGCACGGCGATATTCGCCGTGCGACGCTTGTCTTCGCCATTGGGGGCGGTGCTCCAGGCATTGACCCAGCCGGACACCAATGCCTGGGCCACCTCGTCGAAGGTGTCGTTGATGACCAGATTGCCGAGCGTCTTGCGGTTCAGCACGATGTGCGACCGCAAACCCCAGGAGTCCTCGACATAGGCCGGATCGGCCTCGTACGGCAGGAGGACGAAATCGGCCAGGCGCTGCGCTTCGCGCGCCCGAGCTTGCTTCTCGTTCTTGGCGTTTCCGATGTGCCGGGGCTTGGACTGATAGTTGCCGACATCGATTTTCGACAGGTCGGGTTGGAGGCGGACCGCGGTGCCGGGCACCTCCGAGCCGCAGGCGACGGCCCCGGCGATCAGGGCCGCGGCCATGAGCAGCGCTCCGGCGGCTCTGGCCGGTTTCGATCCGTTGGTGAGCTTCATGCGTCCCCGTAGGCAAGTAGCTTGTACTGTGCGGCGGCCTTCTGCTGGAGTTCCTGGACGTTCTTCCCGGCGACCTGCGCGACGAGCTTCCCGTAGGTGGGGAAGCAGGTCGGAGGGTAGCGGTCGGCACCGAAGCTCATCGGTTTGGTTGTCACACAACGGACTCCGGGCATATTCGGCGGGCTGTCCATCGGCTGCCAGCCTTCCGAGCGCTGATCGATCAGCGCCGACACCAGGCGGGCCGCGGCGGCCGAATCCCGGGTCCGATAGATCCGCGATTGCGCGTACGCGACGAGATCGACTCCGGCATCGTCGAACGCGGCCTTGGTCAACGCCGGCCGCATATCGAAATGCAGCGCGGTTTGCGGCGGCATGATCGCGGACTGATCCCACTGCTTGTTGCGCTGCTGTTGCGTATCCCAGGGCAAGGTCCGGCTCAGTAGCCCATCGGTGTCCATCGGCAACGACCCGAGTTGGTCGGCGGGTGTCGGCGTGTAGCCCTTCAGACGTTCGGTCTGCCCGGCGAAGGCGTGCCGCACCAATCCGAGGAGCGCAGCCAAGTCCGGCGGGTCGTTGGCAGGGTCCCCGATGTGGACGTACAGCACCATCGCGTCCTGCGTCAGCCAGGCGTCCATGTACTTCTTGCTCGCGGACCATTTCGCGCGAGCCTGCGGGAAATCGGGCACCTGGAGAGTTTCCCCGGGCAGATTCGTGGCTTGCCGGTCGGCGATCCGAAGTGTCGCTGCCGCGGCCTGGGCGGCATCCGGAAAGCGCAGCGCCGTCATCTCGATATAGCTACTGAGCAGGGGTGAGATCTGTCGCCGCTCGGCGCTGGTATCGGCGCCGGCGATGAATCCCGCTGACAGCTCCCGGACTTCCTCCGTGCTCAGCGAATGGATTTCCGGCAGGGTGCTGGCGGTGACGCGCCGTTCGGGAGACACCAACCGTTGATAGGGGTACCTGCCGTCGATCTCGAACGGCAGGGCCATGGAGTTGCTGATCCGTACGTCCTCGAGTGCGACACCGGTCAGTTGCGTCCGGGTCTTCTCGACATCCCAGGGCATGGCTTGAAAGTTTCCGGAATCGATTTTCGTGACATCGATGCCGGGGCTGGATGTGTTGTCGTCGCCTCCGCAACCGGCGGTCGACAGCGTGGCGGTGGCCATGGCGAGGACGAGGAACTTTCGTAGGCGCACGGCGTCCTCACTCACTGTTCGCGAGAATCGAGTACTGGGCAGCGGCGCGCTGATAGAGATCCGGATTGACGCCGCCGCCGATTCTCGACTTCGTGAAAACCAGCGCGACATATCGGCCACGGATCACAGCGCACATCTCATCGAAGTTCCGAATCTCGTCGACCACGTCCAGCCGGATGCACCGGGTATCGGGCAGGCCGGGCGGTGCCGGTAGTACCTCGTCGTTCTTTCCGGTCTTCACCAGAACGGATTGCAAGTGGTACGCGCCCGGGAGATCGCGGGTGCGATACACGATCCCGCCCCGGCGGCCGATCAGGTCGACCCCACTCGCTTCGAACGCCGCCTTCACGGCGAGTGGATTGCGTTCGTAGTGCAGTTCCGCGGCGGGGGACATGGCGCCGAAGTCCCATTTCACGAGGAATGGGTCGCTGTTGTCGGGAGACTTCGGCAGGGCGCGCCGGAGGATGCTGTCCGGATCGATCGGGATATCCAGCAGATCGTCGAACGGCATGGGCCGGAAATCTCGCAGCAGCGTGAGCTGCCGGTCGATCGTCTTCTTGACCACCGTCGCGAGCGCCGCTGGATCCGGCTGGGGCACACCCGCGTTCACGAGAACGACGAAATTGTCGCGGGGCATGAACGTCAGCGACGTGACGTCGTCGGCGGAAGAAGTGCGTGCTTCGGGGTATCCCTCGATCACGAGCGGGTGCCGATTGTTCTCGGCGTTGGTGATCGCATCGAAGTCCGCCGCCGCCTTCTGGCTCTGCGCGGCCGTGGGAAACCGCAGTAGCGAGATGATCAGCTTTTTCCGTTTGCGCAGGCTTTCGTTGATGCGGGACACGTAGGCCCCGACCAGGAGGTTGTTGTCGACAGCGGCGGGTTGGTATTTCTCGGGGAGAACCGAGAGATCCCAGGGCGAGGTCGCGTGGGTGAAGAGCTCTACCGTGCCGACCTCGGAGATCTCGCTGTCGATATCGGTCGGCAGGGCCAGATTGTTGAGCATCCGGCGGGCCTCGAGCCGGCGGAGATCTCCGATGGTGTTGATATCCGGGTCGAATTCGCTCGGTTCCCGTAGATGCGGTCCGGTCTTGAGAATCGCCAGATCGACCGGTGTCATCGCGGGTTGCGGATTGCCCGCGACCGTCACAGCCGAGCAGCCCACCCCGGCGACGAGGACAACGGCGAGTAGCGCCGGTAGCCTCCCTCGGCCCCTTCCCCCGAATACCACTCTCCCCCTCCTTCCAGATCTCGCCGCGATCTTACGTGACCGCCCTACCGCCCGTGTACCAGCAGTTTGTACTGTGCGGCGAGCCTCTGGTTCAGGTCTTGCGGCTGTGCGGCGACGACTTCGGCCAGCAGATGTTCATAGGTCAGGTAGCAGGTGAGGCTGACGCCGATGCGTTTCTTGAAGCACTTGGCGTCGGGCAGGCCGGGTGGGCTGTCGTAGGGGGCGAAGTCGGTGGGGACGGCGGCGGTGAGGGCGGCGAGCAGGCGCTGGGCGGCCGCGGGGTCGCCGGTGCGGTAGAGCTGGGAGCCGGCGGTGGCGATCAGGTCGACCCGGGCGTCGGTATAGGTGCGGCGCATGAGGTCGGGGCGGGTGCGCAGGTGGAGTTCGGCGGCGACGGGGTAGACGCCGGTGGGGTCGTCGTAGGTGCCGGGCTTGTCCACCGGGAGGGTGCGGGCGAGCAGGCCTTCGGGATCGACGGGGAGGTCCGGCAGTTTGTCGACGGGAGTGGGGGTGTAGCCCTTCAGCAGTTCGAACTGTTTGTCCAGGAACCGTTTGGCGGTGTCGAGCAGGGGAGCGGGATCGGGTGGGACCGCCAGAGCGTTGGAGACGTAGATCTTGACCAGCAGGTCGCCGCGGGCGATCCAGCTCTCGACCGCGTCGAACTGGGTGTGGAAGGTCTGGCCGGGGTAGCCGGGGATCTCCAGTGGGCCTTTCGGCGGGTACTTCTTGTGCGTCTCGCCGGGGAGGACGTTCATCGCGTGCGTCGCCTGCTCCGCGGAACCGAAACGCAGCAGCGATAATTCGACGTTGAGGCCGAGGTGGGCCTGCGTGCGGCGCGAGCCCTTGGTGCGCCAGCCGGCGATGAGCCCGGGGACGACCTCGGCGAATTTGTCGTTCGGGTCGACCCAGCCGACCGGAGGATGCTGCGCGGTCAGCTTTTTCGTGCCGGCGGTACCGAAGACCAGGCGGTTGTCCAGGTCCATCGGCAACGGTACGAAGCCGGCCAGACGAATGGCTTCCTGAATCGCGCCGGTTTCGGGAGTCCGTTCCTTCTCCAGGTCGCGGGGGACCGTTGGATAGTTTCCGTGATCGAGTTTCGATGGTGCGGCCGGGCCGCCGGCGTCGGAACCGCTGCCGCCGCATCCGGCGAGCAGGCTGAGGACGACCGCGCTCGCGAGCGCGACCCGGAGCGAGCGGGCGCTCATTCGCTCTTCGCCAGGATCGAATACTGCGCGGCGGCACGTTGATAGAGGGTGGCGTCGAATCGGTCGCCGCCTCTGCCCTTGGAGCCGACGACCGCGACGTAGCGGCCGTACACCACGGCACACAGGTACTCCAGGCTCAGGATGGGTTCCTCGGCATCGAGTTTCACGCATCCGGCGTCGGCGAGCGGCGGGGGACGGTCGATGATCTCGTCGTTGCGGCCCAGGCGCAGCAGCACCTGCTGGAGGTGGAAGGCGGCGGCGAGATCTCTGGTGCGGTACACGGTTCCGGCGTTCTGGGCGACGAGATCGACGCCGTCGTCTTCGAAGGCCTGCTTCAGTTCCGCGCCGCCGCGTTCCAGGTGCAGGTGCGCCGACGGTTCGTAGACCGCGACGAGTTCCGCGCGCACGTCGAAATCGCTCTCTTCCTTGGCCGGCGGGAGTGCGCGGCGCAGCATCGCGTCGGGATTGAGGGGAAGGTCGAGGATGTCGTCGACCGGAGTCGGGGTGAACCGGTCGAGCTTCGCGAACTGCAGATCCAAGGTCTTCTTCAACTGCGTGCCCAGAGCCCTCGGATCGGCCACCGGCAGCGTGGCTTTGGCCATCACCACGACGGGGCCGCGGGCGGCGTAGAGGTAGCCGCGCGTGTCGTCGGCCGAGCTGGCATGGATGTCGCTGTAGCCGTCGACGGCGATCGGGTGGCGGCCGGGCTGGAGTTCCTCGGTAGCCGCAGCCATTTCGGCCGCGGCGGTGCGCGCCAACGCCTCGGTGGGAAAGCGGAGCAGGCCGACGGTCAGGATCTTCAGGGTGCGCACCTGATTGTTGGAACGGGTGGTGAAGGCCCCGGCGATCAGGTAGTTCCGCTCCCAGACCGGCTTGAAGGCCGGCGGCATCGCGCCGGTGTTTTCACTGAACAGCCCACTGCTGCCGGCATCGAGCAGCCGGGTGTCCATGAGCGTGGCCAGTTCGGCGTCCACCTCGTAGGGCGCGGCGAGATAGCCCAGCATGCGCCGGGATTCGATGGCGAAGACCTCGCTCTTGGTGTCCGGCGCGGACACCGTATCGACCGGCTTGCCTTCGAACGCGCCGATATTCAGCCGGGCCAGATCGACCGGGGACATGCCGGGTAGCGCCTGCCCCGGCACCGTCGCGCATCCGGAAACCAGCAGGGCGAGCGCGGATCCCCAAATCCGCACGCCCCTACGCCATCCCCTCGGCACGACGCTCCTCCCCGCTCGCTCGTTCAGCTGCCGCGATCCTACTGGAATCGCGGACCCGGCAGCGGCGGCTACTGCACGCCCGCTTTCAGTACCGGAACCAGCTTGTTCAACAGCACCTGCTCGGAATCCGAGGACCAGTAGCGCAGGGCGTTGACCGCCTGCGCGTCATCGAGGACCAGCACCGTCGCCTTCGCGGTGAGCAGGCTGTGCGGCAGACCGAGCAGACCGCCGCCCCCGGCGCGGGCGTCGCTGCGCACGGCGAGGATGTAGCCGCCGGTGACGGCGTTGAAAGCGGTGCTGATCTGGTCCTTGGGGATCGCGCGCGGCGACTTCTCGTCGCGTCGCGGCGCGAAATACTGGTTGTAGACGAAGCCGAGCTCGCCCAGGAAACCGGCCGGGGCCGTGCCCTGCAGGAACACGCCCAGGTCGGGTTCGTCTTCGCGGCCGGTTCCGGTGATGTCGACCATCAGGATCGGGGTGCCCGCGAATTTCGGATTATCGCTGCGTGCTTGCTCTTTCGGCGGCAGCGTGCTGACCGGGCGGGTGGTCGAGGGCGGCGCCGCGGTGGCGGCGCCGGAGCTGTCCCGGCCGGCGAGCCAGATTCCGCCGCCGACCGCCAGAACGACCACGACGGCGGCCGCGGTGATCGCGAGCCACCGGCCCGTCCGCGCGGGCTCGGGCGTCCAGCGATCAGTGACGGCTCCCGGCGCTGCCTGCACCGGAAAAGTCGGCGCGGTGTGGAGGGGCGCCTCGCCGCCGAGCGCGCGGGCGGCGGCGTCGGTGAATTCCCGGCAGGTGGCATATCGCTCGGCCGGATTCTTGGCCATCGCCCGCGCGAACACGTGGTCCAGCGCGACGGGCAACCCCGGGTTCGCGACGCTCACCCGCGGCGGCGGCTGCTGCAGATGGCCCATCATCACCATCGCCGGTTGCGTGCCGGGGAACGGGTTCTGGCCGGTCAGCAGCTTGTACAGCGAGCAGGCCAGGCTGTAGATGTCCGAGCGCGGATCCAGATGCTCGCCGGAGAGCTGCTCGGGTGAGGCGTAGGCGATGGTGGCCAGGAAGGTGCCGGTCCGGGTGAGCTCGCCGGCGTCGTCGGCGGATTTCGCCACCCCGAAATCGGTGAGCAGCACCCGTTCCTCGTCGCCGTCCTCGTGCGCGAGCAGGAAGTTGGCCGGTTTGATATCGCGGTGCAGCAGACCTTTCCGGTGCGCGTAATCCAGACCTTTGCCGACCTCGGTGATGATCCGCAGCGCGCGAACGGGATTCATCGAGCGCGGGTCGCGTTCCAGGACCGCGGCCACATCCGTGCCGCGCACGTACTGCATCGCGATCCACAGCTGGCCGTGTTCCTCGCCTCGGTTGTACACCGAGACGATGTTCGGATGATCCAGCCCCGCCGCGAGATTGGCCTCGCGCTCGAATCGGGCCCGGAATTCGTCGTCGGCCGTGTGCTCCGCGCTGAGCACCTTGATGGCGTCGGTGCGGGGGAGCGTGGGATGCCGGGCCAGGTAGACCGTACCCATGCCGCCGGCGCCGAGTATCCCCTCGATCCGGTAGCCGCCGACGACGGTGCCTGGGCGCATTGTCTCTCCTCAGCTGTTCGCGAACAGCGCGTACTGTGCCGCCGCCCGCTGGTGCACGTCATCGATCTTGGCGGCGCTGACGAACCCGACGTACTCGTGATAGGCCACCACACAGGTGAAATGGCCGTTGCGGAAGCGTGCATCCTTGGTTTCCGCGCACGCCGAATCCGGGACGTTCGCGGGTGCCGCGGCCACCCGGACCTTCTCGTAGGGGACGGTCAGCTCGGCGACGATCTTGCGGGCGGTCGCGGCGTCCGGCGTCCGCGCGACCGTGACGTCCTCGCGGATCGCCAGCGCGTCGGTGTTCAACGCTGCCAGCGCGCTTTTGGCGATCTCCCGGTTTCGGGCGAAGTGCAGCATGCCTTGCCGCCCGGAGACGGCGAGCCGCGAGCTGTAGCTGGGGCGCGGTGTGGAGTCGTTCGGATCCAATGCCCGGGAGGCCAGATGATCGGGATCCCAGCGCAATTGGAAGACCTCGATCGGAGTCATCGGCGCGAGGCGATCGAGCATCGGCAGCTGGGATTCGTAGGACTTGTCGGCCAGGGCCTGCAAGGCCGTGAGGTCGGTTCCGGGTGTGGACACCAAGAACGCCACCAGGTACGAGCCGCGGACCTGCATGGTGCGCAGGAAGGGCTGGCCAGGCCGCCAATAGGATTGTGCGGCAGTGTTCTTCGGGAGCGTGACCGGCTGGTTGTCCGGGCTCGCCGCGAAGTCGGCCGCGTAGAACTCGGCGGCCGCCTGCTTCGCGCGCTCGCCGTCCGGGAACTGCATGACCATGGAGACGACGACCGTCTCCTCGGCATCGGACTTCGTCGGCCAGCCGTCGGCCCCCGTCGTGAGGCTGAACTTCTTGTCGGAACCGTTCGAGACCAGCCCGTAGAGCAAACGGTGACGCTCGGCGATCGGCTGGAGCACCGCTGGGCTGCCGAGTTCTTCGGGAAGCAGGCCGGTGCTGATGACGTAGGGCCAGTATCCGGTTTTCAGTCGCGGATCGATGTCGTAGGCGGTCGCCACGTGGTCGGCCAGCCGCATGGCGGCGACGTCGCGCAGGGCGATGAACGGCGGGACGTAGTCCTCGTTGTGCGCGTGGTACGGCTCGGTCGGGTACTTGCCGACATTCAAGGTGCGGACATCGATTTCGCCCGGCGTGGAGGTCCCGGTGACGGTCGAGCCGCACGCGGTCAGGAGTACGGCCAGTCCGGCGACGGCCATCGCGGTCGCGCCGCGTCGCGTCAGGATTCTCATTTCGCGTTCACCAGCAGGGCGTACTGCGCCGAAATCCGCTGCTGCGCATCGGGTAGCTGCTGCGAGGCGACCAGCGCGGTATAGCGGTCATAGGTGACCGCACAGTAGAACCGGACCGCCCATTTGTCCATGCCGATGTACTGGTGGCATCTGGCCTGCGGCAGATTCTTCGGCCCGGCGGCGCTGCGGAGTTGCTTGTTCAGCCGGGTTTGCTGCTCGAACAGCGAAACCGCCGCGGCGCGGTCCCGAACCCGATAGACCCGGGCCTGATCCTGGGCATAGCGATCAACGCCCGCGGCTTCCCATTCGGGCCGGGATCGGCTCGGTGTGCTGCTGAAGTGCAGCCCGGCCAGGCCGGTGTAGACACCCGGCGGATCGGTGTCGAACTCCTCATTGATCCTCGGTAGCGTCCGTCCCAGCATCCCGTCGATGTCCACCGTCAGGTTCATCAACTGGTCGACCGGGGTGGGCGTGAATTTCGCGACGGCGGGCACGACGGCGTCGAGGCTCTTCTGCACCAGGGTCACCAATTCGTTCTGGTCGACCACCTCGGCCTGCTGGCGCAGATAGTCGAAGACCCAGCTGTAGACGACCAGCTTCCCGGTCGCGTACCAGGAGCCGATGGATTGTTTGGTCGGTATCCAATGGGCCTTGGCCGCCGGGTATTTCGGAATCTCCACCGGTACGTTCTGCTCGTTGTAGCCGCGGTCGGACAGTTCCAGCGCGACCGCCATCTCGGCGGCTTTCTGCTCGTCCGGGAACACCATCACGACATTCATCAGGTCGATGCCCTGAATGTTCTGGTCGGTGGTGCCGCCGCTGGCGAAGCCGGTGACGAAATCCGGTGCGACCTCCGCGAATTTGTCCAGCTTGATCGCGTCGCCCAGGTTCGAATGCCGTGGGTCGAAGAACACACGCGAGGTGAGACTGACCTTGTGGCCGTAACCGAAGCGCGGATCGATCTCGGAGGTGAGCGGAATGTGGTTGGCCAACCGCTCGGCCTCGATGATCTTCGCCTGCTGAATCGTCTTGACCTGGCCGTAATCACGCGGATTGGTCGGATGATTTCCCACGTCCAAAGTGCTCAGGTCGACCACCGGTTCCGGCGGCAAGACGGCGGCCGCCACCGGCTGCTCGGACCCACAGGCACTGGTTCCCAGCGCTAGAACAACAACCGCGCCCGCCATGCGGACCGCGTTCCACCCCATGCCGAATCGCATGCTTCCCCTCCACCGAGCTAACTCCCGGGAAGGATGCTACAGGCGATCTCCGCGATCGGCTGTCAGAGGCTGTTGGCCAGCAACGCGTATTGCGCGGCGACCTTCTGCCGCACGTCGGGTTCGCGGTCGCTGGTTACCAGGCCGACATAGCGCTTGTACTGGACATAGCAGCGGTATTTGTAATCCCGCTCGTTGTCGCCTTTGCTGTTGAGCCGCAGGCATTTCGCGCCCGGCACGTCATCGGGGGCGCTGATCGCGTCGAACTTGTCGCCCGCCTCGGTGATGAGGCCGGGCAGCAGCTGCTGGGCGCCGGCATCGTCGCGGGCGCGGAACACCGAACTGGCCTGTACGTGCGCCGTCTTGTCGACGCCGGTGTCCGCCAGGAGTTTCGCGGCGCGGCCCTCGTCGGTGGAATCGTGCACGAAGTGGTTCGGACCGTAGATGGCGAACTTCTGCGGATCGGGCGTATGTTCCTTGCGGTCCTGCACGGCGACCCGGGCCAGCAGCCCCTCGGGATCGACCTTCAGCGAATCCAGCTTGTCGGCGGGGGTGGCCTGGAAACTGTCGAGCACCGGGATCTGCACGGCCAGGGTCTTTTCCACCCAGCTGATCAGATCGGTGCTGTCGGGCCGGGGCCGCGCCACGAACAGCGAGATCACGAAACTCTTGTAGGCGTAGAAGGCGCCCGCATTGGCGACGCCCGGCCGCCAATGCAGGAAGGCGTCCGGGTACTTGGTGGAGAGCAGCTTGCGGTTGTCGGGCGAGACGCCGATGTCGGCGTCTTCGAGTTCCTTGGCCGCGCTCTTGGCAGCGGACTCGTCCGGGAAGCGCAGCACCACGGTGGTGATGGCGGTGGTGTCCGAGGCCGGACGGGTGGAGCCCTCCGGGTCGGCCTGGTCGGCGCCGCTGGCGGCGTAACCGGCGACCATCTTCCGGCTTTCCAGAATCGGTTTCGACACATTGGCCAGGAAATCGATCGCGGTGTCGGAATCGGTGAACACGGTATTGCCGCGACCGTGGACGAGCGAGGAATCGACCTTCACGGTCGGCGGTAGCGCATCGGCCATGCGCATGCCCTCCAGCAGCGCGCCCTTACCGCTCGAGTTCGGGTCGTATCGGTGC
The DNA here is from genome assembly GCF_040655395.1 of Nocardia sp. NPDC050435. NCBI lineage: Bacteria > Bacillati > Actinomycetota > Actinomycetes > Mycobacteriales > Nocardiaceae > Nocardia > Nocardia sp. NPDC050435. Next base: position 215,436 of record NZ_JBFAJW010000007.1, read on the forward strand.
TTGGTCACCGGGTAGGGCCCGACTTCCAGCTTCCGAACGTCCAGTTCCGCGGCGCTGGGGGTGCCGGCGACCCCGCTGCACGCCGTGAGCATTCCGGCTACCAGCACGCATGCCGTACCGATCGCGACCCGCGACATCCGAACCATGACAGGCCCCTCGTTCCTCCCGTAACTGCCTCTCGAAGTTACCGGAAAACCGGGGGACCGAGCGACCGATAATGCCCGCATCGCAACCGCATTGCGGCCTGGCCCGGCCTCGAAATCGACCAACCCCACCTCGCGTCGATCCGGACCACTACCCTGTGTGACATGACCGCGATCCAAAACCACGTCCTCGGCGGAGGCCGATTCCGGTGAAGGATCTGCAGGTCGAGGTGGTCGCGGGCACCCATGCCATAGCCCGGGCGGCCGGGGCGGTGGTGGTGGTCGCGCATCGCGAGCCGGGCCCGCCGGGCCCGGAGTCGACGGCCGCCCGAGCCTTGGCCGCGCTGACCGAACTCGTGCGGGAGGCGACCAGGCAGGCCCCGCGCGGCCCCGGCGCCCTGGTGGCCCGGCAGGCCACCCGCTGGCTGATGAAGCACGCCGAGCAGATCAGTCCGGGGGTGCCGATCGATTTCGGGCTCCTCTCGGCGGCCGAGAACGGCGGGATCGCGATCTTCCTGCACGGCAATGTCACGGCATTGCTGGCGGGGGTGGCGGGCGTCGAGCACTTCCGGGGCCGTGACGCCGCGTTCACCGTCGACCGGGTCGCCGCGCTTCCGGCGCACGCCGTCGCGCTGTTCGTCGACGAAACCGACGGCCCGCTCCCGGAGTTGCCCGCCGCGCCCGGGATCGGCCGGTTGGTCGAAGGCGTCGCACCGGGTGCGGGCGCGGTCGTCTGGTCGGCCGGGCCGCCCGGCGAGTTCGCGGAAACCTCCGCCGCCCAGCCGTATCCGCTACCCACCGCGCGCATCGACCCCGAACCCCGGGACCGCCGGCCCGAACCGCGGGCACACTCGGAAACCTCGGTGCACGACCAGGATCCGCACCACGCCCGCACCGAGCAGGGCGATCTGGAACCCGGCGGCACCAACCCGGCGCCGCGCCCGGACCCCGACCTGCAGGCCCGCCTCGAAGCCACCGCCAAGGCCACCTCGCTGGTGGTCAAGGTGCGGGGATTCAAGTGCGCCCGTGCGCATCCCAGCGACCCGCGCGCGGCCTTCTGCACGGTCTGCGGGATGCCGGTCGATCAGACCCAGGCGATCAGCGAGGTGATCCGGCCACCGCTGGGCATGCTGATCCTCGACGACGGCATGACCTACATGCTCGCCGCGGACGCCGTGCTCGGCCGCGACCCGGAGCATTCCGAGCCGGCGAACCGCGGCCTGGTCCCGCTCAAAGTGGAAGACACCTCCGGTGGCATGTCCCGGGCGCACGCGGAGATCCGCCTGGTGAACTGGGATGTGACGCTGGTGGATCGGGGCTCGACCAACGGCACCCGCACCCGGCTGCCCGGCTACCGCGACTGGATCCGGCTCACGCCCAACCAGCCGATGGTGCTGATCCCCGGGACCGAGGTCATGATCGGCAATCGGGTGCTGCGCTACGAGCCCGCCGCGCCGCCGCCGTTCGGCTGAGCGATCAGGAATACCGCGCGTTGCAGATGTTCTGGCCGTAGAGCACCCCGGCGCGGAACGCGTCGACCCGGGAGAAGCCGCTGGGCACGGTCTGCCCGCGGGAATCGCTGGCCGCCAGACCGTCGGTGAGCAACCCGGAGACCGCCTCGTCCAGATCGCCGGCGGCCAAGGCGATATCGCCGTCGTCGCGCGAGCGCGCCGGATCGGCGAGCTTGCCGGTGACCACCCCGGACAGGCAGGCCGCGCGCAGACCGGTCTTCGCGCCGGTCAGCGACTGCCGGTTCTCCTGCTGCACCGCCAGGGCGTAGCGGGAGATGAACACCACGTAGCCGTTGTAATCGCCGCTCACCTTGAGCGGCAACGGATTCTCCTCGTCCTCCTCGTTCACCGCGCCGCGTTTGGCCAGCGCCGTGACATCGGTGGCGATGGTGTTCTTGGCGGGGCAGTAGGTCACCGGGGGAGTGGCCGAACCGTCGCGGCAGTCGATCTTCGCGGTCGAATAGTCGTAGGTGGGCGCCTTTTTCAACGGCAGGATCGCGGCGAGCGCCTTGCTGAGCTCGACCAGCGTGTCCTTGTCGATGTCGTACTCGGTGGACAGGCCGCCGGTCGTCTGCGGCAGATTGCCGCGCCGCGAGGTGATCTCGTCGGCGTCGATGCGCTTGCAGGAGGCCGGGCCGTCGGTGAAACCGATCTGCACCGCGGTCACCCGTTCGAAGGCCGAGCCGTGCACGCTCTCGGGATCGTCGGGATTGGAATCGCGAATCGCCACCGTCGCCGCGAGCACCTTGTTCAAGCCGTCGGAGGTGTTGATGGTGAAGTGCTTCGCCTTGCCCTCGGCGACGTGCCGGATGAACGCGCCCGCGAAGCAGTCGGCCTGCTGTTCCTTGACGATCACCGGGTCCTTGGTGCCGACGATCTTGGACATGGTCTGGATGGCGTGGCCGTACTCGTGTGCCAGCACCATCACCACCGACATCTTGTCGAAGGTCTCCACCATGGTCGGCAGCAGGACCGAGCGATCCCAGCCGATCGAATTGTCCAGGCGGCAGTAGGCGGCGTTCACCAGGCGGTAGGTGGTGTCCTTACAGAACTCCGGCGCTTGCGCGCGCGGGGATTTCGCGCTCCAGGACAGCAGTTTGTCGACCGGGGTGAAATCGCCGTCGAAGAACTTCTTGTACTCCGCGGACCAATACGCCTGGATGTCGTCGACCGCGTTCAGCGCCAGCTTGTCGATGTCTCCGCCGTCGCCGTTGGTGGCCGTCAGATTGGTGTCCGGCACGCCCTGGCGCGGGCCGCTGGGGCCCTGTGTGGTGGGCAGCCCGGCCACCTTGAAAGGGTCGTCGTAGACCGAGACCGCGCGCCCCTCCACCGAGCGAGTGCAGCCCGCGAGCAATGCCACCGCGCAGAGCAGAACCGTAACGGCTGCGGTCACTGGAAGTTTCGGCAAGGCTCCCCCTGGATCGACCGGTCCATCTACTCAACACTCGCTTGTCATTCGCTTAACAACCCGGTCGCGGGCGCGTCCGGGAGCACCGCCGATGTCCGGTTGATGGCATAGTATCCGCATGTCTTCACCGGGGGCGCAGACCATCACCGTGCGCCATGATGGAACCGAACGGGTCTTCGATTCCGCGCAGAACGTCACGCTGGGGCGCGCGCCCGAAGTGACGGTGTATGTCAACAGCCCGCTGGTCTCACGGGTGCACGCGACGCTCTCCTGGCAGGGCCACGGCTGGGTGCTCGCCGACAACGGCAGCACCAACGGCGTTTTCGTGGACGCGCGGCGGCTCACCCAGCCCGTGACGATCGACCGCCCGACCCAGGTCCGGCTCGGCGACGCCATCACCGGCCCGCTGCTGAGCCTGACGCCGGGTCCGCGTCCGCAGGCCCGGCCGCCGCAACCGCCGGTGCAGCCGCAGAGCTATCAGCCGCCGCCGCAACAGCAGCACAGACCAGCGCCACCGCCGCCGGTGCAGCCGCAGAACTACCAGCCTTCACAGATGCAACAGCGGCCGCAGCCGCCGCGTCCGCAACAGCCTTATCAGCAGTACCAGCCGCCGCGCCCGGCCTATCAGCAACCGCAGCAACCGATTCCGCCGCACCACCAGCCGGTGCCGCCGCAGCCGCCGGTGGGTTACCAGCCGCCGCCGACCACGGCGCAGCCGCCGGTGACCGGCGCGGAGCCGGAGCAGCCGAACTTCAGCATGACCATGAAGGCGGATTTCAAGAGCCGCCCGATCACACCACCCAAGCGCCCGACCGCCTCCACCGGGCCGATCGCCAAGGCCGACCGCATTCCGCCGGGCGGTCTGGGCATCGGCCGCACCACCGACAACCAGATCGTCGTCAACGATCCGCTGGCCTCACGCAAGCACGCGCGCCTGGTGGCGCGCAAGGGCGAGCTGGTCATCGAGGACCTGAACTCGGCCAACGGCACCTTCGTCAACGGCCACCGCCAGCAGAGCACCGTGCTGCGCGAACTCGATGTCGTCACCATCGGCAACGTCGACTTCGAGGTGCAGGACGGCACCCTCGTCCACCGCAAGAAGCCCGCCGCCGAGCAGGGGCTGGGCGTGCACGGCGTCGGCTTCACCGTGGAGAACAACAAGCAGCTGCTCGTCGATGTGAACATGCAGGCCGGGCCGGGCACGCTGACCGCGCTGATCGGCCCGTCGGGCGCCGGTAAGTCGACGCTGGCACGGCTGGTCGCCGGCGCGACCAATCCGTCGATCGGCGTGGTCACCTTCGAGGGCCGCAGCCTGCACGGCGAATACGAGGCGCTGCGCTCCCGCATCGGCATGGTCCCGCAGGACGACGTGCTGCACCTCAAACTCACCGTGCGCCAAGCCCTGGGCTACGCGGCCGAACTACGCCTGCCCCCCGACACCACCAAGGCCGACCGCCAGAAGGTGATCGACGGTGTGCTGAAGGAGCTTTCGCTCACCGAGCACGCCGACACCCGCGTCGACCGGCTCTCCGGCGGTCAGCGCAAGCGCGCGTCGGTGGCGATGGAACTGCTCACCGGCCCGTCGCTGCTGATCCTCGACGAGCCCACCTCCGGCCTGGATCCGGCGCTGGACCGGCAGGTCATGGTGATGCTGCGCGAGCTGGCCGACGCCGGTCGCGTCGTCATCGTGGTCACCCACTCGGTGGCCTGCCTGGACATGTGCGATCAGGTGCTGTTGCTCGCGCCCGGCGGCAAGACCGCGTTCTGCGGGCACCCGTCGGGGGTCGGCAGCGCGATGGGCACCAGCGACTGGGCCAAGATCTTCGGCGACGTGGCGGCCAACCCGGATCAGGCGTTCGCGGCCTACCGGTCGCGGCAGGCGTCCGCTGCGGTGCCGCCGCCACCGCCGGTGCGGCAGACGGGTCAGGCCGGTAAACCGCCGAAGACGAACTCGCGCAAGCAGTTCTCGACGCTCGCGCGCCGGCAGATCCGGCTGATGTTCGCCGACCGCGTGTATTCGCTGTCGCTGCTGGTGATGCCGGTGATCGTCGGATTGCTCACCCTGGCCGCGCCCGGCTCCAACGGATTCCAGAAACCCGGGCTCGTGATGGACCCGGTGACCGGCAATTTCGTGGTGCCCAACAGCGGTGAGGCGCAGACGCTGCTGTCCTTCCTGGTGATCGGCGCCTTCTTCATGGGCATGTCGCTGAGCGTGCGCGACCTGGTGGGCGAGCGGACGATCTTCCATCGGGAGCGCGCGGTCGGGCTGTCGGCCTTCGCCTACCTCTGGGCCAAGATCCTGGTGTTCAGCATCGCGGCGGTCTATCAGATCGCGGTGATGATCGGCATCGTGCTGCTGCTCAAGAACGCGCCCGACGCGGGTGTGCTGATTCCGTCCGGCGCGGTGGAGCTGTTCGCCGATCTCACCCTGCTCGCCATCACCAGCGTGGTGCTCGGTCTGCTCATCTCCTCGTTCGTGAAGTCGAACGAGCAGGTAATGGCCGGCCTGGTGATCGCCCTGATCGTGCAGCTGGTGGCGATGGGCTCGTTCATCCCGGTGACCGACCGGCCCGGCCTGGAGCAGGCGTCCTGGCTGTTCCCGTCGCGCTGGGGCTACTCGGCCAGCGCCGCGACCATCGATCTGCGCAAGCTGGTGATCTCCGCCAAACCGGACAAGTTCTGGCAGCACGACCTGCTGTGGTGGGGCATCGACGTGGGCGTGCTGGCCGGTATCGCGCTGATCCTGGCGCTGATCACCTGGCGCCGGCTGCGGCTGAAGAAGACCGCGGCGTGAAACCCGTCGCTGACCTGGGCCCGGCGAGCATCACGAGCGTTCGCTGCGGACAGCAGGCACACTTATGCCTGTGACAGTGCGTGTAGGGGCAGTACATCTCGGCTGGGATGTGGTGTCCGTGGCCGCGGGCGGTGGCGGAGTTCCGATCCGTCCCGTGCAGGTCGAAGGTACCTATACCCCGCCGGCATATCTGCTGGCCGATGCCCAGGGCCGGTTGCACACCGCGGGGGTGGAACAGGCGCGCCCCGACCTGGGGCGCGCCATCGCCGACGTCCGCGACATCCTCGGACACCCGCAGATCGTGGTCGCCGGAGCCACCTGGCCGGCCGAGCTGGTCTTCCGGGCCCGGCTCTACAACCCGCTGGCCGCGATCGGCAAACACCTGCGCGGCAAGCCCGACGTGGTGGCGTTGCCGTACCCGGACCCGTGGCCCGACGAGAAAGTCGATGTCTACGCCGAGCTGGTCGAGCAGCTCGACGTCGTGGTGGAACCGCTGCCGGAGAGCGTCGCGCTGTCCGGCTACGTGCGGGCCCTCGGGCTGGTGCGCCGCCCCGATGAGCGGGATCCGCGCGGTATCGGCGCCACCGGCGTCTACTCCGACGGCCGCACCATGCTGGTGGTCGCGGTGCACGGCGACGACGAGATGCCCACCGAATCGGTGGACGTCCCGGTCGAGGCCGAAGCCATGCGCGACGCCCGCTCCGCGGACAACGTCGTGATCGAGGTGATGGCCGCGGCCCGCTCCATCGGCGCGGACACCTCGACGGTGCTGCTGTGCGGCAACGTCTGCTTCAACGACGCGCTGCGGCTGGCGTTCCAGAACCATCTCGGGCACCGGCTGCAAGTCGCCGATCATCCGATGCACGCGCTGGTGCTCGGGGCGACGCATCTGCTGGTCACCGACAACGAATCCGGGGAACCGGTGTCCTCGGGGCGGCATGCCGAGGCCCCGCCCGCTCAGCCCGCGCCCGCCGCTCCCGTGCCGCCGCCGGTGCGCCGGGACATGCCCGCCCAGTCCGGCGCTCCGGTGGTGACCTACGGCCCGGGCTATCCCACGACTCAGGCGGGCGACGCCCCGACCACGCGGGTCACCCGCGAAGAAGTAGTGGCCCAGCAGACCCCGCCGGACGCGAGCGAGGTGGGCAGCCGGTTCACCCGTCCGCCCGTCACGCCGAGCCCGGCCGGCCCGCGGTCGACGTATCCGCCGCAGCCGAGCCCCCGGGAACCCTGGGGCGACCCGGTGCGCAGCGACGAGGACGACGACGGCGAGCCGCATCCGCGCAAGAACAAGCTCTGGGGCAAGACCAAGGGCAAGTTGTTCGGTGCGGGCGTCGTCCTGGGCGGGCTGCTGCTCGCCACCCTGCCCGCCGAGCCCGCGCCCGCGCAGGCCGCGGAGTGCCCGCGCACGCCCTACATCCTCAACGAGCAGCCGCCCGGCATCGCCACCGCCGAGGAACCGGCCTGTGCGGAGCCCGGCATCGACCATCTGCGCTACGTCGTCCCGGGTCCCCGGGCCGGCGCCGACCCGGGCGCTCCGGTGGAGATCTGACCCGATTCGGTGAACTGATGCCGGTCCGGTATCGTTGCTCGTTGGCGTGTGGACGTCTCGAGTTTCGGCTCGGGCCGGCCCTCGAGTCCCGGGTCTCCACCGGCCGCCGGGAACTCACTCGATCACATGCTGGCCGGCAACACCGACTATAGACAGGGAAGCACTGTGCCTACGTACAGCCCCAAGGCTGGTGACGTGACCCGCAAGTGGTACGTCATCGACGCCACTGACGTAGTGCTCGGCCGTCTTGCCGTGCAGGCCGCTGGCCTGCTGCGTGGCAAGAACAAGCCGACCTACGCGCCGAACTTCGACGGTGGCGATTTCGTCATCATCATCAATGCCGACAAGGTCGCGATCTCCGGCAACAAGAAGCAGGACAAGCTGATCCACCACCACAGTGGCCACCCGGGCGGTCTCAAGAGCCGCACTGTCGGTCAGGTGTTGGAGAGCCGTCCGGACCGTCTCGTGGAGAAGGCCGTCAAGGGCATGATCCCGAAGAACAAGCTGGGCAACGCCATCGCCGGCAAGCTCAAGGTCTACGCGGGCCCGAACCACCCGCATGCCGCTCAGCAGCCCATCCCCTTCGAGATCAAGCAGGTGGCCCAGTGACCGCTCCTGAGGAATACACCGAAGAGTTCGGCGCCGACGTCGCCGACGGTGAAGCTGTCGTGGAGGTCGTGGACGAGGAATACGGCTACGACGCCGAGCCCGCCACCTACGCCCCCGTGCTGATCGACCGCCCGGTGCAGACCGTCGGCCGTCGTAAGGAAGCCGTCGTCCGCGTGCGGCTGCTCCCCGGCTCCGGCAACTTCGTGCTCAACGGCCGCACCATCGAGGATTACTTCCCGAACAAGGTGCACCAGCAGCTGGTCAAGTCCCCGCTGGTGACCGTCGAGCGCACCGAGTCCTTCGACATCCACGCCCGCCTGGTCGGCGGCGGCCCGTCGGGTCAGGCCGGCGCCCTGCGCCTGGCCATCGCCCGCGCGCTGATCGAGGTCACCCCCGAGGATCGCCCCGCGCTCAAGCGTGCCGGCTTCCTGACTCGTGACCCGCGTGCCACCGAGCGTAAGAAGTACGGCCTCAAGAAGGCCCGTAAGGCGCCTCAGTACTCGAAGCGCTGATTTTGGCTTCGCTGCCGGTTCGTTTCCGTCACCCTGGTGGTGTCGGGGGCGGACCGGTCGGCGTGGCAGCTGTATGAGAGCAGGCTTCCAGCTTCACGCTGGTTGCCTGCTCTCGTGCTATATCCCGGCAACGCACTACGTACAGGGGCGACGAGTAAATGGGACGTTTGTTCGGCACCGATGGAGTTCGCGGGCTCGCCAATGAATCACTGAGTCCGGAACTAGCGCTGAAGGTTTCGGGCGCTGCGGCGCAGATCCTCGGCAGGGGCAAGAAGCGCGCGCTGGCCGTGGTCGGCCGCGATCCGCGCGCCTCCGGCGAGATGCTCGAAGCGGCGGTGATCGCGGGCCTGACCGCCGCCGGCGTGAACGTGCTGCCCGTGGGTGTCCTGCCGACGCCGGCCGTCGCCTACCTGACCGGCCGCTACGACGCGTGCCTGGGCGTGATGATCTCCGCCTCGCACAACCCCATGCCGGACAACGGAATCAAGATCTTCGCCGCGGGCGGGCACAAGCTCGACGACGCGATCGAGGATCGCATCGAAGCGCTCATCGCCGAGAACGCCCCGATCCGTCCCACCGGCGCGGGCATCGGCCGCGTGCTCAACGCGGCGGGCGCGCGCGACCACGGCCAGGCCGTCCCCGACAAGTACAGCCTCGAGGGCACGCACGAGCGCTACGTCGAACATCTCGTCGAGGCGACCGCCACCGACCTGACCGGGCTGACGGTGGTCGTCGACTGCGCGCACGGCGCGGCCTCCGAAGTCGGCCCCGCCGCGTTCCGGGAGGCGGGCGCCACCGTCATCGCGATCAACGCCGAACCCGACGGCCTCAACATCAACGACAGCTGCGGCTCGACGCACCTGGGCCGCCTGCAGCAGGCGGTCGTGGAGCACGCCGCCGATCTCGGCCTCGGCTTCGACGGCGACGCCGACCGCTGCCTGGCCGTGGACACCACCGGCGCCGTCGTCGACGGCGACACCATCATGGCCATCCTCGCCATCGCCATGAAAGACGCGGGCACGCTGCGCGACAACACGCTGATCGCCACCGTCATGAGCAACCTCGGCTTGCACATCGCCATGCGCGAAGCCGGAATCACGGTGCGCACCACCGCCGTCGGCGACCGCTACGTGCTCGAGGAACTGCGCCGCGGCAACTACACCCTCGGCGGCGAACAATCCGGCCACACCGTCCTGCCCGCCCACGGCACCACCGGCGACGGCATCCTCACCGGCCTGAAACTGATGGCCCGCATGGCCGAAACCGGCCGCCCCCTGACCGACCTGGCCTCGATCCTGCGCACCGTCCCCCAGGTGCTGATCAACGTACCGGTCACCGACAAAGCCCTGGTCGCCGCCGCCCCCGAGGTCCAGGACGCGGTCGCCGAGGCCGAAGCCATCCTCGGGGACTCCGGGCGAATCCTGCTGCGGCCCAGCGGAACCGAGCAGCTCGTACGGGTCATGGTAGAGGCCACCGACCCCGTCCGCGCCCAGCAGCTGGCCGACGATCTCGCGAAAAGGGTTGCGGCGGTTTAAGCTCGGTGCGCGCCGCCCCCGGGGGCGGCGCGCAGGCACGCGGCGGCTTTCCGCGTGCGATCGGTACTTCAGGGGGAGCTCTTCATGGGTGGGGATTTCGGCGCGCGCGGAAACGGGGCCGGACCGCAGTGGTCGTCGTCATCGTTCGGGAAGGGCCCCGACGCCGAACATCCGCCACGGCCCGATTTCGCCGCTGCGGAGCGGAACGCGGCCGCGGCGACACAGCAAATTCCCGGCCGGTATGGCAGCGGTCCGGCGCAGCCGGCCGGGAATTCGTACACCGTTCCGCCCGGAAACCCCTATGCGCAGGGCGGATTCGGCGCACCGTACCCGCCATCCGCGGGGGCCGGGCAGTCACCATACCGGGGGAACAGGCCGACTCGTCGCCGGTCTCGTGCGTTGTGGGTGGTCGGTGCGGTACTCCTGCTGCTCATCGGCGGTGGCGCGGTGGCGGGTATCGAATACTCGGACGAGATTCGGTCGGCCATGGAGGGGAGCTACACCTGGCCCGAATCGCATCAGTACATCGCCGACGCGTTTCCGAACCTGATTCCGAAGCGGATCGTCCGGCCCGGATGGCGTGGATTCCAGTGCGACACCGGAGGTTCCGGCCGAATCCGCTGCTACCAACCGGGCACCCAGGCGGATGAGGTCCGATTCAGCATCGTCGACCGAGCCACCGTGGAGGCTGTGCAACGCGAGTTCGACGCGATGCTCGCCGAGGACGTCACCTACAAGACCGGGGCGGTCCCCTCCCGGACCAGGCCCCTCACGCACCCGCAACTGGCAGGGGAAGCACTCGCCCTCATCTCCGGTGCCAAGACCTTCGCTGAGATCGAGGCCACACTCTTTGTATCCTTCCCCAACGAACCGGGACGTGATCGGTACGTGCTGAGCGTCAAGTGGGAGGGGCACACTGCCGACGAGGTGCTGAAGTATTGGTGGACGGAAGCTCCGCTCGGCCGCTGATGCTCCAGAGGTCGGCGTCACGCCGACGCTTGACCGAAGTGTCGCCGAGAAGTGGGTTATCCACAGAGATCCGGTTATCCCCAGACTTTCTATCAGCGCAGGTCACGCATGCGAGGCGCGAATGGTTGCGGAGGACAGTGGGGGCATGCGACCAGGACTCGATGAAGTGCGGGACAGGCAGTTCGGGGTGTTCACCTCGTGGCAGGTGCTGTGTGAGTACACGCGGGCGGAGATGCGGGCCCGGGTGGATCGAGGGGAGTGGGTGCGGGTTTTCCGTGGGGTCTATCGGGAGGCAGGCACGCCGGCCGGAGTGCGATTGCGGGTCGAGGCGGCACGGTTGTCGCTCGGCTCGGGTGCGGTGACAGCGGCCTACAGCACGGCTGCCGAGCTACACGGGTTCTCGGTGTTCTCCGACGAAGTCATCCATCTGGTCGGGGCGCGTATCTCGCAAGCCAAACAGATAGTCGTGCACCGTGATCGGGTGGACCCGTGGGAAGTCGAACCGGTGCTCGGGGTCTCGGCGACCACCGCGGAACGCACCGCGGTCGACATCGCTCGAACAGTGTCGCGGGCCGACGCCGAGGCGACGTTACGGGCCGTGCTGCGGCACGGTGTCTCGCGCGATGCGCTGGCTGCCGAGATCGGCCGCCAAGAGCACAGACTGGGATGGGGCCAGGTTGTCGAGCTGTTCGACGCCCTCGGCCATGCAAGTCCGCCGCGGATCAGCGATTGTGTGAGCAGAATCGATCTGCGGGCCACGCGAGGTAAGTCGCCGTACCCGGCCACGCACGAGCTCGGAGTCGAACTGCGAGAAGCCCGGTGAACGGCGCGCCGCTGCACAGGGCGATTCACGACGCGCGGAAACTGTTCCTCAGGTTCAGCCGATCAACTCTCCGAGAGGCGGCCTTCGCTCATATGCCAGCGGCGCGTGGCGCGAACCGAATCGAGCATCCGGCGGTCGTGCGTCACCAGAATCATCGTCCCGGCGAACGATTCGACCGCCTGCTCCAGCTGCTCGATCGCGGGCAGGTCCAGATGGTTGGTCGGCTCGTCCAGCACCAGCAGGTTCACGCCGCGGGCCTGCAGCAACGCCAGCGCCGCGCGGGTGCGTTCGCCGGGGGAGAGGGTTTCGCAGGCGCGCAGTACGTGGGGTCCGCGCAGCCCGAATTTCGCCAGCAGCGTGCGCACCTCGGCATCCGGCCAGTCGGGCAATTCGGCGCCGAAAGTCTCGGCCGGCGAGCGGCTTCCGCTGAACAGCCCCCGCGCCTGATCCACCTCGCCGATCTGGACCCCCGAGCCCAGCGTGGCTATCCCGCTGTCCGGCTGGATCTTTCCGAGCAGCACCGAGAGCAGCGTCGACTTCCCCGAGCCGTTGGCGCCGGTCAGCACGATCCGATCGGCCCAATCCACCTGGGTGGTAATGGGCCCCAGCGTGAAATCGCCTCGGGTCACGGCGGCCTGGGAAAGAGTCGCCACCACCGCGCCACTCCGCGGGGCGGCGGCGATCTCCATCCGCAACTCCCACTCCTTGCGCGGCTCCTCCACCACGTCCAGCCGCTCGATCCGCCGCTGCGTCTGCCGCGCCTTGGCCGCCTGCTTCTCGGTCGACTCCGCGCGCGCCTTGCGGCCCATCTTGTCCGAGTCGGCGTTCTTGGCCTTGCGGCGCGTATTGCGCACGCCGTGTTCGAGCCAGTTGCGCTGCATCTGCGCCCGCGCTTCCAAACCCGCTTTGGTGTCGGTGTATTCGTCGTAGGCCTCGCGCGCGTGCTGCCGCGCGATCTCGCGTTCGGCCAGGTAGGAATCGTAACTTCCGTCGTAGACGCCGACCTGCTGCTGCGCCAGATCCAGCTCCACGATCCGATTCACGGTGCGCGCCAGGAACTCCCGATCATGGCTGATAACCATCAACGGCACCCGCACTCCGGTGACGAACTGCTCCAGGCGCGCCAGCCCGTCCAGGTCGAGGTCGTTCGTAGGCTCGTCCAGCAGCAGGATGTCGAAGCGCGACAACAGCACCGACGCCAGCCCGGCCCGCGCCGCCTGCCCGCCGGACAACCCGGTCATCGGCGTATCCAGGCCGCCGGCCAGAGATTCGGTGAGCCCGAGATCCGCGGCCACCTCCTCGGCCCGCTGGTCCAGATCGGCGCCGCCGAGCGCCAGCCAGCGCTCCAGCGCCGGCGTGTAGTCGTCCTCGCCGCCGTCGGCCAGTCGTTCGGCCGCCGCGTCCATGCGCTGCTGGGCCTCGCTCACCCCGGTGCGCCGCCCGAGGAACTCGAGCACCGTCTCGCCGGCGATCCGCTCCGGCTCCTGCGCCAGGTACCCCACAGTCGCGTCCGGCGGACTCAGCGTGATGCTGCCCGACGGCGCCTTCCGCCGCGCCAGCATGCGCAGCAGCGTCGACTTACCGGCCCCGTTCACCCCCACCAGGCCGATCACATCGCCGGGCGCCAGGGTCAGATCGAGATCGTCGAACAGGGTGCGTTCGCCGTGGCCGGCCGACAGCCCGCGCGCGTGCAGAGTGGTACTCACCGACGCAATTCTGCCGTGCGTGATGGGCGCCGCCGATCAGGGTCGACCCTGAGGCACCGGGGCCCGGAAATCAGGGTGCGGATCGGGCGGACGACCGATGCCCGTCGGCTATTTCCAGAGCAGAGTGGAGGGCACAGCGACGAAAGGAAAACCAATGACCGCCCCCGCCCGCCGCCTCACCCGTTCCACCCACGACAAGTGGATCGCCGGAGTCTGCGGCGGCCTCGCCCAGTACTTCGGCTGGAGCCCCAACGTGGTCCGGCTGCTGTTCGTCTTGTCCTGCCTGCTTCCCGGCCCGCAGTTCATCCTCTACCTGGTGCTGTGGCTGGTCATCCCGAAAAAGTGACGCTTCCCAACCGATAAGGGGGCTGCGCGGCGCGGCCGCAGGTGACAGGATGGGGTGGGTCCGCGCTCGGCGGGCACCAGCGCCGAAGTCCTGTTGAGGAGGAGTCATGGTCGTACCGGGAGAATTCTCCGGCCTGGATCTACCCACCATCGACGCCCACACCTCTCTCGACGGCCTAGGCGCGGTCGAACTCAACAGCCCCACCCAGGACATCAACGGCGACGGCTTCCTCGAGAGCATCACCACCACGGGTGAAGAGGCCATGCAGGTCTGGTCGGATTTCGACCAGGACGGCATCGCCGATCACGTCAAGGTGGTGGAAAAAGACGGGGATTACGCCGCCTGGGAATTCCACCAGCACCCGGACGGTACCCAGGAATGGGTCCGCACCGACGAAGGCACCCTCGGCAAGTAGGTCCACCGCGAACCTGGCCTCAGGCCAGGTTCGCGCACGTCCCGGCTAGTTCGGCGGCGGAGTGGTGGCCAGCGGGGGAGTGGGCGTGGTCGCGGTTTCCAGCGGCCCGTCGATCGCGTAGACGCCGCCGGTCATCCGGCCACGGTCCAGTTCCAGAATCGACAGCAGCACCTTCTCGATCGGCACCGAACCGGGAAAATCGTTGGGTGCGACGGCATTCGCGCGCACGCCGAACTCCTTGAACTCGGCCGCCAGGTGCCGGGTGAGGTGATTCAGCGCAGCCTTGGACGAGCCGTAGAGCGCTTGCCCGCCCGGATACACGTCGGTGCCCGACAGGCTGGAGATATTGACGATGTTCCGATTCCGGGCAAGATTCTCCGCCCGCTCGTGCAACCAGCTCTGCTGCGCCAGCCGGGTCGCCAACCGCAGTGGCACACCGACATTCGTGCGGAAGTGATTGTCGAAGTCGTTCAGCGCGGTGTCCCCGTCGACCAGGCCCTGCCCGTGCCAGACCGTGTGCGCCGCATTGTTGATCAGCAGATCCACGGTTCCGTAGCGGGCCAGTGCCAGATCGACAACCCGCTCCACCTCGCCCTCCTCGGTCAGATCCGCGCGGACGAGGAAGGCTTGCGAGCCGTTCTCCGGCAGTTCCGCCTGCGGATCGAACGGATCGATGAAGTGCTCGTACTGGGTGGGCACGCCGGGCGTGCGCTCGCGGTGCACCGCGACAATGTCGTACTCCGTGTACAGCGCCTGACAGAACGCGTTGCCCAGTACGCCGCCCGCCCCGGTGATCAGCGCGACCTTCCGGTCACCCAGCACCCGTCCACCGTTCGCCAATTCCGTCTCCTCCCCAACAGCAGCACGTCGATCCTAGGGTGTGACCGCGGCGGATTCGACTCCGGCGGCGCTACACTCGGGACAACGGCCCCCGTACTCCGGCCCCTTCGAGGGGCAACTTCGGCCGCAGGCTGCGATGATCCGCGCACTCCCGTGCGGATCATCGGAACCTGCGGAGTGGTTCACTCCGCGCGCTGTGCCAGCGAAGCGAGCAGCGCCTCGCGCAACCGTTCCGGATCGGCCTTCAGCATTTCCGTCACCGGGCTGTAGACCCGCAGTTCATCGGCGTCCAGCATGCGCTGCCGAGCCCGCTCATCCGGGATCCAGGTCCGGAAGTACTCCCGCGCCGCGCTCCACTCACCGCTCGCCCGCGCCGCCTGCACCAGATCCCGCGACCGCAGCATGAACTGCAACTGGATCGGCAGATCAGGATTGTCCCACCAGAAATTCGAGAACTCGCCGTGGTTGCTGAACTTGGCGACCCAGCTCTCGAACGAAGGATTCGGGTAATGCAGGAACACCGGCCCGATCGCATAATGATGCTCACCCACATAATCGTGGAACTCGTGAATCCCGGCCCGCACCCCCGGCGAAACCCGAACCGCACTCTTCCCGTTCCCGTACGCCATGAAATCCGTCCGCCCGTTGACCCGGAACAACGTGCACTCGGCAAAACAGTTCTCCGGTTCATGCTCCACCGGCACAGCCTCATGATTGGCGAACGTGACCTGCCCCACCTGCTCCTTCTCCCGCCACGCCCCGCCAGTCTCGTCGTACAGCAACTCATCGGTATCCACCGCGGCCACCCACTCGAACCCATGCGCCAGCGCATACTCCACCGCCGCCTGCGTGTTCGCCATGATCCGCCGCATCACCACCGACGGCGTGTTGTCACTCCGATCCCCGGCCCCATCCAGCACCAGTACCGGCCGATCCCCCACCAACTCCTCGAATTCCCCCCGCTTCCCCGGATCATCCAAGTAGATCAAAATCATCCCGGCCTGCCGCAGATGAAAATCCAGCCAGAACCGATACCCGGGACCAGGCTCCAACACAGTCGAACAGATCAACAAGCGATTACGCGCCGAGGGCGCGGAGTTCACGGACACGGGCCCGATCGTAACCAGACCCGGATGCATCGTGGCCGTCGTCAGTCACTCCGGTCGGCCTCCTATCTGCCCGGGGTGTACGGGATGGCCTGCGCCGGAGGCCGCGCGATTGAACCTTCTCCCCGCACCCAGTAGATTTTCGGGCATCGGCCGGTAGGTCTGGTTTGCTCAGAATCTGATGGAACCGAGTGCCGCTGGCGTGCGTCGAAGGAAGTAGGACAGCGCTCGGCGCGGGCGACTGCTCGTGCCTTCGAAAGCGACGAGCAGGGATGGAGGGGTCGTGCGATGAGCACGGTAAATGTCAACACCACTGAACTCAAGGCGTGGGGCAGCAGCTTGACCACGTCGGCATCCGTGCTCTCGGATACCAGCGCAGAACGCATCGAGAAGAACATGTTCGGGAAAGCGTCTAATCAGCACGGTCTGGAAGCCGGGCGGAACTACAAGGCCGAAGGCGAAAAGGTATACACCGGGCTTGAGAATGTTTACACCTGGCTGAGGGTGTGGAGCGAAGCTGCTAAAGCCCTTGGTGAGGCGGCCGGGAGCTCGAGCATCGAGTACGGCAAGGTGGATGTCGAGGCAGCGAGGAAAACGCTTCAGCAAGCCTCAGCGGTCTAGTCGAGGGTGGGAAGGATTGCAATGATTTATCTCGGGTGGCCCGTGCGATGAATGGCAAGGATGTCGACGTAATTCTCGACGATGGCTGCTCGGGCCTGCAATTCTTTATTCAGCTGCACGAATCTTATGTTTCCCTGTATGGAGATCCGCAGAACCTGACCCTGAAGCAATTGCTGGATCGATATGACGAGCAACGTGGGATGGATCTGTCGAAGCTTTCGGATACGGCGGCTGCGATGCAGACAACGCTGACCGAAATTGATTCCGAGCTATCCAGGCAGAAGGGGCTGCTGACAAACTTGTCAAGCATTTGGTCCGGCACGGCAGGTGACAGGGCCAACGATATGCTTACGAAGCAGACGCAATATGCTGGCGAAGATCGTGAGAAATTCGATGCTGCCAAAAAGGCGATCGATGTCGCGGTCCCCGCCCTGCAGTCCGCCGTTCAAGCCAAGGCCAACTTGGTCAACGGATTTGCGAGTGAATCTGGCGAGGTCAAGGTCGATGGCAAATCCGTCGAGACTATAAAGATGCTGGTCGAGGCAGCTAAAACTGGATTCACTAGCAGTTGGGGGTTCGAGGATGCCTTTCTCGGTGTGGTAACTTTTGGTGCCGCGACTGTGATCGAGGGCGTCAGGGGGCTCACCAATGAAGGCAAGCAGTATTATGCCCAGAAATGGTTGGACGAACATTTCAAAACGACGTATAATAATAGGGTAACAGAGTTTATCAATCAATGTAATGCTACGCACACGGCGGTTAGTCAAGCGTATTCGACTCTGGGGGCGTCGATGGACGCGATTGGGAAGACTCGTGAATACCCCCGGCCGGCCGTTAGCAACACGCCCTCCCCGGCAGGCCCTGCGCCATCGCCCGGTCCGAGTCCGGGGCCGAGTAATACGCCCTCGCAGACGACACCTGCGCCAAGTTATACACCGTCACCCACCGGTACCACGCAAACTCCGGCGAGCACGACTGCTGCGAGCGTCAACACCGCGCTCAGCGGCTTGGCCTCTACCCTTGCGACGGCGCTGACGACAGCGGTGAGCACATTCGCCACGGTGGCCACTGCTGGCATGTCCGCGTTGGGCACGGTCATATCTGAAGCCATCGAGGATCTGACAGACGACGACAAAGACGACGACGGCAAGGAAGACAAGGAAAAGGACGGTAACGAAGAGAAGAAGTCGACAAAGTCTGCTGAGTTCGACCTCGCGGGTAAGCACTACAAGCTCGAGGTGGGTGCGGACGGACAGCCGAAACTAGTGGAGACCAGCTCGGACGGCAAAACGCAGGAATATAGCGTGAAGCTGGACGCCAACGGCAATCCGATCATCGACACTGGGGAGAAGAAGGAAGAAAAGAAGGAGGACACGACGCAATCACCTGCGGCGGGTACTCCGACCAGCGGTATCCCTACTACCAGCACGCCCAAGAAGGGTGGACAGGACGGAGAGCACACGCCGAAAGTCGTCCCGGTAACCGGCGAGGAGAAGAAGCCGGAGCCTGCCGCACCGACCGGTGCCGAACTGTCCGAGGCCGGCCCGCTGTGACGCACGTGATCGACCGAGGAGCCTGAGATGTCTAACTACGCTACAGAGATCGAGCGCATCTTCGAAGAACATCGGCGTCGAAGCGTGCAGATACAGATGGAAGTCGACGAGTTCGACGGTCGCGCCGCTGAGCGGGAGCAAGCTTTCCAGGATCACGCCAATACTTGGTTGACAGAGAATGGCGAAGCGATGCGACAAAAGCTGGCGCAGGCAGAGGAGCAGGAACGAGCTGAAATGGAGGCGCGGGCCGAGCAGGAGCGACTCCTGATCGAGGCTCGTGAGCATCGGGAAGCAATTGCCCGGGCCGAGGCCGCCCGCAGGTCCAGAGACGTCGTCTACCCGGTCGACGACGACGGCGACGATCCCGAAGGCGAGTACTACCGCCGCGACAGCTGGCTCGTTTGACATCTGGGGGAACAAGAGAAAATGGTTATGCAGTTAGACAGTGACTGGCGGGACTGGCTGGCGGAGAACGTGGAGCGTGGGTGTACCGCGGACACGATTATTCGGTCGATGGTGGGGGCGGGGTTTGCCGAGGACGCTGCGGGGGATGTGGTGCGGAGTGCGCTGGGGGGAGTGAGTGCGCAGCGGGTGGTGCGGGAGGCCAATCCGAATTTCGTGTACGACGAGTGCCCGGTCGCGGAGAGCAATGTCATTCGGGCGCATGACCGGGATGTGCGGGTGGTCATGCGGATTCGGGAACCGCAGGTGATCGTGTTCGACAATGTGCTCTCCGATGAGGAGTGCGAGCTGATGATCGAGCGGTCGCGGCATCGGTTGACGCGGTCGACCACGGTGAACGGTGAGACCGGGGTCGACGAGGTGATCAGTAATCGGACCAGTGAGGGGACGATGTTCCCGCGCTGCGAGAACGAGTTCATCGAACGGATCGATCGCCGGACCTCGGCGCTGATGAACTGGCCGTTGGAGAAGGGGGAGGGCCTGCAGATTCTGCGATACGGGCCCGGCGGGGAGTACAAGCCGCATTTCGACTATTTCCCGCCGGAGGATCCGGGCAGCTGGCAGCATGTCGCGGCGCCCGGGCAGCGGGTGGCGACGTTGATCGTCTATCTCAACGATGTCGAAGGCGGTGGCGCGACGGCGTTTCCGGAGGCCGGGATTTCGGTGACGCCGAAAAAGGGTGGGGCGCTGTATTTCCGGTACTGCAACGGCGCGAGTCAGCTGGATCCGCTGACACGGCATTGCGGCGAGCTGGTGACGGCCGGGGAGAAGTGGATCATGACGAAATGGATGCGCCAGCGCCGGTGCTGACGCACGCGGCTACTTGCGCAGCAGGGACGCCAGCTGGCCGATGCCGACCTTCGGCTTCTCCTCTTCGCGCGGCGCGTTGGGGTCGATGAGCTGGGTGTGTGGAATCTGGGCGTCCGGGTCGGCGAAGGGCTGGTATTTCTTGTCGCCGAGCAGTTGGTAGAGCAGGTAGCCGGTGATGAGGCCGCGGACGGCGCGGGCGGTCTTGTGCTCGTATTTGCCGACGCCGAACGCGCCGAGGGCGCGGCGGCCTTCGACGATGCCGGTGTTGGAGGCGCCGTCGAGGGCGCGCAGCTGGGCGTCGCCGGCCCAGGCGGCGGCCAGCGGGATGGCGTTGGAGCTGACCGAATCGATGTCGGCGGCGCCGGACAGGATCAGCGCGGGGATCGACAGCTGGGGGGCGAGAGACTCGGCGGCGGGGGCGGTCGGGGCGGGGGCGATGGCGACCAGCGCGCCGACGGGACGCTGGGCGGCCGCGATCACGGCCGCGCCCGCGCCCATGCCGTGGCCGGCCAGGGCCAGGCGCTCGGGGTGCACGCTGAGCGCGCCGTCGCCCAGGCGGACGCCGGTGCAGATGTCGAGGGTTGTGAGCAGATCGGTCGCCAGGTTCAGGTGTGACGGGATCGGCCCGCGCTCGGTGTCGGGCGCGGCGACCACGAAACCCCAGGACGCCAGGTGCTCCAGCGTGCCGCGATAGTGCGACACGCCGGTCAGCCAGCCGTGGCCGAAGACGACGCACGGCAGGTTCTGGCCGGACTCGGGGGTGAACACCACCCCCGGCTGGCCCGCGATGGCCAGGTTTCCGCGCAGCACTCGATGCGGTCCCCGGCTGGTCAGGGGGCTCAGTAGCGATTTCACAGACGCCGACACGACGAGAACGTTATCCGATAAGTAGTCTGGTGAGCCATGTGCGGAATCGTTGGCTACGTCGGGTACCGGGACGCGCTCGGTGTGGTCGTTGACGCGTTGCGCCGCATGGAATATCGCGGCTATGACTCCGCGGGTGTGGCGATCCTGGACGGCGAGGGCGGGCTCGCGGTCGAGCGCAAGGCCGGTCTGGTCGCCAATCTGGAAGCTGAGCTGGCCGAAGCCGGCGCCGAGAAGTTCGCGGGCAGCACCGGTATGGGGCACACCCGCTGGGCCACCCACGGCGCGCCGACCGACCGCAACGCGCACCCGCACCGCGACGCCGGCGGCAAGATCGCGGTCGTCCACAACGGCATCATCGAGAACTTCGCACCGCTGCGAAAAGAGCTGGAGGAGGCCGGTGTCGAGCTGAGCAGCGACACCGACACCGAGGTCACCGTGCATCTGGTGGCCCGCGCCTACGCCGAGGGCCCGACCGCGGGCGATTTCGAGGCCAGCGCGCTCGCGGTGCTGAGCCGCCTGGAGGGCGCGTTCACGCTGGTGTTCACGCACGCCGACCACCCGGACAAGATCATCGCCGCGCGCCGCAACACGCCGCTGGTCGTCGGCGTCGGCAAGGGCGAGATGTTCATCGGCTCCGATGTCGTCGCCTTCATCGAGCACACCCGCGAAGCCGTGGAACTCGGCCAGGACCAGGCCGTCGTGATCACCGCCGACAGCTACAAGGTCACCGACTTCGCCGGCAACGCCGACGTGGAGACCCGGCCGTTCACCATCGACTGGGATCTCGCCGCCGCCGAGAAGGGCGGCCACGACTACTTCATGCTCAAGGAGATCGAGGAGCAGCCCGCCGCCGTCGCGGACACCCTGATCGGGCATTTCACCACCGACGAGCACGGCGGCCGGATCGTGCTGGACGAGCAGCGGCTGGCCGATCAGGAGTTGCGCGAGTTCGACAAGGTCTTCGTCGTCGCCTGCGGCAGCTCCTATCACGCGGGCCTGCTGGCCAAGTACGCGATCGAGCACTGGACCCGGCTGCCCGTCGAGGTGGAACTGGCCAGCGAATTCCGCTACCGCGACCCGGTTCTGGACCGCTCCACGCTGGTGGTCGCGATCTCGCAGTCCGGTGAGACCGCGGACACCCTGGAGGCCGTCCGGCACGCCAAGGAGCAGAAGGCGCGCGTCCTGGCCATCTGCAACACCAACGGCGCGCAGATCCCGCGCGAGGCCGACGCGGTGATCTACACCCGCACCGGCCCGGAGATCGGCGTCGCCTCCACCAAGGCCTTCCTCGCCCAGATCGCGGCCAACTACCTGGTCGGCCTGGCCCTGGCCCAGGCGCGCGGCACCAAGTACCCCGACGAGGTGGCCCGCGAATTCGCCGAACTCGAGGCGATGCCGCAGCTGATCGAGCGGGTCCTGGAGACCGCACCGCAGGTGCGCGCGATCGCGCGTTCGCTCGCGCACGTTCCGACGGTGCTGTTCCTGGGCCGCCATGTGGGCTACCCGGTCGCGCTCGAGGGGGCGCTGAAGCTCAAGGAACTCGCCTACATGCACGCGGAGGGCTTCGCGGCGGGCGAACTCAAGCACGGCCCGATCGCGCTGATCGAGGACGGCCTGCCGGTGATCATCGTGATGCCCTCGCCGAAGGGACGCGCGGTGCTGCACTCCAAGCTGCTCAGCAATATCCGCGAGATCCAGGCCCGCGGCGCCCGCACCATCGTCATCGCCGAGGAGGGCGACGACACGGTGCGGCCCTTCGCCGACGACCTGATCGAGATCCCGTCCGCGCCCACCCTGTTCCAGCCGCTGCTGTCCACGGTTCCGCTGCAGGTGTTCGCGGCCGAGATCGCCCAGACCCGCGGCTACGACGTGGACAAGCCGCGCAACCTGGCCAAGTCCGTCACCGTCGAGTAGCGCTCAGGCGACGGTGACGGTGCCGCGCATCTCCGGATGCAGCGAGCACAGGTAGCGGTAGGTGCCGGGCTGGGTGAAGGTGTAGCTCCACTCGCCGGTGGTGAAGATCGGGCTGTTGATGCCCATGGCCTTGTCGCCCATGCCCTGCACGGAATGCGGCACCTTGTCGCTGAACTTCCAGGTCACGGTGTCGCCGACGCGGACCGTCAGGGCATCGGGCGCGAATTTCATGTCGTCCACGTCGACGGTGACGGTGGTCGCCTTCGCTTCCCCGGGCGCCGCGGGGGAGGCCGGGGCGGTGGTCGTCGTGTCGGCCGCCGGGGCGGAATCCTCGGATCCGCAGCCCGCCAGCAGCATCCCCACCAGGGCGAACCCGGTCGCGATCCGGACGGACTTCACGTGCGTGTGCAACGGCATGAATCCGAAGCCTAGTCGGCGCGATCCGGGGCCCGGCCGGGGCCGCCCGCGGCGGTAGGGTCGGAACCGAACTCGATCAGGTGCCGGTCGAACGCAATGGAGGCGACGCGCATGTCCGTGCGACCAGACGCTGGGACGCTCCAGGGGTACTTCACCGCTGATGAAGTGCGGGCGGCGGAGGCCGAGCTGTTCACCCGGGTGCCGGCGGGTGTGCCCATGCAGCGCGCCGCCTACGGGCTGGCGATGGCCACGGCCCGGGAACTGCGCGCCCGGACCGGCGGGGTCGCGGGGCGATCGGTCACGTTGCTGGTGGGCTCGGGCGACAACGGCGGGGACGCGCTGTGGGCCGGGTCGATGCTGCGGCGACGCGGGGTGGCGGTGTCGGCGGTCCTGCTGAAACCCGAGCGGGCACACGCGGAAGGGCTTGCGGCGCTGCGGAAAGCGGGCGGCCGGGTCGGCGCGGAGATCGGGTCGGCGGATCTGGTCGTCGACGGGATCGTCGGCATCTCCGGGCACGGTGCGCTGCGTCCCGAGGCCGCGGAATTGGTGGCGGGCATCGACGTTCCGATCATCGCGGCGGATCTGCCGAGTGGTGTCGATGCGGACACCGGCGCGGTGGCGGGTCCCGCCGTGCGCGCGGATGTCACGGTCGCCTTCGGCGCGCGCAAACCCGTGCACGCCTTGGCCGCGGCCTGGTGCGGGCGAATCGAGCTGGTGCCCATCGGTTTACGGTTGCCGGAGCCGACTCTGGCGGCGCTGGAACCGGCCGCGATCGGCGCGAAATGGCCGGTGCCGCAGGCGATCGACGACAAGTACAGCCAAGGGGTGGTGGGGGTCTGCGCGGGCAGCGCGACCTATCCGGGTGCGGCGGTGCTGTGCACCGGTGCGGCCGTCGCGGCGACCTCCGGCCTGGTTCGCTACGCGGGGACCGGCGCCGCCGAGGTGCTCGCGCGTTTTCCGGAAGTCATCGCCAGTCAGACGATCTCCGAGACCGGCCGGGTGCAGGCCTGGGTGTTCGGCCCCGGCGCCGGGACGGACGCGGAGTCGGGCAAGCGGCTCGCCGAGATCCTGGCCACCGATCTGCCGGTGGTGGTCGACGCCGACGGGCTGACCTTGCTCGCCGACGATCCCGGCCTGGTCCGCGGCCGTTCCGCGCCGACCGTCCTCACCCCGCATGCCGGGGAGTTCGCCCGGCTGACCGGTCACGAGGTGGGCGCGGACCGGGTCGAGGCGGTCCGTGCGCTGGCCGAATCCTGGCGGCTCACCGTGCTTCTGAAGGGACGCGCCACGCTCGTGGCCACCCCGGGCCGACCGGTGCTGGTCAACGAGGCGGGTGGTTCCTGGGCGGCCACCGCCGGTTCGGGTGACGTGCTGTCCGGCGTCATCGGCGCGCTGCTCGCGGCGGGGCAGGAGCCGCGGTGGGCCGCCGCCTCCGCCGCCCGCGCCCACGCGCTGGCCGCGAACCTCGCCGCCCGCGAGGGCAACTCGGCTCCGGCCCCGATCTCGGCGACACCGTTGCTGCGGCAGCTGCGTGCCGCGATCGGCACCTTGCGGGCGCTGAGCGGGTAGTCCGCGACCGGCGGGATCGGCCGTCCGGCCGGCGTCTAGCCGCCGGACCCGGTCTGCGGCGGGTCGTTGTCGACAACCGCACTGCGATAGTCGATGCCCAACGGGGACTGCGGCGTCGTCTGCCCCGGAATCCACTGCGGCGGTTGGTGTTCCCACTTGCCGTCCGGCCCGACCGTGGGCGGGACAGGCTCCCAGGTGCCGGGGTCGGTCTTGGGGACGCAGGCGAAACCGAGCAGCTCGGTCGTGCGCGGACCCACGTGGCGCACCTGCGTGGAAATCCCGTTCCAGCAGGTGACTTCGGCCTCGACCCGATAGGTATCGCCGGTGTCGTTGCGGCAACCCTCGCCCGCACACGTCAGGCCCGGGGCGAGTTCGGCCGCCGCGGCGAGAGGCGCGAGCGCGGTGCAGCCGAGGGCGGCGATGCCCGCGGCGAAAGTCAGCCGCAAACTCATGTGTGACTCCTCGACTGTCGGCCCCGGCGTGCCCGCCCACGCTACCGGCAAACCGGGCGGCCGCGACGTGACCTGCGCCATCGGAGCGGAGGGTGGCACGGGCACGGACCGCCGGATGGCAGGATCAGTCACTGTGAATGCGCAAGTGGAGACGGTCATCGATCTGGATGCCATTGCCCACAACGTGCGGATCCTGCGCGAGCACGCGGGCGACGCCGGGGTGATGGCCGTGGTGAAGGCCGACGGCTACAACCACGGCGCGGTCGAGGTGGGCCGCGCCGCACTGGCCGCCGGCGCGGCCGAACTGGGCGTGACCACGGTCGGCGAGGCGGTGGCGCTGCGTCACGCCGGAATCACCGCGCCGATCCTGTGCTGGCTCAACAACTCCGACGCCGACTTCGGCGCCGCCATCGCGGCCGACATCGAGATCGGGGTGTCGTCCGCGGCGCATCTGCGGTCGGTGGCGCGGGCCGCCCGGACGCTGGGCCGCCAGGCGACGGTCACGCTGAAGGTCGATACCGGCCTGAACCGCAACGGCATCGCACCGGCGGAATATCCCCAGGTCCTGGCGGAGCTGCGGACGCTGGTGGACGAGCAGGTGGTCCGGCTGCGGGCCTTGTTCTCCCACCTCGCGCACGCCGACGAACCCGAGCACCCGTTCCTCGACGTGCAGCGCGACCGGTTCCTGGCCGCCATCGCCACCGCCAAATCCCACGGGCTGGAACCGGAACTGGTGCACCTGGCCAACTCCGCCGCCACCCTCACCCGCCCCGACCTGGCCTTCGACCTGGTCCGGCCCGGCATCGCGATGTACGGCCTCAGCCCCGTCCCCGACGATTTCGGCCTTCGTCCGGCCATGACGATGCAGGCCCGGGTCGCGCTGGTGAAGCCGGTCGCGGCGGGTGAGGGCGTCTCCTACGGCCACCAGTGGACGGCCCCGCACGACACGACGGTCGCGCTCATCCCCGCCGGCTACGCCGATGGCGTGTTCCGCCCGCTGAGCAATCGGTTCGAGGTGTGGCTCGGCGGAGCGCGGCGCCGCAACGTCGGCCGGGTCTGCATGGACCAGTTCGTCGTCGACCTCGGTGACAACGACGCCGGGGTCGCCGAGGGTGACACCGCGATCCTGTTCGGCGCGGGCGGGCCGCACCCGCAGGAGTGGGCCGACCTGCTCGGCACCATCCACTACGAGGTGGTCTGCGCGCCGAAGGGGCGTGTCGTCCGGCGACACATCGGCGGCCCGGAATAAACCGCCAGTCCTGTGACCCCCGGCATTGTCTGCGCACCCGGCGTGTGTTCGACTCGGAACGGTAGACAGGCGTTGTCCGAGAGGTTTCCGATGGGATCGCGACGTTCGAATCGCAGCACTGTCCTGCGGGGCGGAATGGCGACAGCGGGTGTGGTCGGCGCGCTCGCGGGCGCGCACGCGCTGCGGCGGATCGGGGCGCGCGTGCTCTGGCCGGCCCGCCGCGACGAGTACCGCGACGAGGATTTCGCCCTGTTCGACAAGGACCGCGCGGGCGTGGTGACCGCCGCCGACGGCGTCCCGCTCGCCACCCGCACCTGCGGACCGGACGACGCGCCGGTCACCGTGATCTTCGTGCACGGCTTCTGCAACAGCATGGAGTCCTTCCACTTTCAGCGCCGCGACCTCGAGAAGCGCTGGGGCGCACAGGCTCGGCTGGTGTTCTTCGATCTGCGCGGCCACGGCAACTCCGGGGTGCCGAGCACCGAGAGCTGCACCGTCGCCCAGCTCGGCCGGGACGTGGCCGGCGTGCTGGAGGCGACCGCGGCGACGGGACCGGTTGTCCTGATCGGTCATTCGCTGGGCGGGATGGCGGTGCTGGCCGCCGCCGCGCAGTTCCCGCGGCTGTTCGCCACCCGCGTGGTGGCGGTCGGGTTGATCTCCACCGCGGCCGCCGAGGTCACCGCGGCGGGGCTGACCCAGTTGCTGCGCAACCCCGCCGTCGACGGTTTCCGGCTGGCCGTGCACACCGCGCCGGCGCTGGTGCAGGCCGGGCGCAGCACCGTCCGCCACGTCATCAGCCCGATCCTGCACGTGAGCTCCTATCGCGGGCCGGTCAGTCCCACGCTGTCCCGGTTCACCACCCTGATGATCGACCGCACGCCGATCGAGACGGTCGTGAAGTTCTTGAAAGCCTTTGCGTTGCACGACGAGTCGGCCGCACTGCCGACGCTGTCGGAGTTGCCGGTGCTGATCGTCACCGGCATGCACGACCTGGTCATTCCGTTCCGGAACTCGCGCGCGCTGCACCGTGATCTGCCCGGCAGTGAGCTCGTCCTGTTGCGTGACGCCGCGCACATGCCGCACCTGCAGTTTCCCGACATCGTCAACGACGCACTGCACCAGTTGCTGGTGCGCGCGGGCGTGCTGCGGCCGGATCGGGCCACCGCGCCGCAACCGATCGGAAGTTGAAGGATTACTTGGCCTTTCGCGGGTATTACGCCTCCAACTGAAAGGAGGCTCGAATGCCTTTCACCTTCCGTAAGAGCATCAAGATCTTTCCGGGGGTGCGGTTGAACATCAACCGCAAGTCTTTGTCGATCACCACCGGTGGCCGCGGCGGCCCCCGCCACACCACCAGTACCTCCGGGCGCGAAACCACCTCGATGGACCTGCCGGGTCCCTTCGGCTGGCGGCGCACCCGGATGCGCCGCCGGCGCTGACGGGTAGCGGGTGACCACACCGGCCCCCGGTAGGCTCCGTTCGACGAGAACGGGTGAAATCGGAGGTCGGTGATGGCGCAGCAGCGGCGGGTACTCCCGGCGGTGGCCGATACCGAGGCCCTCGGGCGGGAGTTGGCGGCGCAGTTGAAGGCCGGCGACCTGGTCGTCCTGGACGGTCCGCTCGGCGCGGGCAAGACCGCGCTGACGCGCGGCATCGCCGCCGGGCTGGGCGTTCAGGGGCGGGTCAGCTCGCCCACCTTCGTCATCGCCCGCCAGCACCGCGCCGGGGAGCGGGCCATCCCGCTCGTGCACGTGGACGCCTACCGGCTCGGCGGCAGCCTCGACGATCTGGACGCCCTCGACCTCGACACCGACCTGCACCACGCGGTCGTCGTCGTGGAATGGGGGCTCGGCGTCGTCGAGCACCTGGCCGACCGGCACCTGCTGGTGCGGCTGTCGCGCGAACCGGAGTCCGAGATCCGCACCGCGATCTGGGAATGGCTGGGCTGAGCGTGGGCAAGAACACCTCGGCGCGCAGGGAGTGACCTGCGTCAATGCCGGAGTGGCCGGGCGATATCCGCGCGGGTGACCAGAGCAGGTAGCACCGCACCGCGGCGAGGTACCACCCGGTATCGTTGGGCCAATCATGCTTGTACTAGCTGTCGACACCGCGACACCCGCCGTTACAGCGGGACTGGTGGAACTGGAGCAGAGCGCCGCCGGAGCGGTGGAGCTGCGCCCGGTCGCCTCGCGTGTCCGGGTGGACGCCCGGGCGCACGCGGAGGTGCTGACCCCGCAGATCCTCCAATGCCTCACCGAGGCAGGCCGTTCCAGGGCCGATATCGCCGCCGTCGTCGCCGGTACCGGGCCGGGGCCGTTCACCGGGCTGCGGGTGGGTATGGCCACCGCGGCCGCCTTCGGTGACGCGCTCGGCGTCCCGGTCTACGGCGTCTGCAGTCTCGACGCCCTCGCCGCCGACGCCGCCCCCGACCTCGATCCCGGCCGCGAACTACTCGTCGTCACCGACGCGCGCCGCCGCGAGGTCTACTGGGCGCGCTATCGCGACGGCGTCCGGGTGGCGGGCCCGGGCGTGATCAAACCGGGCGAGCTGGAGACCGGCGAGGCCACGATCATCGCCGGATCGGCCTCCCACGTCGACTTTTTCGATCTGTCCGTGCTGCCGGTGGAGACGCCGTCCCCGGCCGGGCTGGTGCGCGTCGCCGCGCCCGAGCTGCTCGCCCGCGCCGTGCCCGAGCCGCTGGTACCGCTGTACCTGCGCCGGCCGGACGCGGTGGAGAACAGCTTCCGGACGCTCGACCGGACGGGAGCCTGAACCGGTGAACCCAGGCACCCGTCCCGGGCACATCCGTATCGAACCGATGACCACCGCGGACATCGAGCGCTGCGTCGAACTCGAACTGCTGCTGTTCCCCGAGGACGATCCGTGGCCGGCGGTCGCGTTCCGCTCGGAACTCGCGGCTCCGCACAACCGCTACCTGATCGCGCGCGACGATCAGGACCGCATGCTCGGCTACGCGGGCGTGGCCCTGCTCGGTGACGCCGAACATCCCGAGGCCGAGGTGCACACCATCGGCGTCGACCCGGTCTGTCACCGCGGCGGCGTCGGCACCCTGCTGCTGGAGGCGCTGCTCGCCGAGGCGGGCAAGCGCGGCGGCCCGGTGTTCCTCGAGGTGCGCACCGACAACGAGCCCGCGATCGCGATGTACGCCAAGCACGGCTTCCACATCATCGGGTTGCGCAAGAACTACTACCACCCCAGCGGCGCCGACGCGTACACCATGCGCCGCCCCGAACTGTCGGCGCTGCCACTCCCGGACGAGGTGCTGTCGTGATCGTGATGGGCATCGAAAGCTCGTGTGACGAGACGGGAGTCGGCATCGTGCGCCGGCACCCGGACGGCACCTGCGAACTGCTCGCCGACGAGGTCGCCTCGAGCGTCGACCAGCACGCGCGCTTCGGCGGCGTGGTCCCCGAGATCGCCTCGCGCGCGCATCTGGAGGCCATCGTCCCGGCCATGCGCCGGGCGCTGGCCGCGGCGGGGATCAGCAAGCCGGACGCGCTCGCCGTCACCATCGGGCCGGGCCTGGCCGGCGCGCTGCTCGTCGGCGTCGCGGCCGCGAAAGCCTATGCGGCGGCGTGGGATATCCCGTTCTACGCGCTGAACCATCTCGGCGGGCACGTCGCGGTGGACACGCTCGAGCACGGACCGATGCCGCCGTGTGTGGCTCTGCTGGTCTCCGGCGGCCATACCCATCTGCTGCGCGTCGACGATCTGGCGCGCCCGATCGAGGAACTCGGCAGCACCGTCGACGACGCGGCGGGCGAGGCGTTCGACAAGGTCGCCCGCCTGCTGGGGCTCGGCTATCCGGGCGGGCCCGCGCTCGACACCGCCGCGCAGACCGGTGATCCGACAGCCATCGCGTTTCCGCGCGGCATGACCGGCCCGCGGGACCCGCGCTACGACTTCTCCTTCTCCGGGTTGAAGACGGCCGTGGCCCGGCACGTCGAAGCGGCCCAGCGGCAGGGCGTGACCCCGGACCAGCTGCCGATCCCGGATATCGCGGCGTCCTTCCAGGAGGCGGTGGCGGACGTGCTGACGATGAAGGCCGTGCGCGCCGCCCAGGACGTCGGCGTCGACACCCTGGTGCTCGGCGGCGGCGCCACCGCCAACTCGCGCATTCGCTCGCTGGCCGAGGAACGCTGCGCGGCGGCGGGTTTGACGCTGCGGGTGCCCAAGCCGCGGCTGTGCACCGACAACGGCGTGATGATCGCGGCGCTGGGCGCCCACGTCATCGCGGGCGGCGCCGCGCCGTCCCCGCTCACCGTGGCCACCGATCCCGGGCTGCCGGTGTCGGTCAGCCGCGTCGGCTGAGCCGCTCGCGCTGAGCGGTACTCGAGCTAGAATCGAACATAAGTTCGAACATTCTAGGCTCGGGGAGGTGCGCAGTGCGATCGCTCCGTCAAGCCGAGATCGCGGGGTTGCTGGCCGACGACACCATCGCCCACCTCGCCACCCTCGATCCGGCCGGCTATCCGCACGTCACCCCGATCTGGTTCCTCTGGGACGGCGCGGCTTTCCGGCTGACCAGCCACGCCACCCGCCCGCACGTCCGGCGGATCCGGGAGAACCCGCGCGTCGGACTGGTCATCGATCGCGAACTCGGCCTCCGAGCCGACGGGCAGCGGCCGAACCGGCAACTGCGCGTCATCGGCGACGCGGCCTTGGCCGACGACGACGCCGGGCTGTGGACGGCTCGGATCCACGAGAAGTACCTGCGTGATCGATTCGAACACCGCACCCGCGACGGGCGCGCGCTGATCACCATCACCCCCGCGCTCACCTGGGCCGTCGCCAGCGTCTGACGGGGCGATCAGGAGTAGTCGCGGAAGGTGAACAGGAACCCGACCGCGGCGATGACGAACAGCAGGATGTAGGCGATCACCCGTAGCGCGACATGCGGCAGCAGGTGCACCCCGAGGCCGCTGATCATGGCGAACAGCAGCATCAGAACGCCGTAGAGCACCGTCCGCTGGCGGCCCTCCATGCCGTTATCCGTTCTCCCCGTTGGACGAGCCGGAATGGTGGTGCGGCAGCGGAATTCTGGTCTGTGCGGGCCCGGTGGTGGTGGGACGCGGGGGCGGCGTGCGCGACGGCTCCGAGGTCGCACCCGGGGCCGGGGTGGTGCCGAACAGCGGGCCGAGCAACTCGGGGAACGGAATCGGCGGCAGGTTCGGATCGGGCCGCAGCGGGGGCTGCTGGCTGGTGGTCTGCGGCGGCGTGGACGTGGTGACGCCGGTGCGGCTCGGCGGGGTGCTGCGATCCTGGGTGATCGGCGGGATGTTGCCGCTCGTGCGAGGCGTGTCGGCGGTGTGCGCCGGCGGTGCGGCCGGGGTGGTCAGCTGGGAGCTGTTGGTGGTGCCGGCGGGGGAGACCTCGTCGTCGGAGGTGGGTGCGAAAGTCTTGACGCCGTAGCCGATTACCAGGCCGACCACCACGATCGCGCCGGCCAGGGTGCCGACCACCTTGGTGAACGTGCCGACCGGTGCGTCGTTGCCGAGTGCGGCGACCGGGAACATGGACGGCTGGGCCGCGTCGGCGACCAGTGCGGCGCCCTTGGCGATCACCGCTTCCGGATCGTCGACGCTGATGATCGGCACCTCGAACTCGTCGGCGAGCGAGGTGAGCACGGAGGGGATGTTCGCGCCGCCGCCGATCACGGCGATCGCCTGGGGGTGTCTGGGCGCGCGGGCGAAGACCGAGCCGGTGAAATCGGTGAGATCGTCGAGCAGGTCGGCGATGAGCTGTTCGAAATCGGCTCTGGTCAGCTTCAGCGGCCGGCCGGCGACGTGATCGATGGTGACGGCGGGCGTGACCGAGAGGTGCTCCTTGGCCGCGCGGCCGCGGTTGGTGAGCATGCCGCGGTTCGGGCGGGTGCCGCGGCGGGCGTAGTGCAGATCGACGAGGTGGTGGTAGATGAGCTCGTCGATGGCGTTGCCGCTGACCGCGGTGGTGCGCTCGGAGCGCAGTACGTTGCCGTCGGCCTGGTCGGCCACGGTGACGCTGAGCCCGGTGGCGCCGAGATCGGCGATGGCGACCGTCTCGTAGCGATCCAGCAGGCCGGTGTGCCGCAGGAAGGTCAGCGCCGCAGTGCTTTCCGGGACCAGGCGCAGATCGCGCTGCTTGCCGGTGGCGGAGCGGATGACCTGAGCCTGCTCCTTACTGCGATAGGCGACGGCGACATTGGTGGGCCGGCTCACGGCCGGGCCCGGAGCGGACTGACCGGTGTAGCCGACCGCGACGGGCGTTGCGGGCCAGGCGATATCGAAGGACACGTGCTGGGCGGACGGCAGCTGAGTCGTCATCAGCTCGATCGAGGAGGCGACGAGATCACCCAGATCGGAGTGCGCCGCGTCGGCGGAAACGACGCGGTAGTCGAAACTTTGGGCGCCGTTGGGCGCGGTGGCGACCAGCGCCGAGCAGACGACCTCGTTCCCGGCCGAGATGCCAAGAGACGTTCGCATGTGTTCACCTCCCTTCGAGCGGATGGTCCCGGTGTCGCCGACCATCTCGAATGGACTGCCGGATCGTCGCGGGTTGGCGCGCTGCTCCGGACTCGTGAACCGGCCGGCCCACGGACCGGTGGGGGCGCGGGTGACGGCCTTGGCTCACGTGTGGACTTGCCCTCTGGTGAAGCTGGTTCTGACGCTGTGAAACTGGGTGACACTGGGATGCTTGGTAAAGCGAGAGGTGCTCGGGGCGACGCCGGTTCGAGACGAACCTGGCGGCCGGACAAGCGACCGTCGTCCATACTGTCACAATCCGTTATCCGAACGTTACAGTTTTCCCGAAGTAATAGAAAGACCTTAATCGCCGCGTCCCGGCCCCCGCGAGTGTTGGCACTGCGTCGGCCCACCTCGCCCGGCGTGCCCCCGGCGCGACGGTCTCCCGACCCGCCCTTGAGTGCTAGCACTCGGCTGTATAGAGTGCTAGTCGGCACAGATGCCGTGTGCCACCGCAGACAACTGAGCAGGGTTCCGGCACCCGCGACGACGGGGCTGTGCACAGGGTCAGCACCAGACCGAACCGATGCACCGGGACAACGGTCCCGGAGCATAAATCCCCTGAAAGTGGAGGGCTCAACGTGGCGAGCGTGAACATCAAGCCGCTCGAGGACAAGATCCTCGTCCAGGCCAACGAGGCCGAGACGACGACGGCCTCCGGCCTGGTCATCCCCGACACGGCGAAGGAGAAGCCGCAGGAGGGCACCGTCATCGCCGTCGGCGAGGGACGCGTCTCCGAGAAGGGCGACCGCATCCCGGTCGACGTCAAGGAGGGTGACACCGTCATCTACAGCAAGTACGGCGGCACCGAGATCAAGTACCAGGGTGCGGAGTACCTCATCCTGTCGGCGCGCGACGTGCTGGCCGTCGTCACCAAGTGACCACGCCCTAGCTCAGCGCTAGATCCCCAGCCAGCCCCGGTCTCCGCTACGCGGGGCCGGGGCTGTGCTGTTCCAGGCGCTCCCTTACCGAAGGAAAAGGACTTATGGCAAAGCAGATCGAGTTCGACGAGAACGCTCGTCGCGCTCTGGAACGCGGTGTCGACAAGCTCGCCGACGCCGTCAAGGTCACCCTTGGCCCGCGGGGCCGCCACGTCGTGCTCGCGAAGGCCTTCGGCGGCCCGACCGTCACCAACGACGGCGTCACCATCGCGCGCGAGATCGAGCTCGAGGACCCGTTCGAGAACATGGGCGCGCAGCTGGTCAAGAGCGTCGCGACCAAGACCAACGATGTCGCGGGCGACGGCACCACCACCGCCACCGTGCTGGCCCAGGCGCTGGTGCGCGGCGGCCTGAAGAACATCGCCGCCGGCGCCAACCCGATCACGGTCGGCAAGGGCATCGGCCTGGCCGCCGAGGCGGTCTCGGCCGCGCTGCTGGAGCTGGCCACCCCGGTCTCCGGCGAGCAGGCCATCGCCCAGGTCGCCACCGTCTCCTCGCGCGACGAGGAGATCGGCGAGATGGTCGGCAAGGCGCTCACCACCGTCGGCAAGGACGGCGTGGTCACCGTCGAGGAGTCCTCGACGCTGGCGACCGAACTCGTCGTCACCGAGGGCGTCCAGTTCGACAAGGGCTACCTCTCGCCCTACTTCGTCACCGACGCCGACACCCAGCAGGCCGTCCTGGAGGACGCCTTCGTCCTGCTGAACCGCGAGAAGATCAGCTCGCTGCCGGATCTGCTCCCGCTGCTGGAGAAGATCGCCGAATCCGGCAAGTCCGTCCTGATCATCGCCGAGGACGTCGAGGGCGAGGCCCTGTCCACGCTGGTGGTCAACTCGATCCGCAAGACCATCAAGGCCGTCGCGGTCAAGGCGCCGTTCTTCGGTGACCGCCGCAAGGCGTTCCTGGACGACCTGGCCGTGGTCACCGCGGGCACCGTGGTGAACCCGGATCTGGGCATCCAGCTGCGCGAGGCCGGCCTCGAGGTGCTGGGCAAGGCCCGCCGCGTCGTGGTCACCAAGGACGACACCACCATCATCGATGGCGCCGGCACCGCCGAGGACATCGCGGCCCGCGGCACGCAGCTGCGCCGCGAGATCGAGGCCACCGATTCCGATTGGGACCGGGAGAAGCTGGAAGAGCGCCTGGCCAAGCTGGCCGGCGGTGTCGCGGTGATCCGGGTCGGCGCCGCCACCGAGACCGCGCTCAAGGAGCGCAAGTACCGCGTCGACGACGCGGTCAGCGCGGCCAAGGCCGCGGTCGAGGAGGGCATCGTCCCCGGCGGCGGCACCGCGCTGGTGCACGCGGCCACCAAGCTGGTGGAGCTGCGCGACTCGCTCACCGGCGACGAGGCCGTCGGCGTCGAGGTGGTCCGCAAGGCCCTGGAGGCGCCGCTGTACTGGATCGCGACCAACGCGGGCCTGGATGGGGCCGTTGTGGTCAGCAAGGTCTCCGAGGGCAAGGACGGCTTCAACGCCGCTACCCTGACCTACGGCGATCTGCTCACCGACGGTGTCGTCGATCCGGTCAAGGTGACCCGCTCGGCCGTCGTGAACGCCGCCTCGGTGGCCCGGATGGTGCTCACCACCGAGAGCGCCGTCGTGGAGAAGCCGGCCGAGGAGCCGGCCGATCACGGTCACCACGGTCACGCGCACTGACCTGGAACACAGCGAAGGCCCCTTGGACGAAGTCCAGGGGGCCTTGGTGTTTCGGGGGCGCGGCGGCACGGAGGTCGGCACGTGCGCGCGCTGCGGCCGGGGCGGGATGCCACCGGGGGAGCGGTCCGCGCGTCGGCGCGGGACCGGGCCTGTTGTGAACTCCTACAGACGCGGTCTGGTGCTCACATCGGCGAGGATGCGGTCTCGCAGCGAGGCGGGCGGCGCCGTTGCCGTCACCTCGGCGAGCGCAGCCAGGACGGCGCCGGTGTGGTGCACGTCGGCGAGGAACGCGTCGCGTAGCGCGGGGTCTTCGCTGTCGAGCAGTTCTTGTACTGCGGTGTGGTCTTCGTCGTCGATCGATCCGAGCGCGACGGCGTGCGCGAGATCGATCCGGCTTTCGTTCATCTCACGTCACCCCCAAACTTTTCTTCAGTCGAGTGAGTCCATCCCGAATACGGGACTTAACGGTCGGTAACCCTACGCCAAGGTGGGTCGCCACCTCTGCATAGGTGCGCCCGCCGTAATAGGCGAGCGAGATTGCCTCCCGTTGGGTCTCGGTGAGAGTCGTCAGCCCTTCGAGGACAGCCTGCTGTTCCAGCCTTCGTTCTACTTCTTCGGTGACCTCGTCGAATTCGTTACCGAGAACCCTTATCCCGTAGGCGACTTCGCGCTGGGTGTGAGCTTGCTCGGCCCGAACCCGATCGACCGCGCGCCGGTGGGCGAGCGTCATCAACCAGGTCACCGCCGATCCCTTGGCGGGATCGAAACTGGCTGCGGTACGCCAGATCTGGAGATAGACCTCTTGCGTGGTCTCTTCCGCGTACCCCGGGTCGTGGAGCACCCGGAGCACCAGACCGAAGACGCGCGCTGACGTCCGGTCGTACAGTTCGGCGAAAGCTTCTTGGTCGGACCGGCCGCAACGATGTAAGAGTGCGGCGAGCTCGACGCTTTCGGCTGCGCGTGCCGATACCGCAGAATCCACGCTCGGTGGAATGGCTTCTCTTCGGTACGAGTCGCCTTCTGCGGCCGGCGGCCGCGTCGTCACAACGCTCCATTCTGTGTCATCGGTCACCACCGTAGCGGGGTGCTATCGACTCCCTTCCGGTGGGGTGGCCAGGGAACCGGCTGTGGCCCAGCGACTTTGCGGTAACTTCCGACACGCCTGGCGGTTTTCGGAGAACACGCCGCGACACACCGTTAGCTATCACGAAACGCCGGACCGACGATCGCAGCGCCGACGACATTCCCGGCGTTAGGCGTCCCGGTGGTAACCGAGGGGTGCCTGCGCGCCGACGTCGACCCGGGGGCGGGTGCTCCGCCGAGGTGGGCCGATGTGTGCCGAAGGTGTTGCAGTGGCCGGTTGTTTGCTAGGCATTCGGCGCGCCGCGCCGTATGGATGGGAGCAAACTTGGCGGGGCGCGCCAGCTTCTGCTAGACGGCCGCGTCAGGCGGCGAAAAAGGGCTCACAACGCTGTGTTCGACCGGCGGTGTTCGCGGCGCCCTGTGTGGTCACGCTGCGCTTCCGCCTCCGGGCGCTGAGCTCACACCGCTGTATCCGACCGGCGGTGTTCGCGGCGCCCTGCGTGGTCACGCTGCGCTACCGCCTCCGGGCGCTGAGCTCACACCGCCATCCGCCGCCGGTTGCGGCGGGCGTGCATCTCGCGCTCGGTCTCGGACATGCCGCCCCAGATGCCGTAGGGCTCGCTGACTTTGAGCGCGTGGCTGCGGCACTGCATGAGCACGGGGCAGCTGCGGCAGATCTCCTTGGCGCGCATCTCGCGCGCGGTCCGGGCGCGGCCGCGCTCGCCGTCGGGGTGGAAGAACACTGCGGAGTCCTGTCCGCGGCAGGAACCTCGCATCTGCCAGTCCCAGACATCGGCATTCGGTCCCGGAAGGTGGGTCGGCATGGGCACGGTGAACTCCTCATGATGCGAGCTCGTCAGCATTGTCGAGCAGTTGGTTCTGCAAAGTAGTCGGTGCACGGCCGGGTCGGCGGCGCACCGAGACTCGCCCTTCTCGGTCGCTGCAATTTCGCGCGGCGCCGACCGTGGCGATGAGCTACGTTAGGTCCAGCCGCGAAATTCCGTCAATAGTTCGACGCACTGGTTCGAGAAATCTTCAATGGTGAGATTTAACCTTCCAGCTGTTTACTTTTAACACCGTTGCCGGTAATACTGTTCGGTTGGCCAGTTCGCACGCGGCCCCGGCATGGCCTCTGTGCGTCCTCGTTTTCGCAGGTAGCCAAGGCTTTTGGGGGCTTGTCCGCGTCATCGCCGGTGGTAGCTGCCGTGCTGTACCGGTGATACGGGCCACCGCGGGGGTGCTGGGCCGAGGTTGCGCAGATGGCCGAAACGGGGCGCTGAGGTTAATTGCGAGAAACGCATGTGAATATGCGTCGCCGATGCCTGCGCATTGTCGGACGAGATTTACCTGATAGAAACACGGTGTGCTAATGGAAATGCTGGACGGTTGCCGGCATGGAATCCGCGGCCGGACATCGGCCGAGGCGCGCCTTCCGGGATAGGGTTTGCCGATGCTCGCGCCGGTCCCATCCCTGGATACCCGATCTGAAGTCCTCGCTTCGGCGGCTTTCGGCGGCACGCCGGGGCGTGCCGCTGCCGAGTTGCCCATCGCCCCGGACGGGATCGATTCCTGGCACCGCGCGGTCGCGCTGGGCGGTCAGGGGTATTACGCGGCGGCCCGCGCCGAATTGGCCCGCCTGCGGGTCCGGACCGCCGACCCGGTGCTGCGGTCGCTGATCGCCAGCACCGAAGGTTCACTCCTGCGCCAACTCGGCTGGCATGCCGAGGCTTCCGGGTACGACGGCCGCGCCGCGGCCGCGGCCCTGCCGCTGGACCCGCGCACCCCGGGCCGGACCGAAGCGGTCTGCGACGCGCTGACCGGTCTCGCCGCTGACGCGCTCGGCACCGGCCGCCTCGACCTGGCGGCGCGTCTGCTGGAGCGCACCGCGCGCACCCTCGACGCGGCCGGCATCGGGCCGAACGAACCGTGGCGGGCCTGCATCCGCTGGCGCTGGGTCAACGCGGAGACCGCTCTGGCCGCCGGCGCGGCGGACTCGGCGCGGCGGCACGCGGAGATCGGCCTCGCGCTCGCCGAATCGGCCCCCTCGACCCGGCACCGGGTGAAGTCCCGCCTACTGGTCGCCGCCGCGGCGTTGACGGCGGGTGATCGAGATCTCGCGCGCCGGCACGCGGATCTGGTCGCGGCGCAGTGCCGCCAACACGGGCTGGTGCCGCTGGGCTGGGCCTGCGCCATGCTCCGCACCGGCCTCGGCGACCCGGACGCGGCAAACGAGGCGCGCGCCTGCTCAGACGTTATTTCCCGCCGCGGCGGGCACTTTCGCTGAGCGGAGTGGCGGGGGCCGCGCTCGACTCGGTTGACGCCACAACCCACCGTGTTGCCCGGATCCCGGCGGTCTATCGCTATTGTTAGAGCCGTTCCGCCGGTCGGGCGGAAGCACAGGTCATCGGACCGGTGCCACTTGTAACGCCAGGAATCTCGCTGACGATGACGAACACGGGCGAAGAGTTGGACCTCGCCGTCGCTGCCGCTGCGCAGGGCGACAGGACAGCTTTAGCTCAGGTACTCGAACTGGTCCGTCCGTTGGTAGTTCGCTACTGCCGGGCGCGGATCGGTGCTGCGGAGCGCGGACAGCTCTCCGCCGACGATGTCGCGCAGGAGGTATGTCTGGCTGTGATGACAGCCTTGCCCAGGTATCAAGACCAGGGCAGGCCCTTCATGGCCTTCGTATACGGAATCGCGTCACACAAGGTCGCAGACGCCCATCGCAATGCCGCCCGTAACAAGGCGGAGGCGATGGCCGAAGTACCAGATGTCATATCCACCGACCACGGTCCCGAACAGCGAGCTCTCGAATCGGAAGCGAGCAGGCAGATGAATCGTCTGCTTGCGACGTTGCCTGAAAAGCACCGGGAGATCCTGGTCCTCCGCTTGGTCATGGGTTTGTCAGCAGAAGAAACCGCAGCCGCCGTGGGCAGTACGGCGGGTGCGATACGAGTCGCCCAGCACAGGGCACTCGCGAAACTCAAGTCTCAAGTGGCGAGGGCAGGTGAAATGTATGGCTAGGGATGGCGAGCGCGGTCGGGGCGACTGGAAGGCGCGACGTGGATCGCGAGACAGCGGTCCCTACGCCGAGGGGAATGGCAACGAAGGCGGCCCGGTCGATATCGCGGCGGTACGCCGCGACGACGCGCTGATCGAAGCCATTTCCAGCAACGGTCCCGTACAGACCGATAGCGAGCAGGAATACCAGCTCGCAACGCTGCTGGCGGATTGGCGCGCGGAACTTCTCGCGCCGCCGCTGCCGAGCAGCCCGGATCTGGACACGGTCGTTGCGGCGGTGAATCAGGAGATCGGCTCGCGAAAAGCGGCGGGTGTCGGTCGAAACAGCAGGCACTTGCGTTTGGTGCGGCCGTTGCTCGGTACTGCGGCAGCCATGGCGCTGGTCTTCGGCGGTATTACCGCCTTCTCGTACAGCGCTGAGCCGGGTAATCCGCTGTGGAAGGTCAAGGAGGTCGTGTTCAGTGAACAGGCCCAGACCACCGTGGTGAACCGGGCCGACGGCCAGCTGGGTGAGGCGGAACAGGCTCTGCAGCAGTCGAATCCGACGCAGGCCGCCGCGCAGCTCAACAAGGCGAAGGAAGCCCTGACCCAGGTCAGCGACGAAGGCAAGAAGGCCGAGCTGGAGTCCAACTGGAAGCAGTTGGTCGAGGAACTGCGGGGATCCTCGCCCGAGGGCGCGCGACTCGCGGCACTGCTGGATCCGGCCACCAATCCGGCCGGCACCACCCCTCCGGTGACGAGTATCACAGTCAAGCCGACGAACCCGACCTCGGGCGGCGGCAGCGATACCACCACCAATCCGGATCCGGGTTCGACGGCGGCCACACAGCCGCCGGTGACGCCGGCGGAACCCCCGGTGACGACGCAGCCGCCGGTGACGACACCGCCGCCGGTCACCATCGATCCGTCGACGGGGGCCACCGTGCCGTCGTCGGCGGTTCCGTCGACGACGATCGCGACCCCGCCCACGGTGGGCACGCCGAGCAGCGGCGGGGATGTGACGATTCCCACGCAGGCGCCCTCGGTGCCCGGCACCACGGCAACGTTCGTGATTCCGAGCATTCCGAGTTTGCCCGGCCCCAGTAGCTGACAGCAGACACACAACGACCGCCGACCAGAAACTTGGTCGGCGTTTTGTTGTTCAGGGAAGAGATTCGGCGGGGTAGCGTGCGCGTGCACCCCGGGTCAGCGATCGAAACTCGCCCGGTTTCCGGTGGATCGGTTCAGCTGTCGAAACCGTCGAAGCCATCACCGTGGAAGGCCTCGTTCATCGAGGCGTCCGCGTAGCCGCGGCAGTAATCCCAGGTGACATACGCTTCCGGCGTCGGGTCGTAGGCGGGCTCGTGCGGGCGCACGGTGCCGTCGACCAGCAACTGCAACAGGTTGGCGCGCAACATGTCCCAGTCGTGGTAGTGATCCTGCCTGCAGTCTTCGCAGCTGACCACGAGCCCGCGGATACCGCGGTGCCCCAGGAGAGCTTCGTAGACCGCTAGATCAGCGAGATCCTCCTCGACCGCGAGGCGCTCGTGGGGATCCAGCGGTTCGCCGGGCTCGATCGCATCGAGCGCGGCGGACGGGTCGGAGGGGTCTCCGGCGAAGGGATCCGGCGGCAAGCCAGGTGGTAGATGGTCACGCACACACCCACGGTACGCAGAACAGGGCGGTCTGCGCCAGCTATGTGGAGGGCAAGTTTCGCCGATCCCGCGAACCGCGACCGCGGGAAGGCGGCGTTTGCTCGGCAGATACCATGGTGCCCAGGCTTCGGGGCTTAGCGGCCCGTCGCCGCCGCCGTCCATCCCATTGTTGTGCGTGACCCGGTCTTCCGGTGTCTCTCGCTTTCGACGTCCAGGAGGGGTCGATCCGAATGAGTAATCCCGTACCGGGCGAACGGCTCGCAGTCCGCCCACCTACGGGTGGCGACGACCCGAACAAGATCGCCATGCTGGGCCTCACGTTCGACGACGTGCTGCTGCTGCCCGCCGCCTCGGATCTCATCCCCAGCTCGGTGGAGACCTCCAGCCAGCTGACCCGGGACATCCGCCTGCGCACCCCGCTGGTGAGCTCGGCCATGGATACCGTCACCGAGGCCCGGATGGCCATCGCCATGGCCCGCTCCGGCGGCATGGGCGTGCTGCACCGCAACCTCGCGGCCGCCGATCAGGCCGCCCAGGTGGAGACGGTGAAGCGTTCCGAGGCCGGTATGGTGACCGACCCGGTGACCTGCCGCCCCGGTGACACGCTGGCCGAGGTGGACGCCATGTGCGCCCGCTTCCGCATCTCCGGCCTGCCGGTGGTGGACGAGACGGGCGCGCTGGTGGGCATCATCACCAACCGCGACATGCGTTTCGAGGTGGATCAGAACCGCCGCGTCGCCGACGTGATGACCAAGGCGCCGCTGATCACCGCGCAGGAGGGCGTCACCGCCGAGGCCGCGCTCGGCCTGCTGCGCCGCCACAAGATCGAGAAGCTGCCCATCGTCGACGGCAACGGCCGCCTGCGCGGGCTCATCACGGTCAAGGACTTCGTCAAGACCGATCAGTACCCCAATGCCACCAAGGACCGCGACGGCCGCCTGCTGGTCGGCGCGGCCATCGGCGTCGGCGAGGATTCCTGGTCGCGCGCCATGACGCTGGCCGACGCCGGCGTGGACGTGCTGATCGTGGACACCGCGCACGGCCATCAGGCCGGCGTGCTGAAGATGGTCACCAAGGTCAAGGCCGAGGTCGGCGAGCGCATCCAGGTGGTCGGCGGCAACGTGGCCACCCGCGCGGGCGCGCTGGCGCTGGTCGAGGCCGGCGCGGACGCCGTGAAGGTGGGCGTGGGCCCCGGCTCGATCTGTACCACCCGCGTGGTCGCCGGTGTCGGCGCGCCGCAGATCACCGCGATCCTCGAGGCCGTCGCCGCGTGCAGGCCGCACGGCGTGCCGGTGATCGCCGACGGCGGCATCCAGTACTCCGGCGACGTGGCCAAGGCCATCGCCGCGGGCGCGTCCACCGTGATGCTCGGCTCGCTGCTCGCGGGCACCGCCGAGTCGCCGGGCGAGCTGATCCTGGTGGGCGGCAAGCAGTTCAAGAGCTACCGCGGCATGGGCTCGCTGGGCGCCATGCAGGGCCGGGGGCAGGCCAAGTCCTACTCCAAGGACCGCTACTTCCAGGACGACGTGCTCGCCGAGGACAAGCTGGTGCCCGAGGGCATCGAGGGCCGGGTGCCGTTCCGCGGTCCGGTCAGCCAGGTCATCCACCAGCTCGTCGGCGGCCTGCGCGCGGCCATGGGCTACACCGGCTCCGGTTCCATCGAGCACTTGCAGCAGGCGCAGTTCGTGCAGATCACCGCGGCGGGCCTGAAGGAAAGCCACCCGCACGACATCACGATGACCGTCGAGGCCCCGAACTACACTGGTCGCGGCTAGACGGCTTGACAGTCGCGCGTCGGTGCGCGACTACGCTGTTCGCGGGAGTCGGGGCGCGCCCGGATCGTCGATCACGGTGCGGGCGGCCCCGCGCGGAACGCGGCCCGGCTCGGGCCACCCCGCCGCGGCAGCCGACGCAACCCGATGGCGGGCGAATTCGCACGCTCGGTGCCCAGGGCACAACGCAGCCCGCGCCCGAGCGCGGCAATCACACACAATCAAGGAGTACACGTGCGCGACATGGTCGAGATCGGCATGGGCCGGACCGCCCGGCGTACCTATGAGCTGGACGATGTCGACATCGTGCCCTCGCGGCGGACCCGCTCGTCCAAGCAGGTGTCGCTGTCCTGGCAGCTCGACGCCTACCGGTTCGAGATCCCGTGCCTGGCGCATCCGACCGACGCGCTGGTCTCGCCGCAGTTCGCCATCGAGCTGGGCCGCCTCGGC
Source organism: Nocardia sp. NPDC050435 (assembly GCF_040655395.1). Taxonomy (NCBI): domain Bacteria; kingdom Bacillati; phylum Actinomycetota; class Actinomycetes; order Mycobacteriales; family Nocardiaceae; genus Nocardia; species Nocardia sp. NPDC050435. The sequence goes on from NZ_JBFAJW010000007.1 coordinate 258,693, forward strand.
GGGCTCGGCGTGATCAACGGCGAGGGCCTGTGGGCCCGGCACGCCGACGTCGAAGCCAAGATCGATCAGCTGGTCGAACTGGTCGGCAAGGGCGGTTACGAGCGGGCCATCGGGCTGCTGCAGGAACTGCACGCCGCGCCCATGCAGCCGGACCTGCTCGCCGCCGCCGTGGCCCAGGTGCGCGCGGCCGGCGTCACGGTCGCGGTGCGGGTCAGCCCGCAGAACGCGCGGGCGCTGACCCCGGCGCTGGTGCAGGCCGGCGTCGACCTGCTGGTCGTGCACGGCACCATCATCTCCGCCGAGCACGTCGGCGACGGCGAGCCGCTGAACCTGAAGACCTTCATCTCCGAGCTGGACGTGCCCGTGGTCGCGGGCGGGGTGAGCGATCACAAGACCGCGCTGCACCTGATGCGCACCGGCGCGGCCGGCGTCATCGTCGGCTACGGCTCCTACCCGGGCGCCACCACCACCGGCGAGGTGCTGGGCATCGGCGTGCCGATGGCCACCGCGATCGCCGACGCCGCCGCCGCGCGCCGGGATTACCTGGACGAGACCGGCGGGCGCTACGTGCACGTCATCGCCGACGGTGACATCGCCACCTCCGGTCAGCTGGCCAAGGCCATCGCCTGCGGCGCCGACGCCGCCATGCTCGGCGTCCCGCTGGCCACCGCCGCCGAGGCGCCGGGCCGTGGCTGGTACTGGCCCTCCTCGGCCGCGCACCCCTCGGTGCCGCGCGGTTCGATGCTGCACGTGGACGATCCGTGGGATCTGGGCGGCGAGGCCACCGAGCCGCCGCGTCCGAGCCTGGAGCGGGTGCTCTACGGCCCCTCGGACGACCCCTTCGGTTCGCTGAATCTGGTGGGCGGCCTGCGCCGTTCGATGGCCAAGGCGGGGTACTCCGACCTCAAGGAATTCCAGAAGGTCGGCCTCTCGGTCCGCGCCTGATCGCCGCGCCCCACGCCGGCCTCAGCGGGCGTGGGTGCGCCGTTCGCGCAGGAATTGCCGGATGGCGTGGTTCACCGGGTCCGGATGGGTCACGGTGACGGCCAGCCGGGCGCCGGAGATCTCCACGTAGGTCGAGTGCGCGATGCCCCGGACGAGCTGGCGGGCGCGGTCGTGGGCGATGCCGCTCGCGGTGGCGTGGATTATCAAGGCGGGGCAGCTGATTTCGGCGAGCCGGTCCAGCACCGACTCGCGCGCCAGCAGGCAGCCGGCCGCGACCTCGATGCCGCGGCGGTCGCGGTTCAGCCAGCGTTTGGTCCAGGCCTCGCGGTAGCAGTCGTCGTCGCCGATCAACCAGTGCGCCAATTGATTCACCGCGCGCTGCCGGGAATCGTCGTCGTACCACTCGTCCAGGAATTTCAGGGTCGCGGTGGACTGCTCCGGCGTCGGGCCGTGTGCCTCGGTGCTGATCAGGATGAGCGCGGAAACTCGTTCCGGCGCAATGAGGGCCGCGCGCAACGCGGTGAAGCCGCCTTGCGCGGTCCCGCCGATGACCGCGCGCTCGGCGCCGAGATGATCCAGGACGGTGAGGGCGTCGCGCGCGGCGGTCCAGTAGGTGAAGGGCAGACCCTGATCGGTGGTGCGGCCGTGGCCCCGCGCATCCCAGGACACGATGCGGAATTCCGGTGCCAGCGCTGCCATTTGGGACGCGTACATGGTGCGGTCCATGAAGAACTCGTGGGCGAGCAGCACCACCGGACCGTCACCGCCGCTGTCCTCGTAGTGGATGTCGGCGTCTATCGCGCGGGCGAAGGGCACGAGCAGAGGATAACCAGCGCCGCGACGGTACGCGGGAGGATTTGCTGGGCTGCTGCTCCGCCTCGGCCCGCCCGTCGTCAAGTGTTCTGTATCACCTGACTGGGCCCGCCCGTCGCCCGACCACCGCCCCCCACGGAGACGCTGACGCGTCGCTCTAGACTATCGAGGTGGCAGAATCCCAGAGACCGGTCCTCGTCGTCGACTTCGGTGCCCAGTACGCCCAGCTGATCGCTCGTCGAGTCCGCGAATCGAGCGTTTACTCCGAGGTGATCCCGCACACCATGCCGGTGTCGGAGATCGCGGAGAAGCAGCCGCTCGCGGTGATTCTGTCCGGCGGACCGTCCAGTGTGTACGCCGAGGGCGCACCGCAACTGGACGCGAAGCTGTTCGATCTCGGCATTCCCGTCTTCGGCATCTGCTACGGCTTCCAGGCCATGGCGCAGGCGCTCGGCGGCACCGTCGCGCACACCGGCACCCGCGAGTACGGCCGCACCGAGCTGACCGTCGAGGGCGGTTTGCTGCACGGTGGCCTGCCCGCCACCCAGCCGGTGTGGATGAGTCACGGCGACGCGGTCACCGCGGCCCCGGCCGGCTTCGAGGTCACCGGCACCAGCGCGGGCGCGCCGGTCGCGGCGTTCGAGGATCGGGCCCGGCGCCTGGCCGGCGTGCAGTACCACCCCGAGGTGCTGCACTCGCCGCACGGGCAGCAGGTGCTCAGCCGCTTCCTGCACGAGATCGCCGGGATCAAGGCGGCCTGGACGCCCGCCAACATTGCCGAATCGCTGGTCGCGCAGGTGCGCGAGCAGATCGGTGACGGGCACGCCATCTGCGGCCTGTCCGGCGGCGTGGACAGCGCGGTCGCCGCCGCGCTCGTGCAGCGCGCCATCGGCGACCGCCTCACCTGTGTCTTCGTCGATCACGGCCTGCTGCGGGCGGGCGAGCGCGAGCAGGTGCAGCAGGATTTCGTCGCCTCCACCGGCGCCAAGCTGGTCACCGTGGACGCGGTCGGCAAGTTCCTCGGCGAGCTGAAGGGCGTCACCGATCCCGAGGAGAAGCGCAAGATCATCGGCAGGGAGTTCATCCGGTCCTTCGAGGAGGCCGTGGCGGGCGTCGTCGCCGAGCACGGCGCCGCCGACGGCGCCACGCCGAAGGTCGAATTCCTGGTCCAGGGCACGCTGTATCCGGATGTGGTGGAATCCGGCGGCGGCACCGGCACCGCGAACATCAAGTCGCACCACAATGTCGGCGGCCTGCCCGACGATCTCGAATTCGATCTCGTCGAGCCGCTGCGGTTGCTGTTCAAGGACGAGGTCCGCGCGGTCGGCCGGGAGCTCGGCTTGCCCGAGGAAATCGTTGGGCGCCAGCCTTTCCCGGGTCCGGGCCTGGGCATCCGCATCATCGGCGAGGTGACCTACGAGCGGCTCGAGCTGCTGCGCCAGGCCGACGCCATCGCGCGCGAGGAGCTGACGGCGGCCGGGCTGGACAAGTCGATCTGGCAGTGCCCGGTGGTGCTGCTGGCCGATGTCCGCAGCGTCGGCGTGCAGGGCGACGGGCGCACCTACGGTCATCCGATCGTGCTGCGCCCGGTTTCCAGCGAGGACGCCATGACCGCCGACTGGACCCGCCTGCCCTACGACGTGCTGGAACGTATCTCGACCCGGATCACCAACGAGGTGGCCGAGGTCAACCGCGTGGTGCTGGACGTGACGAGCAAGCCGCCGGGCACCATCGAGTGGGAGTGACACACGAAAGGCCCGCCTCCCGGGGCGGGCCTTTCGCTATTCGGTTGGTCTAGCGGCGTTTTCGCGGCGAGAGCACCAGCAGGACGCCGACGACGATGGCGCCGATCACCAAGGTCCAGCCGATGCTGAGGCCACCGGTGGGGTCGCGCAGTTCGGCGGGCCCGACCATGGCCCAGGCGCTGACCGCCAGGGCGAGGAAGCCGATGACCAGCATGGTGATCGAGGGGCCGCGCTTGGTCTTGGACTGATCGATCTCGGGCTGCTCAGCCACGGGTCACCTCCGCCTGGCCGACGCGCACGTCCACGTTGAGGTGGAGCACCGGTGCGTCCGGATTGTTCGGGCCGGTGACGCCCGCAGGACAGGCGGTGATCTCGCCCATGGCGACCGTGCACCGCGTATCGACGGTCATGTTCTGGGGGAGCAGGACTTTCGCCTCGCCGGTGCCGACTTTCACGTCCACGGTGCGGCTTTCGGTCAGGCTCAGGCCGCGCAGGTCCAGGGTGGCCGTGCCGATCGTCAGGGCGTACTCGGGCTGCAGTTCGCCCAGCGACCGCGGTGTCCAGTCGCGGTCGCCGACGGTGCCGCCGTCGATCGGGCCGATCAGCGAGGCCAGCACCACGAAGCCGGCCAGCGGCGCGGTGACCACCAGCAGCCCGGCGCCGCGGCGCAGGAACGCGCCGATCACCAGGCCCACGCCGACGACGGCGAGCGCGATGGCCGCGATACGGCCGGGCGTCATCCACTCCACGCCGGAGACGGCGGCCGCGCCGGCGCCCGCGGCGGCCAGGACGGCCAGGCCGAGCACGGTCGGGGTGAGCCGCGAGCGCGGTCGCTGGACCGGGGCCACGGCGACCGGGCGGGCCGGGCCGGGCTCGGGCAGATCCCAGGCCAGCGGGGCGACGCCGAGTGGATCCCAGGACGGCGGGGTGCCGAACAGTTCGGCCGGCTCCGGGCTCTTGGTCCGGGTGGGCGGGAATTGCGCGGGGCCGGCGGCGGATTCGCCGGTCTGCTTGGTCAGCGACGGGGGAGTGGCCGCGGCGGTGGCGTTCTTCTCGAGCGGCACCGGCGACGCGTCCTCCGGTGCGGGCGGGGTCGTTTCGGCCGGCGGGTCCGGCACGTAGGCGTCCGGCAGCTTGGTGTACGGCGAGTACACCGGCATCACGTCGGAGTAGTAGTTCCCGGTGCTGGGGAACGCGGTGCCCGGGTAGCCGGTCGCGGTCAGCCCGCCGCCGGCGCCGAAATCGAAATCGCTGTCCAGCGCGCTGGTGCCGGGCGGCGGCTGGGGTAGCCGCATGTGCAGCATCCACCAGCCGGCCAGCATCAGCGCCAGGCTGATCACCCCGGAGCCGGCCAGGCCCGAGCTGAACGGGCCCATCGAGCTGACCGCGATGCAGAGCGCCACGATCAGCACGATGGTCTTGGTGTGCGACTGCGAGTGCTCGCTCTTGCCGAAAAGCCCTTCGGCGCGCGAGCTTTCGCTGCCCGGTGAGCTCAGCAGCAGCCAGCCCAGCAGGTACAGCACGATCCCGGCGCCGCCGAACATGGTCGAGACCACGAACGCGACCCGGACCAGGACCGGATCGATGTTGTACCGCCGCCCGAACCCGGCCGCGACACCGGCGACCGGGCCCTGCCGCGGCAGCCGGACGGGGCGGGTCTGCCACATCTGCCGGAGCTGATCGCCGAAGCTCGTTCTCGTCATGGTTTCCATGGTGGCCGGGACCATAGCCCCCGCGCATCGGGGTGAACCCTGAATCCCGGCCTGATCCCGGACTCACATGACGAACGGATCGCCGAAGACCGCGCCGTCGGCGCTCACCCCGGAGGTGTTCGCGGTGACGATCGCGTAGGCCCGGATGGTCAGCGGGCCGGCGCAGTTCTCGACGCTGACGCGGCGGTCCCGGCTGAAGACGTAGCCGGTGCTGCCCGGCGTGAGCGCGCGCTCACCGACCGGCACGTCGACCACCTTGCCCGGGGTCATCGACAGGTCGATACCTATGCCCGCGTCCAGATAAGGTCCGACGCTGACGCTCGCGTCGGGGAACAGTTCCTCGGGTGAGAGGGAGACGCCCAGATCCAGGTCGGCGTTGAACCCGACCTCCGCGCCGAGGTCGATCCCGACCTTCATATCGACCGCGCACGCTACGAAGTAGCCCGCCTTCAAGGTGCCGGTTCCGGTGGACACCGTGCCGTAGAAGGTGTTGTCGAGGAACACCTCCCGGTTCGTCGGCATCCCGTTCTGCGACGCGACCGGGTTGACCACCTGGTCGCTGTGTCCCACGGTGAACACCAGTCCGTCCGGCGCGGTGTAGGTCTTCTCGTGCGGCGCCATGGTCGCGGCGCCGGCCTGCCCAGCCGACGCGAGCACGCAGCTCGTCGTCACGACGGCAGCGCTCAGCACAGTTTTCCACTTCACGGGTGTTCCTCCCCCTGTTGCGCTCCGCGTCCCTCACGCGGAGCGGCTCCGGCTCGTTCGCCGAAGGTGTTCGCGCTCAACAGATTTCCGGTTGAGCCTGAAGAAAAGCTTGGAAATTGCCGTGCGTACCGGGTGGGATACGCGGTGCGGCGAAATCGGGTTTCGTACCTCTGGGTGCGGTGTGACCTACTACACTCTGTAGTCTTCAATCCATGGCTCTATGGCTCATCCCCGTCTCCTCTGTCGTCAGCTGCGTTGTCATCGCGGGGCTGTTCTCCATCGGGTTCCCCAAGGATTGAGCCACGGGTCGCGATCCGCGACCGAGCATCGAATGCCTGTCCGAACTTCGAATTCGCAGGTAGTGGCCATCGTCACGAATAATCCGGACCGGAGGGCCGTGGCCTGATCCGGCGTCGGCGCGCGTCCGGACCGGACCCGCGCGGAGCGAAGATCAGGGTGATTCCCGATGCTGGTCGGCGGCGTGACGTGCCAGTATCGAAGACATGTATCCGTCCATGCCCGCGTTCGACGCTGCCCGGAGCGCGGACCCGCGCGGGAAGCCGACGCTGGTGTTCCACGCCGGGCCGCACGCGAAGCTGGAGCGGCGCTCGGGCGGGCGGATCGTCGGCGGGGTAGCGGGCGGTCTGGCCGACCATCTCGGGCTGGACGCGTTCAAGGTGCGGATGGCGTTCGTGCTGCTGTCCGCGCTGGCCGGTGCGGGCATCGTCGCCTACGGCATGCTGTGGATCTTCACGCCGGGTGGCGCCGACGAGGTGAAACCCTCGGGGACGGAGCGGCGCCGCTCGATCGGCCTGGCGCTGCTGGGGCTCGGGCTGACGATCGCGGTCTCCTGGCTGATGAACGGGACGGTCGCCGCGAAGGTGATCGTGCCGATCATCGTGGTCGCGGTCGGCGCCGCGCTGGTGTGGCGGGAGTACGACACCGACGGCCCGCGTTCGCTGCTCGGGCTGCCCGCGCGCTCCTCGGTGGTGACGTGGGCCCGCATCGTCGCCGGGGCCACCATGATCGTGGCCGGTCTCGGCGTGGTGGTGCTGGCCCGGATCGATCTGAGCTCGCTCGGGTCGGCGCTGGTCGCGGTGGCGGTGACGCTGGTCGGCGCGGGCCTGCTGACGGTGCCGCTGTGGCTGCGCATGATGCGGGCGCTGAACACCGAACGCGCCGCCCGCATCCGCAACGAGGAACGCGAGGAGATCGCCTCGCACCTGCACGATTCGGTGCTGCAAACGCTGGCCCTGATCCAACGCCAGGCCGGTGACCCGCAGGAGGTGACGAGGCTGGCCCGCAGTCAGGAGCGCGAACTGCGCAAGTGGCTGTTCGAGGATTCCGGCCCGGCCGAGTCGAGTCTGGCGGCCGCGCTGCGCACCATCGCGGGCGAGGTGGAGGATCAGCACGGGGTGAAGGTGACCCCGGTGACCGTCGGTGACGTGTCGATGGACACCGCCGACAGCGGAAACGGTTTACCCAAGGAACATTTCACCGCGCTGCTCGGCGCGAGCCGGGAAGCCCTGGTGAACGCCGCCAAGCACGCGGGCGTGCCGGAGATCGATCTGTTCGCCGAGGTCGAGCCGCATCAGGTCAGCATCTTCGTGCGCGACCGCGGCACCGGCTTCGATGTGCACGCGGTGGCACAGGACCGGCAGGGCGTGGCGAAATCGATCCGCGGGCGGATCGAACGGCGCGGCGGTCAGGTGGAGATCCTGTCCACGCCGGGGCGCGGCACCGAGGTGCGGATCATCATGCCGCGCACCGACGCCGGTGTGCCGGAGGCGGAGGACGAGCAGGCGGACGCGGGGGTGCCGGAGTTCTCGCCGATCTCCGCGGACGCCCCGACCGCGCGCATCCAGCGTCCGGCGGGCGGCGCGTAAGGCTTCCGGCCGGGAAATTGTGATACCGATGAGGTGCCGGTCAGGCTTGGCCGGTGTGGTCCGGTGGTCGATCCACGGGTAGAGGAGAAGCAGGTGACCGTGCGGGTTTTTCTCGTCGATGATCACGCCGTGTTCCGGTCCGGCGTGCGGGCGGAGCTGAGTCGCGAGGCCGATATGGAAGTGGTCGGGGAAGCCGGCGGGGTGGCCGAGGCGATCGCGGGCATCAAGGCGACGACGCCCGATGTGGTGCTGCTCGACGTGCACATGCCCGACGGCGGCGGCGTCGCGGTGCTGCAAGGCATCGAAGAGGGGCCGGTGTGCTTGGCGCTCAGCGTGTCCGACGCGGCCGAGGATGTGATCGCGGTGATCCGCGCGGGCGCGCGCGGGTACGTCACCAAGACGATCTCGGGTTCCGAACTCGCCGACGGCGTGCGCCGGGTGGCCGGCGGCGACGCGGTGTTCAGTCCGCGGCTGGCCGGGTTCGTGCTGGATTCGTTCACCGGGAAGTCGCCGGTGCCGGAGCCGCCGCTGGATCCGGAGCTGGATTCGCTGACCCCGCGGGAACTGGAGGTGCTGCGCCTGCTCGCGCGCGGCTACACCTATCGCGAGATCGCCGAGAACCTGTTCATCTCGGTGAAAACCGTGGAGACCCACGCCTCCAACGTGCTGCGCAAGACGCAGCAGTCCAATCGCAACGCGCTCACGCGCTGGGCGCACCGCCGCCGGATCGACTAGCCGCCGGTCACATCAGCGCGATGATGAGCGCGATGATCAGGACCAGGCCGATCAGCAGGCCGACGGCGATGGCCAGGGGCGCGTTGCTGGCCTGCGGGGGTTTGCGGCCCAGCGAGCGCGGGGCCGCGGGGCGCTGGCCCGCGGGCGCCGGCGCCGGGTTGTGCTGCTGGCGGTGCGGGCGCGGCAGCGGCGCGGAGTGCGGGCTGCGCAGGCCGGACGCCGAATTGCGGGTGGCCCAGGCCGGGATGGTGCCGTCCTCGGTGCGCACCGGTGCGCCGAGGATGTAGGGCCCGGTGCCGGGACCGAAAGCGGCGGTGAGGATTTCGTCGCGGGCCTCGGCCATGGTCGGGCGGCGCTGCGGCGCCGGTTCCATCATGTGCAGCAGCGCGTTGGTGAGCACGCCGCAGCGCTGCGGCGGAATGATCTGCGCCATCGCGGCGCGCTCGACCAGGACGTTGGCGTCCTCGTCCAGGCCGAAGGGCGGCTGGCCCTCGATCATGGTGTATAACGTGGCGCCCAGGGAGAATACGTCGCTGGCCTCGGTCGGGCGGGCGCCGCGCGCGACCTCCGGCGGCAGGTAGGCGGGGGTGCCGGTGATGACGTTGTCGGGTTCGTCGATCAGATCGCCCGCCCCGCGGGAGATGCCGAAGTCGCTGAGTTTCGCCAGGCCGACGCCCGGACCGCGGTCGGCCACAAGGATATTGCCTGGTTTGATGTCGCGGTGCGTGATGCCCGCGGCGTGCGCGGCGGCCAGCGCGTCGGCGACCTGCGCCCCGATCTGCGCGACCTCCACCACCGGCAGCGTGTCGAAGACCGCCAGGGCCTTGGCGGCGCTGCGAGAGGGCAGGTGCTCCATCACGAGCCAGGGCTCGCCGGCTTCCAGCGCCACGTCGTAGACGGCGATGGCGTGCTCGTGCGAGAGCTTGGCCGCGACCCGGCCCTCGTGCATGATCTGGTTGCGGACCTCGGTGGCCTGGCGTTCGTCCAGCCCGGCCGTGGAGAGCACCTGCTTGATGGCGACGTCGCGGTCGAGCAGACGGTCGTGCGCCAGCCAGACCGCGCCCATGCCGCCGCCGCCGACTTTCGACTGCAGGCGATAGCGGCCAGCGACCAGGTATTCCGGGCCGACGATGGGGCGGGGGCGCTCGATCATGGGTTGCAGGGTATCCGACGCGGCGTCATCCGTACGCGGCGAACCGTGATAAGGCGAAACGTGCCAAGTGATTTCGTACCCAACCGACCAGTCTGGTGACGCGCGCCGCATCCCCGCATGCTCGCCGATTGCCGGCTCGCCGTCCGCGGGGTGTGGCCTGAGCTCGGACAACGGGCGGAGCGGCCCGCCCGCGTGGCGCGCTTGACGGATTTCGGGGGTGGGTTTCTACTGGAGGTGTATCGAACGTATATTCGATACAGATCGATAGCTGGATCGGTGCTGGCTGGTCCGCTCGCATCGCCCGGTCCATCGTGGGAAGTAGGTGGTTGTGATGGGTTCGGACGCGCGCGTGGGGGAGACACAACAACAGAAGCTGGCCGAACTCCGCAGGAAGATGGCCGCCATACCCGGTCGCGGCGAAGCCGTCGCGGAGCGGACGCCGCATGCCGCCGAACTGCGCCGGGAAGCGCTGCCCGTGCCCGCCGCGCTCGCGGAGTTGTTGCCGGACGGTGGCCTGATCAAGGGGTCGGTGGTGTCCTACGCGGGCGCGCGCTCGTTGCTCGCCGGATTGCTGGCCGCGGTCACAGGCGCCGGCGGGCACGCCGCCGTGGTGGGCGTGCCCCGGTTCGGCCTGCTCGCCGCCGCGGAGATGGGCGCCGATCTGGAGCGTCTCGCCGTGGTCGCCGAGCCCGGACCCGATCCCATGGAAGTTGCTGCCGTATTGCTCGACGGCTTGGATTTGGTCGTCCTCGGCCTCGACGGCGCCTCGGTCGCCCCCGCCCGCGCCCGCGTCCTCGCCGCCCGCGCCCGCAACAAGGGCGCCACCCTCGTGGTCGCCGACGGCGTCTGGCCCAACCCCGCCCTGCGCATCGACGCCCGCATCGCCGGTTACGTCGGCCTCGGCACCGGCCACGGCCGCCTGCACGCCCTGACCGTGGCGGTCGAGGTCCGCGGCAAGACCGGCGCCACCCGGCACGGCCACCTCGACCTGCGCCCGAGTGCCGGTCGCGTGCAATGGTTCCCGCGCCGGAACGAGTCCGGTATCGCCGAGCTGCCGATCCGCGCCCGGGGCGCTGCCTCGTGAGCCGCGCGCCGGGCGCGGGGCAGGCGGATTCTTCGGGGAGCTTGTCTCCGGGCGCGGACCGCCGGGCCGCGTCCGGCAAGCCGCGCTCGCCTGTCTCACGGACTCCGGCCGCGCGTACTCCGGCTCCGCGCACACCTGCCGCGCGTACTCCGGCCGCGCGCACACCTGTCCCGCGCTCGCCGATCCCGCGCACGCCGGCGTGAGCGCGCGGGTGGTGGCGGTGTGGTGCCCGGATTGGCCCGCGGTGGCGGCCGCGGCGATGGCGGAGCTGCCGCCGACCCGGCCGGTCGCGGTGCTCTACGGGAATCGGGTGGTGGCGTGTTCGGCGGTGGCCCGGGCCGAGGGCGTGCGGCGCGGGCTGCGGCGGCGGGAAGCGCAGGCGCGGTGCCCGGAACTGTTTCTGGTGCAGGAGGATCCGGATCGGGACGCGCGCTTGTTCGAGCCGGTGGTGGCGGCCGTGGACGCGACCGTCCCCGGCGTCGAGGTGCTGCGGCCGGGGCTGCTGGTGCTCGGAGCCCGGGGTGCGGCCAGGTTTTTCGGATCCGAGGCGGCGGCGGCCGAACGACTGGTCGACGCGGTGGCGGCGGCCGGGGTGGAAGCGCAGATCGGCATCGCCGACGAACTGTCCACCGCGGTGCTCGCGGCCAAGCGCGCCGCGATCGTGGCGCCCGGCGCGGGCGCGGAGTTCCTGGCGCCGCTGCCGGTGGGCGAGCTCGCGGTCGAACCCAGCCTGGCCGCGCCGGAACGCGCGGAACTGGTGGATCTGCTGCACCGCCTGGGTTTACGCCGCATCGGCGACTTCGCCGCGCTGACACCGGCCGATGTGGCCTCGCGGTTCGGCACCGACGCGGTGCTGGCGCACCGCTGCGCCCGCGCCGTCGCGGAGCGCCCGCCCTCGGTGCGCCGCCCGCCGCCGGAACTGAGCGTGGAACAGGACTGCGACCCGCCGATCGACCGGGTCGACGCCGCCGCCTTCGCCGGCCGCATGCTCGCGGCCCGGCTGCACGCGGCGCTGGCGGCCGCGTCGGTGTCCTGCACGCGGCTGTCGGTGTCCGCCGAAACCGAAGCGGGCGAGCGACTCTCCCGGGTCTGGCGCTGTGCGGAGCCGCTTACCCCGGAGGGCACGGCCGACCGGGTGCGCTGGCAGCTCGACGGCTGGCTGACCCGCCGCGACCGGCCGACCGCGCCCCTGATCCGGTTGCGCCTGGAGCCGGTCGAGATCGCCCGCGCCGGGACGCTGCAATTGGGTCTGTGGGGCGGTGTCGGCGCGGAAACCGAACGCGCGCGCCGGGCCCTGGTCCGCGTGCAGGGTCTGCTCGGCGGCGCCGCGGTGCGGTTCGGGGTGCTCAGCGGCGGCCGCGGCCCGGCCGAGCGCGTCACCATGATCGTGCTCGGTGACGAACCCGTCCCGGCCGCCGACCCGGAGCAGCCCTGGCCGGGCAGCCTGCCGCAGCCGGCGCCCGCCATGCTGCTGCTCAACCGCCCGGCGGTGGCGCTGCGGGCGGCCGACGGCGCGCCGGTGCGGATCACCGAGCGCGGCCTGTTCAGCGCGCCGCCGGCGCAGCTGACCTGGGGCCGCCGCCGGTGGGCGCTGACCGGCTGGGCCGGGCCCTGGGCCGTCGACGAGCGCTGGTGGGTGCCGGACGGCACGGTCATCGCCCGCGCCCAGGTGCAACTCGAGGGCGCGCCCTCCGACGCCCGCGTCCTCTTGCTCATCTACCGCGACGAAACCTGGCACGCCGAGGGGATTTACGACTGACGCGTCAGGGCAGCGACCATACGAACGCGACCGTGAACGGGTGCCCGCGCAGCTCGGCCCACTTGGGTTTGGCGGCGATCCAGGCGTCGTCCACCAGCGCCTCGGTGATCTCGGTGAGCACCCAGCCCGCGGCCAGCGCGGCGGTGATGTGCTCGCTGAGCAGGTGCAGGTGGGTGCTGATCGCCACCGGCTCGCCCGCCTCGGGGGTGTAGTGCGTGGGCATGCCGGTCACCATCATGAACTGCGGGTGGTAGCTGACCATGACGCAGTGCCCGCCGGGCGCGCTCAGCCGCCGGGCCTCGGTGTAGAAGGGGCCGAGGTCGGGCAGGTGCTCGTCGATCAGCGACGCGATCACCAGGTCGTAGGCGCCCGCCTCGAGGCCGCTCGCGCGCACGTCGGCCTGGGCGAGGGTGGTGTGCGCGCCGCGCTCGCGGGCGCGAGCCAGCATGCCCGCGCTCACGTCGACGCCGTCGATGTGCGAGATGCCGTGCCGGCGCAGCCACCCGCCGGTGCGCCCGGTGCCGCAGCCCAGGTCGGCGGCCCGCCGGACCTGGGCCCAGCGCGGCTGCCGCAACCGGTCCAGCAGTGCCAGGTCCATCTCGTCGAGCACGGTGCGCTCGTAGGTCGGCGCCCAGCCGTCGTAACCGGTGGCCACGTCCACGATCGGATAGTTGCGTCGATCGAACTCCGCGAAAGTCGGCATGCGGGGGAGTATTTCGCGGATCGGCGGCGGTCGCCACGGGTTATTCACACCGATGGCCGCGTGCGCGCGCCGCGTTCGAGGGCTGTGACGCCGGACAAATCCGGGCCCGGCGGCACCGGCTGCCAGTACCCTCGGACAACGTGGAGCTGACTCGGATCATGGCCGCGGGGGGAGTGCGGATCGCGTATCGCGATTCCGGCGCGTCCGCCGCGCGGCCGGACGCCGGCCCGCCCGTCGTGCTGGTGCACGGCATGGGCGGCGACGGCTCCACCTGGGACCGTTTCGCCCGCAAGCTCCGGCACTCCGGCCGGCGGGTGATCATCCCCGATCTGCGCGGGCACGGCCGCAGCGCCCACGCCGATTCTTACTTATTCGGTGAATTCGGGTCCGACGTGTTGCGCCTGCTCGATCAGCTGGAGCTGACCTCGGTGGATCTGGTGGGGCACTCGCTGGGCGGGTACGCGGTGTCCTGCGTCGCGCAGGAGCGGCCCGGGCTGGTGCGCCGGCTGGTCATGGAGGAGTGCCCGCTGCCGCTGCGTTCCGGCACCGAACAGCAGACACTGACCCGCCGCTTCCCGTCCGTGCCCGAGCTCTGGCACGCCACCAGCAGCGTGGTCCGGCACCCCCGGGCCGTGCTGGCCTTCGACCGGAGCATGACGCGGACGGCGCTGGAGCAGTTCCGCAAGCCGAATCCGGAATGGTGGGAGAGCCTGACCGGCATCACCGCGCCCACCCTGGTGCTGCGCGGCGGCCCGGGCGGCATGGTCGATCCGGTGAAGCTCGAGGTCCTGCGCGCGGCGATCCCGGACTGCACGGTCGTCGATTTCACCTGCGGCCACAGCATCCACCGCGACCGGTATCGGGAGTTCGAGCGCACGGTGCTGCCGTTCCTGCGCGTCCCCGCCGCCCGGGCCGACCGGTCGGCCTGAGCGCACGGTTCTACAGTGAAACGGTGCCGGACACCTCTGCTGTGACGACCTTCGCGGGTCTGTCGTGCTCCGCGGCCGCCGCCGTCGACGTGCCGCTGCCGGGTACCGCGACCCGCGTCGGCGCCTGGCTCTGCGTCGAGCAGCCCGGCGCCTGGGGCCGCGACGTGATCGGCGCCGAGGTGCTCGGGCCGGAGATCACGCCCACGCTGGCGGCCCGCACCAGCGCCGCTCACGTCCGCCCGACGCTGATCCGCCGCCCCGGCCGCAACGATTTCACCGGCGTCCGCACGGTGCTGCTGGTCAGTTCCCGCGCCGACGGGCCCTGGTGCGAGCGCCTCGAGATCACCGACCTGCGGCAACTGCTCGACCTCGACCTGCATCTGCTCAACGGTCCGCCGCCAGGAATCGGTGTGCGGGTGCACGATCCGGTCGTCCTGGTGTGCGCCCACGGCAAACGCGACCAGTGCTGCGCGCTGCTGGGCCGCCCGATCGCGGCGAGTCTGGCCGCCGCCTACCCCGACCAGGTCTGGGAGTGCTCGCACACCGGCGGCCACCGCTTCGCGCCCGCCATGGTCCTGCTGCCCTCCGGCCTCACCTACGGCCGCGTCGACGCCGACTCCGCGCCCGCCGCGATCGAGGCCACCCTGCGTAATGAACTGTCACTGACCGGTTTCCGCGGCCGCAGCCACCAGAAGCCGATCGCGCAGGTCGCGGAAATCGCGGTGCGCGAACGGTTCCCGGCGGCACTCGACGACCTGGCTGTCACCCTCGAAACAGACTCCGCCACCACCGATCCCACCCGCGCGGGCACCGCGCTGGTAACTCATCGGGATGGGCGTCGCTGGCGCGTCACCGTGCGCGCCGTAGCGCACGCTCCCCGGCAAGCCAGCTGCGGAGCCGCCCCCAAGCCGGTGACCGCCCTGGTCGCCGACCAGGTCCAGCCCTGCGCCTGACCGGTCGCGTCGGCGGAGGTCGCTACTCGACTGCGGCCGGGCGTTCAGGCCGCGGGTGCCGCGCGCTTGGCGATCCCCGTGATGGGCGCTGACTCCATGCGCTCGATGCCGGTGAGCGCGCCGATTCGGTCCGTCAGGTAGTCGAACAGCGCGACGGCATCACGGCAGACCACGATGGCGATCATGTTGTGCGGGCCGGTGGTCGCGCCGGCGAAGGCGATCTCGGGGTGCGCGGCCAGCGCGCGGGCGACGGCGGTGAGCCGGGCGGGCGCGACATTCAGCGACAGCAGCGAGTGCACCGGGAAACCCAGGGCGGCGGCGTCGATCTCCACGTCGAATCGGACCGCGCCCCGGTGGCGCAGTTCGTCGAGGCGGCGGCGCACCGCGGATTCCGACCAGCCGACCGCCGCGGCCAGACTCGGATAGTCGGCGCGTCCGTCCCGGGCCAGGGCGGGCAGCAGCCGCCGGTCCAGATCGGTCAGGGTGATCGGAGCCGCGTCGTTCGCCACGGTATCGAGGGCAGCGACCTCGGTGGCCGACAGCGCGCTGGTGCGTCCGCGCCAGCGCTGTTCGGTGAGGTGGCGCAGCAGCCGTTGCGCCTCGACGCCGACGACCTGCGAATGCCCGGACAACGCCCGCAGCGGCAGCGCCCCTTCGCCCTCGACCCGCAGGATCGCCGTCACCTCGGCCCCGCCCGCCAGCACGCTCACCCATCCGGTGTCGCCCCGGCGCGCCAGATCCCGCGCGACGACCTCCGCCCCGCCCGGCCGCACCCGCAGACGTAGCAGCCATTCCGACCGGCCGAGGCGGTGGTTGTCGGGTACACCACAGACCCGGGCCACGCCGTGCGCGCGCAGCCGGGCGAAGCGCCGCGCCACGGTGCGATCGGAAACATCGAGCACCTCGGCGATGCGGCTGAACGGCGCCCGCCCGTCGATCTGCAGGGCGTGCAGCAGCCGCAGGTCGACGGTGTCGAGTCTGACCGAATCCACCAGCTCAGGCTACGACATGTCGGAAACCGGCGTAGCCACCGCTTTTCGTGGATCGCGACGCCGGTGCCGCCCAGGATCGGCGGCATGACCAATCCCCTCGACGGTATTCACCACACCGGTCTGCTGACTCGCGATCTCGACGAGCTCGAGCGGCGCTACACCGCCCTCGGCTTCACACTGAGCCCACGCTCCCGGCACCTGCTCGCCGCCGCGCCCGGCCGCCCGCCGGTGCCGAGTTGCACCGCGAATCACTGTGCGCTGTTCGGCGATTCCTATATCGAACTGCTCGGCATCGTCGACGACACCGCGCCCGATCCCTGGCACACCCGCGCGATCGCCGCGCGATACGAGGGCTTCCGCCTGCTCAACTTCGACACCGCGGACGCCGACGCCGCGGACCGGCGGCTACGCGCGGCCGGATTGGCGACCTCCGGCGTGCTGGACCTGGAACGCGAGGTCGGCACCGAGGCGGGGCCGCGGGTGCTGCGGGCCCGCGCCGTGCACGTCGATCCGCGCTCGACACCGGAGGTTCATCTCGGCGTCGCGCAGCACCTGACCCGCGAATACGCGCACCAGCCACGCTATCTCGGTCACGCGAACGGCGCCCGCGGCATCGCGGCGGTGACGATCGTCGTCGCTACCGCCGAGATGCCGGCGATCCTGGACCGATACGCGCGCATCACCGATCGCCACTGTTACCGGGACGGTCCGCGTACCGTCCTCGATATCGGTTCCGCGCGACTGGAATTCCTCGACGCCGCGGCCGCCGAGCAGGTGCTGCCCGGCGAACCCGTGCCCGCGCCGTCCTACCCGGCCGCGATGACGATCCGTGTGGACGACCCGGTGCGGGCCCGCCGCGTCGTCGAAAACGGCGGCATCGCTACGCGTTCGGTCCCCGACGGCTTCTACGTCTCGGCCCGGGACGCGGGTGGTTCCGGGCTGTTCTTCACCCGCTAGTCCGCAGGAGACGGTTCATGTTCGACACTCTGCTACTACTCGTCGTCCCCACCCTGGTGTTCCGTGCGCTGGGCGCGGCCGGCGTGCGACGCTTCGGCACTTGGCGCGTCAGCGCCGTGCACGGTCTGGCGGTCATGCTGCTGCTGACCGGCAGCGCGCATTTCGTTCCGGACAGCGTGACAGTGATGCCGAGTCACGACGATCTGACGGCGATGGTGCCCGGCTTCCTGCCGTTCCCCGACTTCCTGGTCTACCTCACGGGTGTCCTGGAATGGGCTGCGGCACTGGGGCTGATATTCACCGCGACCCGCCGTTACGCCGGCCTCGGGCTGGCGCTACTGCTCCTGGCATTGCTGCCCGCCAATGTCCATGCGGCGCTGAACGATATCCCGCTCGACGGCGAACCGGCGACACCGCTGTGGTTCCGGTTGCCCGAGCAGGTCGGCTATATCGCCGTCGCGCTGTGGAGTTCGGGCGCGGTGTTCGCCCCGGCTGAACGGCAAGTGGCATAACGTATTCCGGGCCCATCGCCCCCTGCGCGACGGGCCCGGAACGCCTTTCACCAGTGCGTACCGGGTACCCAGCGCGCGGCCCGGCGTAACGCGGTGCCGGTCACCCGGCGTGCCGCGGACTGCGGGCGGTGCGGCGATTCCGGCTGCGGCGCATCGGCTTCGGTGTCCTCGCCGAGGGGTTCGAGCTGCTCGCCCTTGGCGGCGGGGGAGTCGGGCAGCGCGCGGTAGTAGCGGTGCAGGATGCGGTCGCGGATCTTCGGGGTGACCAGCGCGCCGTACTCGGCGAGGGTGCCCAGCGGGACGTCGATGCGCTTGGGGCGTTCGGTGAGGGCCCGGACGATGGTGGCGGCGGCCCACTCCGGGGATTCCGAAGGGCCCTGCGCGCCGCTGGGCGTGATCATCGGGGTGCGCACCAGCGGCATGTGAATGGTGGTGAAGGTGACGCCGTCGGCCAGGGTCTCGACGGCGGCGACCTCGGTGAACTTGTCCAGCGCGGCCTTGCTCGCGAGGTAGGCCGCGAAGCGTGGCGTGGCGACCTGCACACCGGCGCTGCTGATCTGGACGATGTGGCCGAACTTGCGTTCGCGCATCTGCGGCAGCAGCGCCAGCGTCATCCGCAGCGCGCCGAAGTAGTTGACCGCCATGGTGCGCTCGAAGTCGTGCATGCGGTCGGTGGAGCGGTGGATGGCGCGGCGGATGGAGCGCCCCGCGTTGTTCACCAGCATGTCGACGTGGCCGTGTGCGTCCAGGATGTTCTTCACGGTGTGGTCGACGGAGTCGTTGTCGGTGACGTCGCACTGGTAGCCGTGGGCGGCGCCGCCCGCGGCGCGGATCTCGGCGACGACGCCGGCGAGTTCCTCCTCGCGGCGGGCCAGCAGGAAGACGGTGGCGCCCTTGGCGGCGACGGCCAGGGCGGCGGCCCGGCCGATGCCGGAGGAGGCGCCGGTGATCAGGACGTGCCTGCCGGTCAGGTCGCGGCGGCGGCGATTGCGCTTCTCATCAGCGTCAGGCATCGCTGCTCCTTTGCAGATCGATTTGGCACGAACTTACTCTGAAGTAAGTTTACCCGCCAAGTGACCCCGCCCACATTCCGATGCGGCCGCAAAACCTTCGCAAACCCGTTCGAATGACGCTCGAATCCCTCGAACATGTGTGCGATACTTCTGGCCATGGCGGACGATCGGATGGCGGACATCTTTGCCGCGGTGCGGCTCGGCAGCGACAACCGGAAGGCGGCGCGGCACGCGCTCGAACAGTTGTGGAGCGAGCTCGGCCCGGCCGGAGATCCGTTGCAGCGCTGCGTGATCGCGCATCACCTGGCCGTCCTCCAGGAATCCGACACCGACGCGCTGATCTGGGATCAGCGCGCCCTGGCCTCGGTCTTCGGCCCGGGCATCCCGCTGGACGAGGGCCTGCGCTGCTTCCTGCCCTCGCTCTACCTCAACCTGGCCGACAGCCATCGCCGCGTCGGCGATTTCGAAACCGCCCGCATGCAGCTGACCATCGCCCGCGGCCACCTCGCGGTCCTGGTCTACGACGCCTACGGCGCGATGATCCGCTCCGGCCTGGACCGGGTGGAGGCCGCCCTCGACGCCGGCTCCACGCAGCGACTGCCGAGCGGGGACGAGCCGCGATGAGCAGGGCGAGGAGGTGAGCAGCTGGGGAAACGGGCCGCCGACCTGGGCGGAGATGGAGCGGGTGCTGTCCGGCCGGCCCAAGCCGGAAGGCGACGGCGGCGACAGTCCCGCGTGGTCGCGCAAGCGCGGCGAGTACCAGGCCGAGGCGATAGCGCGGCCCACAGGCCCGGTGGTGCCCTACGCCGAACTGCACGCCCACTCGGCCTACAGCTTCCTGGACGGCGCGAGCCAGCCGGAGGAACTGGTCGAGGAGGCCGTGCGGCTCGGGCTGGAGGCCATCGCGCTCACCGACCACGACGGGTTCTACGGGACGGTGCGCTTCTTCGAGGCCGCCCGGGAATGGGGTATGCCGACCGTGTTCGGGTCGGAGTTGTCGCTGGGGACCGGTATGCCGGGACCGGACCCCACGTCGGCCGGGCTGCGTCGCAAGGGGATGGCGGCGCAGCATCGGTCGCCGACGACCGGCGGCGGGCACACCGATGCCCCGGATTCCGCGCCGCGCACCGGCGCCCCGGATCCGGCCGGTCCCCATCTGCTGGTGCTCGCGCGCGGCCAAGAGGGCTACCGCAGACTCTCCCGGGAGATCGCCGCCGCGCACCTGGCAGCGGGTGAGAAAGGCATCCTCCGCTACGACCTGGACACCCTCGCCGACGCCGCGGGCGGACACTGGCACATCCTGACCGGTTGCCGCAAAGGGCATGTGCGCCAAGCACTGGAACGGGATCTGGGCGCGGGCGACACCCGCCTGCCGCAGGCCGAGATCGCCCTGCGCGCACTGATGGAACGCTTCGGCGCCGATCGGGTCGGCGTGGAGCTCACCCACCACGGCATCCCCACCGACGACGAACGCAACGCCTACCTGCTCGCCCTCGCCGACCGCTGCGGCCTGCCCGTAGTGGCCACCACCGGAGCGCATTTCGCCGCGCCCGCCCAGCGGCACCGGGCCATGGCGCTGGCCGCCATCCGCGCCCGCGCGAGCCTGGACGACATCGCCGGCTGGCTCGCCCCCACAGGCGGCGCACACCTGCGTTCCGGCGCCGAGATGGCGCAGCTGTTCACCGCCTGCCCGCAGGCGGTGTCGAATGCCGTTGCACTGGCCCGGGAATGCGCCTTCGATCTCCGGCTGATCGCGCCACGGCTACCGCCCTTCGCCGTGCCCGGCGAACACGACGAGAACTCCTGGCTGCGCGCGCTCACCCTGCGCGGCGCGGCCGAGCGCTACGGCCCGCCGGAGCGGAACCCGCGCGCCTACCGGCAGCTCGAGCACGAACTCGCGGTGATCACCACGCTCGGCTTCCCCGGCTACTTCCTGGTGGTGCACGACATCGTCACCTTCTGCAAGGAGCACGACATTCTGTGCCAGGGGCGCGGTTCGGCCGCCAACTCCGCGGTCTGCTACGCCATCGGCATCACCAATGTCGACCCGGTCGCCAACAACCTGCTGTTCGAACGCTTTCTTTCCCAGGAGCGCGACGGGCCGCCCGATATCGATATCGATATCGAATCCGATCGCCGCGAGGAGGCGATCCAGCACGTCTACGCCAAGTACGGCCGCGACTACGCCGCCCAGGTGGCCAATGTGATCACCTATCGCGGCAAGTCCGCGGTGCGCGATGCCGCACGCGCGCTGGGGTTTTCGCCCGGGCAGCAGGACGCGTGGAGCAAGCAGGTGAACCGCTGGACCGGGGTGGCGAACGAGACCGACACCGGCATCCCCGCCGAGGTGCTGCGCCTGGCCGGCGACATCGAGGGCCTGCCCAGGCATCTCGGCATCCACTCCGGCGGCATGGTGATCTGCGATCGCCCCATCGCCGACGTCTGCCCGGTGGAGTGGGCGCGCATGGCGAATCGCAGTGTGCTGCAGTGGGACAAGGACGACTGCGCCGCCACGGGTCTGGTGAAGTTCGACCTGCTCGGCCTGGGCATGCTCTCGGCGCTGCACTACATGATCGACATGGTGCGCGAGCACAAGGGCGAGACCGTCGAATTACACCGGCTCGACCTGGCCGAGCCGGGCGTCTACGAGATGCTCTGCCGCGCCGACTCGATCGGCGTCTTCCAGGTGGAGTCGCGCGCCCAGATGGCGACCCTGCCCCGGTTGCGGCCGCGCACCTTCTACGACCTGGTGGTGGAGGTCGCGCTGATCCGGCCCGGCCCCATCCAGGGCGGGTCGGTGCACCCCTACATCCGCCGCCGCAACGAACAGGAGAAGGTTACCTACGACCATCCGGCACTGGAGAATTCGCTGAAACGCACCCTCGGCGTGCCGCTGTTCCAGGAGCAGCTCATGCAGATGGCCGTGGATGTGGCCGGGTTCTCCGCCGCCGAGGCCGATCAGCTGCGCCGCGCCATGGGGTCCAAGCGGTCACCCGCGCGCATGGAGCGCCTCCGGGGGCGCTTCTACCAGGGCATGCGCGACCGGCACGGCATCACCGGCGCGGTCGCCGACCGGATCTACGAGAAGCTCTACGCCTTCGCGAACTTCGGTTTCCCGGAGAGTCATTCGCAGAGCTTCGCCGCCATCGTGTTCTATTCGGCCTGGTTCAAACTGCACCATCCGGCCGCGTTCTGCGCCGGGCTGCTGCGCGCGCAGCCGATGGGTTTCTACTCCCCGCAGTCGCTGGTCGCCGACGCTCGCCGGCACGGCGTGCCCGTGCACGGCCCCGACATCAACGCCAGCCGCGCCGAACCGACGCTGGAGCGCGACGGGCAGGAGGTCCGGCTGGGCCTGGCGGCGGTCCGGCACATCGGTACCGAGCTGGCCGAGAAGATCGTCGCGGGCGCGCCGTACCGCTCCTTCCTGGAACTGACCGGACGTGTGGAACTCACTGTCCCGCAGGCCGAATCGCTGGCCACCGCGGGTGCGCTGGACAGCCTGGGGATCACCCGGCGCGAAGCGCTCTGGGCCGCCGGGGCGGCCGCGGGCGAACGCCCGGACCGGCTGCCCGGCACCGGCGCGGCGACCGACGCCCCCGTGCTGCCCGGCATGAGCGATCTCGAACTCGCCGCCGCCGACGTCTGGGCGACCGGCGTCTCCCCGGGCAGCTATCCCACCGAGTTCCTGCGGCCCGGCCTGGACGCTCTCGGCGTCGTCCCCGCCGATCAGCTGCTGTCGGTGCCGGATGGTTCCCGCGTCCTGATCGGGGGCGCGGTCACGCACCGGCAGCGGCCCGCCACCGCCGCGGGCGTCACCTTCCTGAACATCGAGGACGAGACCGGCATGGTCAACGTGGTGTGCTCGGTCGGGTTGTGGCACCGTTACCGGCGGCTCGCGCAATCCGCGCCCGCCCTGCTCATCCGCGGGCGCGTGCAGAACGCGGAGGGCGCGGTGAGCGTGCTCGCCGAGCACCTGCGGCCACTCGACCTCCGGATCATCGCCAAGTCCCGCGACTTCCGCTGAAAAACCAGGTTGCACCGCGATTTTCGATGGGTAACCTGGCAGGACTTGCACCTGCGACCTGGGGGAGTGCGGCGCTGTGTCACACGGGGGAGAGAGCTTCGGGTCCACACTCTGGGCGCGGGTCGTCGCGGTGCTGCGGCCCGAGCGGCGGTCCCAGCGTCCGGAACCGATCCCCGAATTCCTGGAGTACACGCCCACTCCGCTGCTGTGGCCGGTGCGTACGTGGCGGCGGCGCGTGGAATCGGCGGCGCAGCTGATGGTTTCGCTGCCGTCCATCGCGACGAGCACGGTGCTGGTGTGCGTGCCGTTCGCGACGTTCGGGCCCTGGGGCGCCGCCGGGGCCGGGGTGCTGTGGCTGGCCTCCGGTGCGCTCGCCTTCCTGCCGAACGACGATGTCGTGCTGGCCCGCGTCGCCTACGGGTACCGGCGACCGCGGCCGGCGGAGCAGGCCGTGCTCACCGAGGCGTGGGAAAACGTCACGCGCACAGCGCGCGTCGCGCCCGCGGACTACTCGCTGTGGGTGCAGGACGCCGACCACCTGAACGCCTTCGCCGCGCCCGGCGGCATCGTCTGCGTCACCTCCTGGGCGGTCGACGCCCTGGACAGTCGCCAGCTCGAAGGCGTGCTCGCGCACGAACTCGGCCACCACCTCGAGGGCAAGAAGTACCTGGCCACCCTCGCCCGCTGGTACTCGGTGCCGGTCAAACTGCTCGGCCGGGTCGTGGGCCGGGGCCTGTCGCGGGTGGTCGCGGTCGCGGAACGGGAAGCCGAGGACACGCCCGTACTCGCCCTGGGCATCCTGCTGCTCGGGGGTCTGGGCCTGTCCGCGCTGCTGCTCACCCCGTTGATCGCCGCCCTGCTCCTCCTGATCGGGCCGCTCGCCGCCGCCGTTCTGCTCCTGCTGCTGCTCGTCGCCGAACCCCTTGGCCAGGCCCAGCTTTCGCAACGCGAAGAGCTGCGCGCCGACCGCGTCGCCGTCGACCTCGGCTACGGCCGCGACTACCGCGAGGTCCTCGACGAGTGGATGGACGAACACGACTGGGAAACCGCCGCCGCCCTGCGCTGGCTCAGCACCCATCCGCTCTCCGACACCCGCATCGAAGCCGTCGAAGCCCGCATCCACGAACACCGCCACTTCGGCGCGCGCGAGCGATGAATTCCACCGCTCCGAGAGGTCGGTACTGACGGGGCCGACACCGATTCCGAGGAGCGGACATGAGGTCTGGGGGCGCATCACGTTGACCGAAATCGTCGTGCACGGCTGGGATCTCGCGCGCGCGATCGATCGCCCCTTCGCCCTGCCCGAACCGACCTTGCGGGCCTGCCATGACCACGTCGCCGAGTTCATCCCGAACAGCCCGGTCCCGGAGCTGTGGGGGCCGCGGTCCAGGCGCCCGCCGGCGCGCCGCTGCTCGAGCGGATCGTGGCGATCACCGGCCGGGACCCACAATGGACTCCCGGGAGTCCGGCCGCCGGACACCGGTGGCCGGGCCCGGAAAATTCTCGGTGACCGGCGGCGGCAGCGGTTACGCTGCGGGCATGCGAAAGCTTGCGGTTCTGTGTGCGGGTCTGCTGAGCCTGGCGGTGCTCGTGGGCTGCGGAAGTGGCGGCGGTTCGGATTCCGCCGCGCCGGGCCGGGGGTTCTCCGCGACACCCGCACCGGCGGTCGCGCCGCCCGGGTTCCGCGAGCAGTCGCCCGGGGACAGCAAGCAGCCCGGTGCGGAAGTGGTGTCCCGCAAGGAGGTCGTCACCGGCTCCGTGCAGATCGTCACCGGTGACCCGATCGCCGCGGCGGGCAAGGTCGCCGATCAGGTCACCGCCAGCGGCGGGCGGGTCGACGCGCGCACCGAGCAGCCCGGCACCGACGACGAGGACGACCGCCCCAGCGCGTCACTGACCGTGCGAGTGCCCGCCGACAAGACCGACGCGTTCATCAACGGCCTCGGCACGATCGGCCGGGTCACCGAGATCAGCACCAACCGTGACGACGTCACCATGCAGTGGGAGGATCTGGACGCCCGGATCAAGGCGCTGCAGGCATCGGTGGACCGATTGCGCGCGCTGATCTCCAGCGCCACCAACACCGCCGATCTCATCGCCGCCGAACAGGCCCTCTCCAGCCGCCAAGGCGAACTCGACAGCCTCACCGGCCAGAAGCGCCACCTCGACGACCAGGTCGCACTGTCCACCCTCACCCTCTCGCTCAGCACCGACGCCGAGCACTCCGACGACGGGCCCACCAACTTCTGGGACGGCATCGTCGAAGGCTGGAACTCACTGGTCGCCTGGCTGAAGGACGCGGTCGTCTTCACCGGCCAGGCGATTCCCTGGCTCGGCTTCCTGGCCGTGCTCGGCGTAATCATCTGGGGCCTGGTGAAACTCATCCGCCGCCCCCGCCGCGCAGCCGCCGGCCCGGCGCAGTCGGCCCACGCGGCCGCCCCTACCCCTGTCGTTGCCGAATCCGGTGATCCCGCTGCTGCTCCGGCTGTTGTCGGCCCTGCGGAGTCGGCTACTCCGGCCGTTGCCGAATCCGGCGATTCCGCCGGTGCCCCTGCCGTCGTCGGCCCTGCGGAGTCGCCCACCCCGGCGGTCGCCGATCCCGCTGTCGTCGAGCCTGCGGAAACCAGCACCGCGACAGGAGAATCGAGTGCCCCCACTGGTGGTAAGGGCGACGATAAAACCGAACAGTCGTAAAGCCCCGCTAGTCGAAACCGACCCCGACGGCGCCCTCACCCTGTACGTCCGCGCACCCGCCGTCGAAGGCAAAGCCAACAAGGCCGCCATCGACCTCCTGGCCGCCCACTTCGGCGTCGCGAAAAGCGCCGTCCACCTGACCGCCGGAGCCACCTCCCGCCACAAACGCTTCGAGGTCGATCGCTGAACGCGCGGGGCGCCAGCTGGCGCGCATTGGGTCACGAGGTTGCGCGTGCTGTGCGCCGCTGGTGCGCGCGGGTTTGTCGGCCGCTGCCGCCGATCGTTCAGCTCCGGATCGTCGGCACATGCCGAGACCTGCAGCGCGGCCTTGCTTTCGGAATCCGACACGGTAGTTTCCCAGGCACCGTGGACGGGCTGACGCCTGCGACTCAGGCACAACCGATCCGGCCGGATGTCGCCACGGGGAAGAGTGGTGCAGCGCTCGACTGCGGGGTTCGGCGGGAAGCTGAGATGTGCTGCGGATCTGGCGGGCAGGACTCGGGTGAAGCCGGCGGAAAACGCGCATCCGCTCCGATAGGCTCGGGTGCATCAGTCCTCAACTGTCGCGTGCGGCGTTTCTGCGGGCCGCGATCGGAACGGGAGCGGCCGCCGCGGTCAGCTCCGTGTCCGGCGTGGCTGCTCACGCACAACCGACTGTGCCGCAGAGGGATTCGCCCGACTGGGCCCGGCTCGCGACTCGACTGCGCGGATCGGTGGTCCAGCCCGCCGATGCCGAGTACCCCATGGCCAAGCAGCTTTTCGATCCGCGATTCGACGCGGCGCGACCGGCTGCGGTGGTCCGGGCGGCGAACGTCGACGATGTGCGCGCGGCCGTCGCCTTCGCGAACGAGCAGGCGCTGCCGGTCGCCGTCCGCGGGGGCGGTCACTCCTACGTCGGCGCTTCCGCGGCCGACGGGGCGATGGTCGTCGACCTGCGGCTGTTGAACGAAATCGGTTACGACGCAGGGTCCGCGGTGATCGGCGCGGGCGCCTCGGTCATCGCGGTTCAGCAAGGCTTGGCCCCGTTCGGGCAGACGCTGCCGCTGGGCACCTGCCCGACCGTCGGCATTGCCGGGCTCGCCCTGGGCGGCGGTGTCGGCGTGGATTCGCGCCTGTACGGACTCACCTGTGACCGGCTCACCGCGGCAACCCTGGTCCTGGCGGACGGTTCGGTCGAGCAGGTATCCGCGACCCGGCGTCCGGAGTTGTTCTGGGCGCTGCGCGGCGGCGGCGCGGGGCTCGGCGTGGTCACCTCGCTGACCTTCCGCACCTGCCCGACCGCCCCGAAAGACATTGTGCGCCTGAGTTTCCCGGGCGCCACGGCAGAGCAGGTGCTGACCGGCTGGGCGCGGTGGCTGCCCGACACCGGCCGCTCGGCCTGGGCGTCGGTGGAGCTGAGCGTCGACGACGCGGGCGCGATCACCAGCACGGTCCTGCTGGTCTGCGCCGCGGGCACCGGCACCGCGACGGCCGCGCGACTGGCCGGGATCGTGGGCGCGGCACCGGGCGGAGCCGGCCCCGAGACGCTCGATCACGCGGCCGCGGTCCTGCGCCTGGGCGGCGGCCGCATCGACACGCCGCGCACGGTCACCGTCGCGGGATCGGACGTGCTGAGGGAGGTCACGCCGGAGTCGGCGGCCGCCGTGGCGGCAGCCGCCGCCGAACTGTCGACCATCGGCGGTCAAGGCATGGTGCTGGTCGACCCGCTCGACGGCGCGGTCCGCGACATCCCCGCCGACGCCACCGCCTGCCCGTGGCGCGCGCACGGCGCACTGCTGCAATGGCTGGTCGCCGACCCGGACTCGCCGGACGCGGCCAGGGGCTGGATCGACCGCGCACACCACTCGGTCGCCCGGTTCTCAGCGGGCGGATACAGCAACTACCTCGAAGCCGACCACCCCGCCGAGCGCTATCTCGCGGGTAATGCGAAGCGCTGGAACCGAATTCGCGCGGAAGTCGATCCACACGGCCGGTTTGCGCGCTAGCGCCGCTGGACGCCTTCGATCCGCAGGACATCCGAACCCTCAGCGGTCAACCGCAGGCTGTCGCATCTGGCCGCCCATGTTGGTTGTCGCCGTCGCACCTGGCCGCCCCGGGTGGGTGGTCGTCGCAGCTAGCCAGCCTCCGGTGGTAGTCGCCGCCGCGGCCTGCAGTCTGGAGGTGGGCAGTCGCCGTCGTACCCGGCACCCCGCAGCCACCGCCGAACCTGGCAGCGATGCCGGGGCGCGGGAGCGAGAATCCGCCCGCCGATCCGCTAATCCACCGCCCGGCGATGCCACTCCGCCGACCTGCGAATCACACGACCTCCGAAAACAATCCGGGCACCCGTTCACCGATCGCGGTGGGCGGGTGCCCGTTTCCGGTCGCAGCGACCAGCAGTGGTCGCTCGATCCAGCCCGGCGCTGGGTCCCTGGAAGGGAAGCCAACCCAGCGCCGGGGGTGCCCGGCGAGCGTCTCAGCTCGGCCCGGCTGTCGAACTCACTTGCGCAGTGCGCGAGCCAGGTTGACGTCCAGCGCGCCGAGGAACTCCTCGGTGCTCAGGTAACCCTGGTCCCCGCCGACGAGCGCCGCGAGGTCCTTGGTCATCTGGCCGCCTTCGACGGTCTTGATGACGACGTCCTCGAGGGCCTGCGCGAAGCCGATCACCTCGGGGGTGTTGTCCAGCTTGCCGCGGTGCTCGAGCCCACGCGTCCAGGCGAAGATCGACGCGATCGGGTTGGTCGAGGTCGGCTTGCCCTGCTGGTGCTGACGGTAGTGCCGGGTGACGGTGCCGTGCGCGGCCTCCGCCTCACAGGTCTTGCCGTCCGGGGTGAGCAGCACCGAGGTCATCAGGCCGAGCGAGCCGAAGCCCTGGGCCACGGTGTCGGACTGCACGTCGCCGTCGTAGTTCTTGCAGGCCCAGACGTAGCCGCCCTCCCACTTCATGGAGGAGGCGACCATGTCGTCGATGAGGCGGTGCTCGTAGGTGAGCCCGGCCGCGTCGAACTGGGTCTTGAACTCGGCGTCGAAGATCTCCTGGAAGGTGTCCTTGAACATGCCGTCGTAGGCCTTCAGGATGGTGTTCTTCGTGGAGAGGTATACCGGGTAGTTCTGCTGCAGGCCGTAGTTGAACGAGGCCCGCGCGAAGTCGACGATCGACTGCTTGAAGTTGTACATGCCCATGACGACGCCGCCGTCCTCGGGCATTTTCACGACCTCGTGCACGATGGGCTCGCTGCCGTCCTCCGGGGTGAAGGTCAGCGTGACGGTGCCGGCCTGGTGCACCTTGAAGTCGGTGGCGCGGTACTGGTCACCGAAAGCGTGCCGGCCGATGATGATCGGCTTGGTCCAGCCGGGTACCAGCCGGGGCACGTTGGAAATAATGATCGGGGCCCGGAAAATGGTGCCACCGAGGATGTTGCGGATGGTGCCGTTGGGCGACCGCCACATCTTCTTCAGCCCGAATTCCTCGACGCGCGCCTCGTCGGGGGTGATGGTGGCGCACTTCACGCCGACGCCGTGCTGCTTGATGGCGTTGGCCGCGTCGATCGTGACCTGGTCGTCTGTCTTGTCCCGGTACTCGATGCCGAGGTCGTAGTACTCGAGGTTCACGTCGAGATACGGATGGATCAGCTTGTCCTTGATGAACTGCCAGATGATCCGGGTCATCTCGTCGCCGTCGAGTTCTACGACGGTGCCTTCAACCTTGATCTTGGACATGGATCTTCGTGTCCTCCTAGGATGGTGCCCTCATTGCACGGCCAGGTGAACACGCTTGTGAGCGGACCCCAGCTGTTCCAACAGACAACGTATATGCCCCGCGTTGTCGGCGGGCCATGTGGTCAAACAAGACAAGCGTACTGCTGCTAACGATCTCACGGCGCGGCAGTACCCCTGAGTGAGAATGGTGACGAAAGTTACTGATTAGTACTTTTGTCCATTATTTGAGAATGGCAAGGTCCGCGTATCGCGAGTTGCTCGCGATACGCGGACCCTATTGCCCGGTTCAGACGTGGACGGGAATCTTCACGCCGTCCTCGGCGCCCTCGATCAGGTTCTGCGGCTTGTCCCGGATCATGAACGCGATGATCGGGATGGCGGCCAGGAAGAAGCCCGCCCCGACGTAGAAGGCGACGTCGTAGGAGTGGATCGACGCGCGCGCCACCAGGTTGTCGATGCCGGGGTGCTCGGCGACGTAGTCCTTGGCGGCCTGGACCGAGATGGTGGTGAGCAGGGCCGTGCCGACCGCGCCGCCGACCTGCTGGGCCGCGTTCAGCAGGGCGCTGGCCACGCCCGAGTCGGCCTCGTCCACCTGATGCAGCGCGACGGCCTGCATGCCGACGAACAGCGGGCCCATGCCGAGCGCGATCAGGAACTGCGCGGGCAGCACGCTGGTGGCGAAGCTGTCGCCGAAGCTGAGCTGAGCCAGGAACACCAGGCCGATCACGCCCAGCGCCGCGCCGACGATCATCAGCGGGCGCGGGCCGAACTTCGGCAGCAGCGCGCTGGTGGCGCCCGCGGAGATGGCGATGCCGGCCGGGAACGCCAGGAACGCGACGCCCGCTTTCAGCGGTGTGTAACCGAGCACGTTCTGCAGGTAGAAGCTCAGGAACAGGAACATCGCGAACATCGCGATCGGGATCAGCAGGGCGGCCAGCAGTGCGCCGCCGCGGTTGATCTCGCCGGGGATGCGCAAGGGCAGCAGCGGGTTGGCCGACCGCTGTTCGATGAACACGAAGGCCGCGAGCAACGCGACGCCCGCGACCAGCAGGCCGAGGGTGCTGCCGCTGGTCCAGCCGTGCTCGGCGGCCCGGCTGAAGCCGTAGACGATGCCGATCAGGCCCAGGGTGACGGTGATCGCGCCGGGCACGTCGTAGCCGCCCGTGCGGGGCAGCGGGAGGTCCTTGATCACGAAGCTGAACGCGCCGACCAGGGCGAGAATCGCGATCGGGGTGTTCACCAGCAGGGTCCAGCGCCACGACGCGTACTCGGTGAGTGCGCCGCCGGCGATCAGGCCGATGGCCGCGCCGCCCGCCGAGATGCCTGCGAACACCGCGAACGCGCGGGCGCGCTCCTTGGCCTCGGTGAAGGTCACCGAGAGCAGCGAGAGCGCCGCGGGTGCGAGCAGAGCGGCGAAGGCGCCCTGCAGGCCGCGGCCCGCGAACAGCTGCGCGCCGTTCTGTGCGAGACCGGCCAGCGCGGAGGCCGCCGCGAAGCCGACCAGGCCGATCATGAAGATCTTGCGCCGGCCGAGGTAGTCGGCGAGCCGGCCGCCGAGCAGCAGCAGGCCGCCGAAGATCAGGGTGTAGGCGGTCAGCACCCACTGGGTGTTGCCGTCGCTGATGTGCAGGTCACGTTGTGCGAAGGGCAACGCGATGGTGACGATGGTGGCGTCGAGCACCACCATGAGCTGGGCCAAGGCGATCACGCCCAGTGCCCACCACCGGGCCGAGCCGCCTTGTTCGCCGGGAACGTCGGAAACGTCCACCGCTGGCGCGGTATGGGTCACGGGATTCTCCCTCGGGTTCGTTCGGAAGTACGCAGAAGATCCTGACACCGCGCGACTTTTGGCGTCAAGAGAAAAATGTCGCGATGCGACATTTGACTCATCCGGTCAACTAGGGGAATGGGCTGCGTTACAGTGAGGCATGCTCGACACATCGACCGGCAGCGCCGCCGATCCCGGACCAGCGCGGGGCGGTGGCACCACGGCACCCGCTGGACTGCGCGAACGCAAGAAGCAGCAGACCCGGGCGCGGATCATCGAGGTCGCGCTGGACCTGTGCGACGAGCACGGTTTCGAGGCGACGACCGTCGAGCAGATCGCCGACGCCGCGGACGTCTCGCCGCGCACGGTCAACCGGTACTTCGAGATCAAAGAGGACATCATCCTCGGCCCGGTCGAGGATTTCGGCGAGGCCGTCGCCGGCCGGCTGCGGGCCCAGCCGACGATCGGCAACCCGCTGCAGGCGCTGTGCGACGCCTTCCTGGACATGGTCGAGCGCGGCGCGCGCGCCGACGCGAGCGACGCCGTCTCGCTGCGCCGCTTCCAGAAGATGCAGCGCATCGTGCACAACAGCCCGGCCGTCAATACCCGGGCGATGGAATTCGGGGACCGCAAGTCCGCGGCGCTCGGTGCGGCACTGGCCGACCGGCTCGAGGTGGCGCCCGGCTCGCTCACCGTCCGCCTGGCCATCGCGACCTGGCAGATGATGTGCCACATCGCCTTCGCCGAGGACGAGGAGCTGATCCTCAGCGGAGATCCGGAACAGGCGGCCGCCGCGGCCCGCACGACCGTGCTCGGCGCGCTGGCCGAGCTGCGCCGGCTCTGTTGCGGCCCGACCGCCGATTAGGGCCGCTACCGGCGGTTTCGCCGTGCCCGACGGCGATCGCCTCGACATGATTTCAATGGTTGACCGACCGCCAGTTACCATGTTCGTTAGGTCATGAGTGCCAGCGCGAAGCCCCGGCTCGCTGGTCGGCAACCCTCCAGCAGCGGTGGGGTGCTCCGGGTGATGACCCGGCTCTCGAGGGACGAGAGCAAGCGCGCTGTTCAGGAGGCCCCCACATGTGTGCACAAGTTCACCGCCACAAATTCGCGGTTTGCCGTGCGATCGGCCGGCTGGCGTGACCGTGGAGACCGAACCGAGCGCCCGCTGCCTACTACCCGCGCCGGACGGCCGGCTCGGCACGATCGCGATCGGGGACGTGCGCCTGGAGAACGGCGCCGTGGTCCCGGACGTGCGGCTCGCGGTGCAGCGCTGGGGTGAGCTCTCGCCCGCGCTGGACAACGTGGTGCTGGTCGAGCACGCGCTGACCGGTGATTCGCACGTCGTCGGCGCCCCCGACGGGCTGCATCAGTTGGCCGGCTGGTGGGACGGCATGGTCGGGCCCGGTGCGCCGATCGACACCGACGAATGGTGTGTCATCGCCACCAACGTGCTCGGCGGCTGCAAGGGCAGCACCGGCCCCGCCTCGCTCGCGCCCGACGGCAATCCGTGGGGTTCGCGTTTCCCCGAGATCTCCATCCGGGATCAGGTGACCGCGGAGATCGCCCTGATGGATCTGCTCGGCATCGACCGCCTGGCCGCGGTCGTCGGCGGTTCGATGGGCGGTATGCGGGTGCTGGAGTGGATGATCGGCGCCCCGCGGCGCGTCGCCGCGGCGCTGGTGCTCGCGGTCGGTGCGCGCGCCACCGCCGATCAGATCGGCACGCAGACCACGCAGATCGCCGCCATCAAGGCGGATCCGGATTGGCAGGGCGGCGATTATCACGGCACCGGCCGCGCCCCGATGACCGGCATGGGCCTGGCGCGGCGCATCGCGCACCTGACCTATCGCACCGAGGGCGAGCTGGATCACCGCTTCGAGAATCACGCCCAGGGCACCGAGGATCCGTGGCGCGGCGGCCGGTACGCGGTGCAGAGCTACCTCGAGCATCAGGCCGAAAAGCTCTGTGCCCGTTTCGATCCCGCCACCTATGTGCTGCTCTCCGAGGCGATGAACCGGCACGACGTCGGCCGCGGCCGCGGCGGCGTCGCGGCGGCGCTGGCCTCGACGCCGGTGCCGTGCGTGGTCGGCGGCGTCGATTCCGACCGGCTCTACCCACTGCGCAGCCAGCAGGAACTCGCCGACGGGCTGCCGGGTTGCGCCCGCCTCGAGGTGGTGCACTCGCGCGACGGCCACGACGGATTTCTCACCGAGGCGGCCGCAGTGTCCAAGCTGCTGCTCGAGACCATGCGCCTGGCGCGGGAGAACCGCTAGCTCACGGCGTTTCGAGCACGCTCCACGGGCCGGCGGTCCAGCCGTCCGGTTCGTGCGCGGCGGTGCTGCGCCAGGTGGCCGTGGCCGAGCCGTTACCGAAATGGCCCTGGTAGGCGTTGGTGCGTGTGGCGATCAGGTAGTAGCCCGCGAAATCGGGTTGGGGCACCGGCAGATACGCGCACACCAGCCCGGCCGCCATGGCCAGATCGCGGGCGCTGGCCGTGCCGACCGGGGCCGCTCCATTGCCGCAGGCGTAGGCCGCCACTGTCCACAGCGGGAACAGGTCGCAGTCGATGCCATCGAACTTGCCTGGCATGCCGTCTCCCTACGCTGGGTCGGTGCATCGGACCGGCCGCCAGGATTTGGACGGCACCCTTTTAGGCTATGGCTCGACTTTACGCCGCGGTGTTGCCGCAGTGATGCCTCTCGACTGTCCTTGACAGGGCATTTCACTGCCGCACGGCGGGCCTCGGCGATTCGGCCGCCGAACCGGAGTCCGCGAGTGCGGGCGGTGTCCAGGTTCGGGCGGCGGGTGGAGCGCACCCGGCCTGACGATGGGATGCTTTGCGCGCGAGGCCGATCCGTCGGCACGAGAGTGGCGGAGAGTGCGGCTACTGCACCCCGAGCGTGCTGATGGTGGCGGCGAGGAAGACGATGGCCGATCCCAGCAGGGTCAGCGCCGCGACATCGAAGGGCTTGCTGCGAACCGCGAGCAGGCCGACCCGGGCGGTCGGCAGGGCCAGCCGCAGCGCGGCCGCGAGCAGCGTGGCGCCGCCGAAGAAGAACGCCCCGCGCCGCCACCGATCGCCGGCCACGAACACCACGGCCACGACGACGACCACGGCCACCAGCACCATCGGCAGGTGCACGCGCAGGAACTGTGCGCCCGCGCCGCCGGGATGCCGTTCGGTGGTGTCGCTCACGCCGACGATTCTTGCAGGCGCGCTCGTCCCGCGGCCAGCAGCCCTCGGGAAACCCTGTCCCGATCCGGGAGTGTGGGGTGAGCGACAGCCCAGAGCGCTACTACAGCACGTAGTTCGGGCGTACGGTGAAGAACACCGACCGAGTACACAGGGGTACAGGATATGCGCGCACTCACTCGAATCCGGCACTACGCCAGCGCTTTCCGGCAGGCCAAGCGTCATCGATCCGATCTGCCCGGCTGGCTGGCGCGCCGCCCGCTGATCGGGTTCGCGGTCGCCGTCTACGAGACCATGCTGTTGCTCAGCAACCGATTGGACCCGAAGCTGAAGGAACTGGCCGAACTAAAGGTCGCGGGCCTGGTGAACTGCGAGTTCTGCCTCGACATCGGCTCCGCGCTGGCCCGATCCGCCGGACTGAGCGAGCAGCAGATCGTCGACCTGCCGCGGCACCGCACCAGCGCCGCCTATACCGACCTGGAGCGGCTGGTCATCTCCTTCGCCGAGGCCATGACCGTGACCCCCGCGATCGGCCTCGACGACCTGCGCGCCGACCTGCGCACCCACCTGAGCAAGGCCCAGCTCACCGAGCTGGCGGCCGCCATCGCCTGGGAGAACCAGCGCGCCCGCCTCAATCAGGGGCTCGGGGTGCGCCCGACGGGCATGAGCGAGGGCGGCGTCTGCGCGCTGCCCGAGCGACCCGCGTAGGCGGTAAACACCCGGTCGCGCGGGCCTGGTTGACTGGTGCGTTGTGTTCCGCCTGATGTTTCATGAGCCCGCGATCCCCGGAAACACCGGCAACGCGATCCGCATGGTCGCGGGGACCGGGTGCGAACTGCATCTGATCGAACCCCTGGGCTTCGATCTGTCCGAGGCCAAGCTGCGCCGCGCCGGGCTGGATTACCACGACCTGGCCTCGGTGACGGTGCACCAGAGCCTGGCCGCCGCCTGGGCCGCGCTGTGCCCGGACCGGGTCTTCGCGTTCACCACCCAGGCCGCCACGCACTACACCGAGGTCGCCTACCGCAGCGGCGACGTGCTGCTGTTCGGCACCGAACCCACCGGCCTGGCCGCCGAGGTGCTCGACGATCCGCACCTCACCGCGCACCTGCGGATACCGATGGTGCCGGGACGGCGGTCGATGAATCTGTCGAACGCCGCGGCCGTGGCCGTCTACGAGGCGTGGCGCCAGGTCGGATTCCCGGGCGGGGTCTAGGGCTACCGGCCGGGGTGGCCGAACTCACCGGCATCCGGGGAGCAAAGTCGACGCTCGCGATAGTTGACCCCTGTGTGACTACGCCGACCGCAGCCACCGCACCGCCGAGCACCGAGCGGGCGAATTGGCATGTCCCCGCCATGCTCGCGCTGGCCCTGGGCGGGTTCGGCATCGGCACCACCGAGTTCGTGTCCATGGGTTTGCTGCCGAATATCGCCGCGGCCATGGACGTGTCCGAGCCATCGGCCGGCCACGCGGTCTCGGCCTACGCGCTCGGTGTGGTGGTCGGCGCGCCGGTGATCGCCGCGCTGTGCGCGCGGGTGCCGCGCAAACGGCTGCTCGTGTGGCTGATGGTGGCCTTCACCCTCGGAAACGCGGCCACGGTCCTCGCGCCCACCTTCCAGACTCTGCTCGCCGCGCGTTTCGTGTCCGGCCTGCCGCACGGCGCGTATTTCGGCGTCGCGTCGCTGGCGGCGGCCTCGCTCGCGCCCGTCGGTCAGCGCGCCAAGGCGGTGGCCGCGGTTATGCTCGGGTTGAGCGCCGCCAACGTTGTCGGCGTTCCCGGCGCCACCTGGCTCGGCCAGCATCTCGGCTGGCGCGACGCGTATCTGGTGGTCACCGTCATCGGTATTGCCACCATCGCCGCACTGCTCGCGTTCGTCCCGGAGCTCACCGGCTTCAAGACGACCAGCCCGCTCACCGAGCTGGGCGCGCTGCGGCGTCCGCAGGTGCTACTGACCTTGGCGGTCGGCGCGGTCGGCTTCGGCGGCATGTTCGCCGTGTACACCTACATCACCACCACGCTCACCGATGTGGCGGGCCTGCGCGCGGGCCTGGTCCCGATCGTGCTGATGCTGTTCGGCCTGGGCATGATCGCGGGCAATATTCTCGGCGGCGTGCTGGCCGACCGCGGCGTTGACCGCTCGATCTTTCTCGCGTTGATCGCGATGGCAGTGATCCTGGCGGGCTTCGTCGCCGCGGCCCATCATCCGATCACCGCGGGCCTGGGCGCGTTCCTGGTCGGCGCCTCCGGCGCGGCGCTCGCGCCGGGACTGCAGACCCGGCTGATGGACGTCGCCGCCGACGCGCAGACCCTGGCGGCCGCGCTCAATCACGCGGCGCTCAATATCGCCAACGCCGCCGGCGCCTGGCTGGGCGGCCTGGTGATCGCCGCGGGCCTGGGTTACACCGCGCCCGCCGTGGTGGGCGCGGGCCTGGCGGTCGCGGGCGTGCTGCTGTTCACGCTCACGGTGTGGGTGGCCCGGCGCTCGGCGGCCGGAGAACATACAGATCTGTATGTAAATGCTAGAATGCGCGGATGACCAGGATCTTAGGGGGCGCCAAGCGGCCGCGCCGGACGCAGGAGCAGCGTAGCAGCGAGATGCGCACGCGGTTGCTCGACGCCACCATCGACTGCCTGGTCGAATTCGGATACGCGGGCACCACCACCCCGCGGGTGGCCGAGCGCGCCGGTGTCACGCGCGGGGCCCAGGTCCACCACTTCGGCTCGAAGAACGATCTGGTCGTGGCGGCCATCAGCCATCTGGCGCAGCGCCGCACCGAGGCCGCCATGCAGGAGATCGGCCGGATCAAGGCCGGGCCGGATCCCATCGCCACCGTGCTGGATTTCCTGTGGGAACTGCACCAGGGTCCGCTGTTCATCGCGGCCATGGAGCTGTGGGTGGCGGGGCGCACCGATCCGGTGCTGGCCGCCGCCGCGGGCAAGGTCGAACCGTTCGTCAACAACGCCGTGCTGATGGCGCTGGCCCAGTACGTCCCCGACGAGGTGACCCGGCGCGACGCCCGCGATTTCGTCTACACCGCCATGGACGCCCTGCGCGGCATCCTGGTGTCGAGCTTCATCGATTCCGATCCCGACCGCGCGCACCGGCGCTGGCAGCGCGCGTCCACGCATCTGCGCGAGGCGGCCAAGGTGTCGCTGCCGGGTATCCGGCTCACCGAATGACGAAAGCCGCGGCGGGCGAATCCGGTTCGCCCGCCGCGGCCTTCGGTGCGCGCTAGTGCTGCCGCGGCAGCAAGTGGACGCCCGCCTTGTCGGTGGACAGCGCCAGTGAGCTGATGTACTGGATCTCGCCCTCCGGTCCCGGGGCCGCCGAGGCGATCATGTCCGGGCGCTCGAATTCCAGGCCGGTGGCGACGCAGGTCAGCGTGGCGCCGGACGGGTTGCCGTGCTCGTCGAACATCGGCAGGTCGATGCCGTCGTCGGTGCGCCGCAGGTAGTACTTGCCCTTGGTGAGCACGGCGGTCAGCGGCGTCGCGACGAAGGCGACCAGCACCGCGACGATGGGCGAGTACGGCTTCAGCAGCTCGCCGAACAGGCCGAAGAAGGTCATGATCGACAGCACCGCCGACAGTCCGAAGCCCACCAGGCCCACGGGATTGAAGTCGTAGAGCATTCCGCGCCGGAACTCGGGCACCTTCGGTGAGATCTTCAGGACGTACTTGTTGATCGCGATATCCGTGGCGACGGTGACGATCCAGGCGATGCCGCAGTTGGCGTAGAAGCCGAGGATGCTGTTGAGGAAGTCGAACATGTTGGCTTCCATCAGGATCAGCGCGATCGCCAGGTTCACGCCCAGGAAGACCAGCCGGCCCGGGTAGGTCTTGGTGACCCGGGTGTAGGAGTTGGTCCAGGCCAGCGAGCCGGAGTAGGCGTTGGTCACGTTGATCTTGATCTGGCTGATCACCACGAGCACCACCGCCAGCGTCATGGCCAGCCAGCCCGGCACCATGTCGCGGTAGATCTCCAGGAACTGGTGCACCGGCTGATTCGCGATGCCCTGGGCGGCAGGCAGATTCGCGATCAGATAGACCGCGAGGAACAAGCCGACGACCTGCTTGATCGCCCCGAACAGCACCCAGCCCGGGCCGGCCAGCAGCATCCAGGTCCACCACCGGCGCCGGTTCTCCGGCGTGCGCGGGGGCATGAAGCGCAGGTAGTCGATCTGCTCGGCGATCTGCGCGATCAGCGACAGGCAGACGCCGGCCGCCAGCAGGGTGCCCGAAACACTGACGCCCACACCGTCTTTGCCGCCGTAGGCGAAGAACGAGCCGACCGAATCCGGATGCCGGACCACCAGGAAGGCGAAGGGCAGCACCATCAGCAGCAACCACAGCGGCGTAGTCCACACCTGCAGTTTGGCCAGGGTGTTCATGCCGTAGATGACCAGGGGGAAGATCAGCACCGTGGACAGCAGATAGCCCAGCCACAGCGGAATTCCGAGCCCGAGTTCCAGGCCCTGCGCCATGATCGAGCCCTCGAGCGCGAAGAAGATGAAGGTGAACGACGCGAACACGATATTGGTGATCACGGAGCCGTGATAACCGAATCCGCTACCGCGGGTGATCAAGTCGAGATCGATGTTGTAGCGCGCCGCGTAATAGGCGAGCGGAAAACCGGTGAGCATGACGACGATCGCGAAAACCGCGATGCCGAGCAGCGCGTTTCCGGTGCCGTGCGCGATACCGATATTCGCGCCGATGGCGAAGTCGGCCAGGTAGGCGATGCCGCCGAGGGCCGAGATCCCGACGACGGCCGGGCTCCACTTCCGGTAGCTGCGCGGTGCGAAACGCAGGGTGTAATCCTCCAGCGTTTCGTTGGCTGCCGCTATCCCGTCGGCGTTCGTCGGGCGGGTGTCGACATCGACCACGTTGTTCTCCTCATCCCCTCACCGAATACAAAGCAACCCGGTGAACTTCCCGCGCGGATGTGGACGGGCAATTTCCGAACCATTACGTGGCTGTTAATCGGGCCCAGTCGTGAGGGAGGTCACATTCGCCCGGTTTGCGAGTCCCGGCCGACTGTGTTGCGACCACATGAAGCCGGCCTCGCTCAGCTACATACACCTTCAGCTGTATGTCAATACCAAGGCGATTAGCCCGCAAAATCGCCAGTTTTCGCGCTCTGGCCGCGACTCCCTTGTGCAGTTACGTGCATCTCTGTATGTTTGTGGCAGCTCGGTCCGCACGGATCGGTCACCCACGTCCGCCGCGGGGTCGGACGAGAGAGATCTGAGGAGTTCGATGACGAACAAGGTCTACGTCGTCGGCGTCGGCATGACGAAGTTCGAGAAGCCGGGCCGCCGCAAGAACGAGGACGGCACCGACTGGGACTACCCGGACATGGCCCGGGAATCCGGCACCAAGGCCCTGGCCGACGCCGGCATCGACTACCGCGAGGTCGAGCAGGCCTACGTCGGCTACGTCTACGGCGAATCCACCTCCGGCCAGCGCGCGGTCTACGAACTGGGCATGACCGGCATCCCGGTGGTCAACGTCAACAACAACTGTTCCACCGGCTCCACCGCGCTCTACCTTGCGGCGCAGGCGATTCGGGGCGGCTTGGCCGAGTGCACGCTGGCGCTGGGTTTCGAGAAGATGCAGCCCGGCTCGCTCGGCTCCACCTGGGACGACCGGGAACAACCGATGGCCAAGCACATCATGGCGCTCGCGGAGATCTCCGAGGTGCTGTTCCCGGTGGCGCCGTGGATGTTCGGCGCGGCCGGTCGCGAGCACATCAAGCAGTACGGCACCACCGCCGAGCACTTCGCCAAGATCGGCTACAAGAACCACAAGCACTCGGTGAACAACCCGTACTCGCAGTTCCAGGACGCCTACTCGCTCGACGACATCCTCGGCTCGCGGATGATCTACGACCCGCTCACCAAACTGCAGTGCTCGCCGACCTCCGACGGATCCGGCGCGGTGATCCTGGCCAGCGAGGATTTCGTGAACAAGCACGATCTCTCCGCCCAGGCCGTGGAGATCGTCGGGCAGACCATGACCACCGACTTCGCCTCCACCTTCGACGGCACCGCCAAGAACCTCATCGGCTACGACATGAACGTCCAGGCCGCGCGCAAGGTGTACGACCAGGCCGGGCTCGGCGCCGAGGACTTCCAGGTCATCGAACTGCACGACTGCTTCTCCGCCAACGAACTGCTGCTCTACGAAGCGCTGGGTCTGTGCGGCGAGGGCGAGGCCGGCAAGCTCATCGACGAGAACCAGACCACCTACGGCGGCAAATGGGTGGTGAATCCCTCCGGCGGGCTCATCTCCAAGGGACACCCGCTGGGCGCGACGGGTCTGGCGCAGTGCTCCGAGCTCACCTGGCAGCTGCGCGGCACCGCCGACAAGCGCCAGGTCGACAACGTCACCGCCGCGCTGCAGCACAACATCGGCCTCGGCGGCGCGGCGGTCGTCACCGCCTACCAGCGCGCCGATCGCTGAATCCATCACCCACCACCGGGTTCCCGGCGTGCGCCGGGACGACGAAGGAGTCATCTCATGGGACACATCGAAGCCACCAAAGACGTCAACGCCACCCCAGAGGCCCTGTGGGCCGTGGTCGCCGACCCGCAGACCTGGGAGAAGTGGTTCTCCATCCACGAACGCTTCATGGAGGAGCCGCCGGCCACGCTGACCGCGGGGTCCAAGCTGGTCGCCAAGATCGTCATGCTCGGCATGGCCAACAAGCTGGAGTGGACCGTGGTCTCGGTGGACGCGCCGAACACGCTCACCCTCGGCGGCACCGGAATGGCCGGTGTGAAAACCGAATTCACCTTCGACATCCAGCCCAAGGCCGAGGGCGGCTCCGTGGTGAAGGTCTCCGGCGACTTCGAGGGCGCGCTGATCAAGGGCGCGCTGGGCAAGGCGGTGGAGAAGGACGGCCTCAAGCAGCTCGACAAGTCGCTGGAGCAACTGGACGCGCTGGCCGCCGCCTGATCGCCGAGCCGAGGAGAGCGCGATGAGCGAATCAACCGCCCGGCTGGTGGAATTCGACGACGCCGGTCTGAACACCTGGTGCGACGACGAGACCTTCGCGGTGACCGCCGAGCGGATCGCCGAGTACGCCGCCGCCACCAACGATCCCATCGAGGCACACCTGGCGGGCAAGATCGCCTCGCCGGTCTTCGCCATCGTCCCGGTCTTCGAGGCGATGATGATGCCGGTGATCGAGGTCGCGCCGATGGACATCTTCGGCCGGGTCGTGCACGGCGAGCAGGACTTCCACTTCCACCGGGCGATCCAGCCCGGGGACGAGCTGGTCTCGCGGGCCAAAGCCGTCGGCTACACCAGCCGGTCCAACGGCAGCACGATCACCATCCTGATCGAATGCCGCACCGCGGCAGGCGAGCTCGTCAACGAGCAGTACCTCACGGCGTTCTTCCGCGGTATCGACGCGGGCAAGAGCGTCGGCACGCCCGCGCCCGCGCACAAATTCGACGAGACGCTGCGCGATCAGCAGCCGGTGGCCGTGGTGCCACAGCACGTGGATCTGGACCAGACCTTCCGCTATGCCCCCGCCTCCGGCGATCCGGTGCCGCTGCACCTGGACGAGCAGGTGGCCAAGGACGCGGGCTTGCCCGGCATCATCGCGCACGGGCTGTGCACCCAGGCGTTCGCCTCCTGGGCGGTGCTCACCTCGGTGGGCGGCTCGGATGTCCACCGGCTCAGGCGATTCGCGGTGCGGTTCGCCAAGATGGTGTTCCCCGGCGACGACCTGGAGACCCGGATCTGGAAGGTGGGCTCCGGCAACGGCGTCACCACCTATGCCTTCGAAACCGTGCGCGGGAGCGATGTCGTGCTCAGCGACGGCCTCGCCGAGATCGCCGACTGACCCTCGTCGTTCGGCGAACCGACCACCCCGTCATCCCCGGCGAACGCCGGGAACAACCCACAGGAGTCCGCACATCATGGGTGCACTGGAAGGAAAAGTCGCCGTCATCACCGGCGCGGGCCGCGGTATCGGCCGGGAACACGCCCTGCTGTTCGCCCGCGAGGGCGCGGCCGTCGTCGTCAACGACCTCGGCGGCAGCAATGCCGGGGAGGGCACCGATGTCGGCCCCGCCCAGGAAGTCGCGAACGAGATCATCGCGGCGGGCGGCAAGGCCGTCGCCAATACCGAGAACATCGCCGGCTGGGACGGCGCGAAGAAGCTGATCGACCAGGCGGTCTCGGAGTTCGGCCGGTTGGACATCGTGATCAACAACGCGGGCATCCTGCGCGACGCGTTCCTCGCGGGCATGGACGAGGCGCAGTGGGACGCCGTCGTGGCCGTGCACCTCAAGGGCCACGCCGCCGTGCTGCATCACGCCGCCGCCTACTGGAAGGCGGAGAGCAAAGCGGGCAATCAGCCGCACGCCGCGGTGGTCAACACCGCCTCTGCCTCCGGTGTCACCGTGCCGAACGCGGGCCAGGGCAACTACGGCGCCGCCAAGGCGGGCATCGCCGCGCTGACCTTGGTCGCGGCCGACGAGCTGCAGCGCTACGGCGTGCGGGTCAACGCCATCGCGCCGATCGCCCGGACCCGGCTCACGCTGGCCACGCCCGGGATGGGCGAGATCATGGCGGCCGAGGCCGAATACCTGGAAGAGGGCGATTTCGACGCGTTCAGCCCGGCCAATATCTCCCCGCTGGTCGCATACTTGGCTTCGGACGAGTGCGCGATCACGGGCAAGGTGTTCGCCGTGCAGGGCGGTGCGATCTCCGAGCTGGCCGGCTGGCACGACGTGAAGACGATCGAGACCGAAGGCCCCTGGCAGATCGACGACATCGCCGCCCGGCTGCCGTGATCCGCCCAGACTGCTAGGAGAACAACGATGTTCGAATGGTCCGAGACCGATGTGATGATCCGCGACGCGGTGCGGGCGTTCATCGACAAGGAAGTGCGCCCCCACCTCGGCGCGCTGGACAGCGGCGAGATGTCGCCGTATCCGGTCATCCGGAAGCTGTTCAGCGAGTTCGGTATCGACGCCATGGGCGGCGAGGCGGTGGACAAGCTGCTGGCCCGGCAGCGCAAGATCGAAGCGGCGATCGCCGCGGGCGAGCCCAAGCTGGAGAAGAAGGAGAAGTCCGGCGGCGGTAGCCCGTTCGCGGGCCAGGAATCGCTGATGGCGGTGCTGATCGCCGAATTGTCCGGCGTCTGCATGGGGCTGGTCACCGCCATGGGCGTGTCCATCGGCCTCGGCGCCACCACCATCCTGTCGCGGGGCACGCTCGCGCAAAAGGAACGGTGGATCAAGGACATCGTCACCATGCAGAAGGTGGCCTGCTGGGCCATCACCGAACCCGACTCGGGCTCGGACGCGTTCGGCGGCATGAAGACCTACGTCAGGCGCGACGGCGAGGACTACATCCTCAACGGGCAGAAGACCTTCATCACCAACGGCCCGTTCGCCGACGTGCTGGTCGTCTACGCCAAACTCGACGAGGGCGACGGCGCGGACAAGCGGGAGCGCAAGGTCCTGACATTCGTCCTGGACAAGGGTATGGAGGGGCTCACCCAGGGCAAACCGTTCAAGAAGATGGGCCTGCACTCCTCGCCCACCGGTGAACTGTTCTTCGACAACGTGCGTGTGGGCAAGGATCGTCTGCTCGGCGAGACCGAGGAGCACAAAGGCGGCGACGGACGCGAGAGCGCCCGTTCGAGTTTCACCGCCGAGCGGATCGGCGTCGGGTTCATGGCGCTGGGCATCATCAACGAATGTCACCGGCTGTGCCTGGATTACGCGAAGAACCGCAAGCTGTGGGGGCAGGAGATCGGGCGGTTCCAGCTGGTCCAGCTCAAGCTGGCCAAGATGGAGGTCGCGCGGATCAACGTGCAGAACATGGTGTTCAACGTGCTCGAGCGCGGCCGCGCGGGGAAGCCGCCGAGCCTGGCCGAGGCTTCGGCGATCAAGCTGTATGCCTCGGAGGCGGCCACCGAGGTCGCCATGGAGGCGGTGCAGCTCTTCGGCGGTAACGGCTACATGACCGAGTACCACGTCGAGCAGCTCGCGCGCGACGCCAAGTCGCTGATGATCTACGCGGGCAGCAACGAAATCCAGGTGACGCATATCGCCAAGGGCCTGCTGGCCCAGTGAGTTCCGGGCCCGGGTGCCGCGCGCGCCCGGGCCTCGGCTCATCGAAACCGTTCCAGCGCATCGGCTCCCGATGCGTGCCGTTCGCAAAGGGGCGACCGGACGATGATCAGTGAAACCACCACCCGATACAACGGAGTCGGCACCCGCGCCCTGTCGGTGACGGGCTCCGGAACCCCGATCCTGCTGCTGCACGGCTACGCCGACAGCGCCGACACCTGGCGGGGTGTCCTGCGGGAACTCGAACGCCGGGGGCGCACCGCCTACGCCGTCGACCTACCCGGCTTCGGGCTGGCCGATCCGCGGTTGCCCGGACCGCTCACCCCGCAGTTCGAAGCCTTCGTCGACGCTCTGGTCTCGGACCTGGGACCTGTTGTACTGGTGGGCAACTCGCTCGGTGCCGCCACCGCTTTGCGCGCCGCCGCCCGCGCGGCCGACGATTCGGTCGCCGCCGTGGTCACGCTGGACGAACCACTGATGGCCCGGCACTGGCTGTCCCGGGCCGCCCGGCTGAGCGACTTCGCCTGGTTCTTCCGCCTCGTCGCCGCCTTGCCCGTCCCCGACCAGGTAGTGCACTGGTGCGTCCGCCGCGCGGTGGGC
This sequence comes from Nocardia sp. NPDC050435, assembly GCF_040655395.1. Taxonomy (NCBI): domain Bacteria; kingdom Bacillati; phylum Actinomycetota; class Actinomycetes; order Mycobacteriales; family Nocardiaceae; genus Nocardia; species Nocardia sp. NPDC050435. Next base: position 303,368 of record NZ_JBFAJW010000007.1, read on the forward strand.
CTGGTCGTCTACGGACCCGGTCACCGCGCCGACGCCGAATTCCTCGCTACCGCCACCCGGTCGATCCCCGATATGCGTGCCGCGGCCGCCCGCGGCGGCGACGCCATCCGCTATGCCCGCGAAAACCCCGACGGCCACAGCGAATTACCCCTCGATCGTCCCCTCCTGATCCTGCACGGCGCACAGGACCGCATCATCCCCGTGGCCGCCGCCCACGCCCTGCACGCCCTGCTCCCCACCAGCGAACTCACCATCCTCCCCGGCGTCGGCCACTGCCCCCAACTCGACGTTCCCCACCAGATCGCCCAGCTCATCCTGGACTTTCTCGCCCGTACCACGGAAAACCGCTCCGCCACAGGCTGATCCGATTAGTTCACCGCGGCCCCCGGGTTCTTCAGCAAGTCGAGAACCTCACCCACGGACACAGAGAGCGCACCGAGCATCTCCGTATGGTGCGCCTGAGTCACCGCCAGCGTGTCGAGCCGTTGGGTGTGCTGGGCTTGGACCTTTGTCAGGGTGTCGAGTTGTTCGGTGTGCTGGGCCTGGACTTCCGCCATGTCGTCGAGACGTTCGGTGTGCTGGGCTTGGACTCTCGCCAGAGCATCGAGTCGTTGAGAGTGCTGAGCCTGGACTTCCGCCATGCTGTCGAGGCGTTCGGTGTGCTGGGCTTGGACTCTCGCCAGAGCATCGAGTCGTTGAGAGTGCTGAGCTTGGACTTCCGCCAGACTGTCGAGCCGTTCAGTGTGCTCCGCCTGGACTTTCGTGAGGGCGTCGAGTCGTTTGGTGTGTTCGGCTTGGACTTTCGTGACGTTGTCGAGCCGCCTGGTGTGTTCGGCTTGGACTTTCGTGACGTTGTCGAGCCGCCTGGTGTGTTCCGCCTGGACTCTCGTCACCGCATCCAGCCGCCGCGTGTGCTCGGCCTGGATTCGCGTCACGACCCCGAGCTCGCGGCTGTGGTGTCGCTGGGTGGCGATGACCGCGCCCAGCAGGCGGCCCAGCTGCTGGTGGCCGTGGCGGACCCGGCGGTAGGTGTGGCGGGCGAGGACGGCGGTCTCCTCGGTGGTGCGACCCTGTTTGGTGACCACCTCGTACACGTCGGTGACGTCGTTGCGAAGCTGCTTGATGTCTGCGTTCCCCATGCCCGGCAACGCTAGACGGCTCGGGATGGGAGATCCAGACCCTGATGCGGATTGTGTATAACTCCGTGAGCTGTGGATATCTCGCGATTCAGATCGCGCGCAGGTGGCCGCGGCTGGCGTAGACGTGCTCGGCGATGAGCGTGGCGATGCGCTCGGGAGCCTCGAGCATCGGGACGTGGCCCACGCCGTTCATCATGATGCGATCGGCGGAATCGGGCAGCTCTCGGAGGTAGCGCCGGGCGTAGACCCGGTTGGGGATGACCCGATCGTGTTGGGCGAGCAGCAGGCGGACCGGGGTCGGCAGGTCGGCCAGGTCCGACAGTGCGGGGGCGCGGAAGGTGCCCATGATTAGCGGCATCATGGCCTGGCAGTGCAGCGCCGCCTCGATCACCGCCGCGGTGTCCGCGCGCGGGACCGCGGCGGATTTCTTCACCAGTAACAGCTTGGTCAGGCGGTGCGTCAGCGGATTGTGTTTGACGAATCCGCCCACGTGCTTGCCGATTTCGATGATGGGGACCAGCGAGAGGAATTTCAGCCCAATCCGGAATTGCGTGAGCGAGGGCGCGTTCCAGCCGCCGGCGGGCGCGATCAGCGTGAGCGTGCGGGCCCGGCCGCGGCGCGCCAATTCGATGCCGACCCAGCCGCCGAGCGAATTCCCGGCGATATGGCAGGTGCGCCAGCCCATTTCGTCGAGCTGGTCTTCGATGCGGTCGGCCAGGGTGTAGATATCGGTGGACCAGCCGTCACCGGCCACCCCGCCCCAGTGGCCCGCGAAGGCCGGAGCGAACACCTCGCACTGCGTGGCCAGGCGGGTCGCGGTCTGCTCCCAGCAGTGCGGCGACAGCATGAAGCCGTGCAACAGCAGCAGAGGATCGCCGGAACCCAGGTGCAGGGCCGCGACCGGGCGCGGTTCGGTGGAATTGCGCTTCGGGGGAGCCGCTCTGGGTGGCTCGGGGCGCGTGGATTGTCCGATGTGCGAAACATTTCTGCCGTTTCGCGGCGTGGGCTCGGTGGAATCCGACATCGTTGTCGCCGCCCTTTCGGGAGATTGCCTGACCAGCATTGTACGGTCGTCAGGTGCCATACATCATCTCGACCGTGAACGTAAATGGTGTCCGCGCGGCCACGGGCAAGGGCATGCTCGAATGGCTCGCGGCCACCGAGGCCGACATCGTCTGCGTGCAGGAGACGCGCGCCACCGACGAGCAGACCCGGGCCGCACTGGCCCCCGCCCTGGACAGCGGCTGGTTCCTGGCACACGCCGAGCCGGAGTCCAAGGGCCGGGCGGGCGTCGGGATCCTGTCCCGCCGGCAGCCGTCGGCGGTGCGGATCGGGTTCGGCAGCGCGGAGTTCGGCGCGTCCGGTCGCTACCTCGAGGCCGATTTCGAGGACGCCACCGTGGCCAGCGTGTATGTGCACTCGGGCGAGGAGAACACCCCGCGCCAGGACGAAAAGTACCGCTTCATGGCCGAATTCGGCGCCTACCTGAAGACACGCGCGGGCGCGTACGTGGTCTGCGGCGACTGGAACATCGCGCCCACCGAGCTCGACCTGAAGAACTGGAAGGGCAACCTGAAGTCGGCCGGCTTCCTGCCCGAGGAGCGCGCCTGGATCGCCGAACTGCTGGCCGCCGGTTACACCGACGTGGTCCGGCAGTTGCACCCCGCCGTCAGCGGCCCCTACAGCTGGTGGTCGTACCGCGGCCGCGCCTTCGATAACGACTCCGGCTGGCGCATCGACTATCAGCTGGCGCTCGGCGCGCTGGCCGAGCGAGCCAAGCAGGCCGTCGTGGAGCGGGCCGCCGCCTACGACCAGCGCTGGTCGGACCACGCGCCCGTCACGGTGCAGTATCGGTGAAGCTCACCCCGCTCAAGGCGTTCGCGGCGTTCCTGGCGGCGGTCGCGCTCGTCCTGGTCGCCGTGTTGGCCCTGCGCGGGACGGACACCGCGCCCGCGCCAACCGGCCCGGCCGCGGTGTCGGCGACCACCGCGCCCGCGTCGGTCACCCGGGTGCCGGGCGTGCCCGACCGGGCCTACGCCACGCTGCGCGAGATCGACGCGGGCCGCTGGCCGCAATCGGCGAACGCGCCCGGCACCAAAGGTGGCGACCAGTGGATGAATCGCGGCAGCAAGTTGCCGCGCACCGATAGCGCGGGCAAGGCCGTCACCTACCAGGAGTGGGACGTGAATCCCAAGCAGCGCAACCGCTCCCGCGACGCCGAGCGCATCGTCACCGGCAGTGACGGCTCGGCCTGGTACACCGCCGACCACTACGAGACGTTCACGAGGATGCGCTGATGACCACGCCGGTCCCGCTGTCGCGATTCCTGAGCACCCCCGATCGGCTGCCCGCCGCGCCGGCACCGGCGCTCGGCGCCCTGGACGTCGACGCCGCCGAGCTGAGCGGCCTGCGCTACGACGCCCCGCCGGGCTATCTGGTGCGCGAACTGCGCGGCGCGAAGATGCGTACCACCGCTGGCGTGTTCGACGAGTTCGCGGCCGCGTTCCAGTTCCCGTACTACTTCGGCGAGAACAAGGACGCCTTCGACGAATGCCTGCGCGATCTCGGTGAATTCCTCGGCGACGCGGCGGGTTACGTGGCGGTGGTGCGGGATTCGGCCGACCTGCTGGCCGACCAGCCGCGGGAGCTGGACTGGTTCACCTCCGCGATCGCCGACGGCGCCGCGTATTGGGCGCGGCGCGGCATCGGCTTCCGGCTGGTGCTGCAGGGACCCGCCCCGGCCTCGGTGGCGGCGCAGGTGGTTCCGCTAGCTCTCGGCTGACTCGCGCAGCCGCTGGGCCAGATCCTCGCCGAGCAGCACGAACACGTCGGTGGTGTGGTCGATCAGCTCGTCGCGGGAGATCGGCAGTTCGCCCTGCAGCCAGGCGGTGAGCGTCTGCACCAGGCCACCGACCAGGTAGGTGGCCCGGAACTCGATGACCGGATCGGGCCGCTGGTCGGTCATGCCGTAGAAATCTATGCCCTGGGCGGCGACGATCCGCGCGAACAGCCGGATGGATTCGGTGGTCCGGGCTCGCAACTCGGGTGTCGCCTGACCGACCAGCAGCGCCACCTTGGCCTTGCGCGGATCATCGGTGAGCAGGCGGATCCCGGCCGTGATGGCCGAGCGCGCCATCCCGCGGGTGTCGGGCGGGGCGGTGTGCAGGCCGGCCGCGATGGCCATCGCGAGTTCCTCGGTGATCCGGTCGATCAGGCCGGTGAGCACGGCGTCGCGGCTGTCGAAGCTCTCGTAGTAGTACCGCTCGTTCAATCCGGCCTGCGCGCACAGCCCGGCCACGGTGAGTTTGGCCAGGCCCTGCGTGCCGATCAGTTCCAGGGCGGCGTCGAGCAGGGCGGTGCGGCGCTGCGCGCGCCGTTCGTCCGCGGAGATTCCACCGTAGGTCCGCTGTGCTGCCACGCCTCGATTGTTGCAGTGTCGCGGCCGGCGCGGGGGAGAGGCCGCAACCGTGAATCTGGCATGACCTATTGCCAGAAAGCGGTCGGGGCGCGATCCTGGAGACAGCGAGTCTCGATGAGGAGACTCCTGCGGTAAGGGAGGCAGCCGTGGCTGCTGGATATTTCGCCGATCACTCGATGATCCGGCGGGTCATGCGCAAACGGGCCGTCGGCCTCACCTACGGGCAGCGGGCCCTGGTCATCGGGGCCGTGCATCCGCTGCTCTACGTCGGTACCGCCGAGAGTTCGGCGCACCGGATGACCCCGTACACGCGGCTCGCGCTGACCGGCAAGCTGTTCGAGGCGGTATCGCTGGGCAGCAAGGACGAAGCCGATCGGGCGCTGGAATACACCCGCAAGCGCCACGCCCCGGTGCAGGGCGCGCTCCCGGAGGACGCCGGCGCCCACCATTCCGCCGGCACCGCCTACTCCGCGCGCGACCCGCACCTGATGTTCATGACCATGGCCTTCACCCTGGATTCCGCCGAGGTCATGCACGATCTGCTGGTCCGCAGGCTCACCGCGGGCGAACGCGAGGGGCTGTATCAGGACTACGTCCGCTGGGCCGAACTGTTCGGGATGCCCGCCACCGCGGCCCCCGCGGACTACCCGGCCTTCCGGGCCTACTTCGACGGCTACCTCGCCTCGGGCGAGCTGTTCCTCACCGCGGAAGCCCGCCTGGTCGGGTCCTACCTCGCGGGATCACGCGTGCCGTATCCGCAGCGCGCGCCCCTGCACCAGGTGACCTCCGCGTTCTACCTGCTGGTGCAGGGCAGCCTCCCCGCCCGGATCCGCGAGCTCTACGGCATGCGCTGGGGAATCCTCGAGGAAAGCGCCTATCGCACGCTCGCCCAGGGCATACGCTCCGCGCACCTCGAACTGCCGCTGGTGCCCCCGGTGCTGCGCGGCCACCTGAACGGTCCGAGCGCGCCACTGTACAAGCTCGTCGCCAAACGGGAGCGCGAACTCGCCAGGCACGGATTGCCGAGCATGCCCGGGGTGAACGCCGACAACTGGGCGGCCCGAAATTCGGCTTGATGGGCATGAAAAGATCGGAGTATGTCCAGTCCTGCACAGGCCCCGGCCGCTGAACGCAAACAGCGCGTCCTCTCCGGGATCCAGCCCACCAGCGAATCCTTCCACCTCGGCAACTACCTTGGTGCGCTGCAGTACTGGGTGACCATGCAGGACGAGTACGACGCGCTCTACTTCATCCCCGATCTGCACGCCATCACCGTCGCGCAGGATCCCAAGGCGCTGCGCGCCCGCACCAAGGCCGCCGCCGCTCAGCTGCTCGCGCTCGGGATCGACCCGAAGAAGTCGACGCTGTTCGTGCAGAGTCAGGTGCCCGAGCACGCCGAACTGAGCTGGGTGCTGTCCTGCATCACCGGCTTCGGCGAGGCCGGCCGGATGACGCAGTTCAAGGACAAGTCGGCCAAGCAGGGCGCGGAGAACACGACCGTCGGCCTGTTCACCTACCCGGTGCTGATGGCCGCCGACATCCTGCTCTACCGCCCGCACCTGGTGCCGGTCGGTGAGGATCAGCGCCAGCACATGGAGCTGACCCGCAACCTCGCCCAGCGCTTCAACACCCGTTTCAAGAAGACCTTCGTGGTGCCGGAGGGCTACATCGTCAAGGGCACCGCGAAGATCTACGACCTGCAGGATCCGACCTCGAAGATGAGCAAGTCGGCCTCCAGCGACGCCGGCCTGATCAATCTGCTCGACGATCCGAAGGTGACAGCCAAGAAGATCAAATCCGCGGTCACCGACACCGAGCGCGAGATCCGCTACGACACCGCGCAGAAGCCGGGCGTGAGCAATCTGCTGGTGATCCTGAGCTCGCTGACCGGGACGCCGATCGTGACGCTCGAACAGGATTACGCGGGCAAGGGTTACGGTGATCTGAAATCCGACGTCGCCGACGCGCTGGTGGAATTTGTCATCCCGCTGCGTGCGAAGGTGGAAGAGTATTTATCGGATCAGGGCGAACTCGACCGCATCCTCGCCGCCGGTGCCGAGCGGGCGCGTGAGATCGCCGGCAACACTCTCGCACAGGTCTACGAGCGGGTTGGCTTCCTGACGCGCTAGCCCGCGCCGGCACCTGGTGCGCGCGACGGCTCGGAGGCGGACAGGTGCAGATCGACAAGCTCAAAGCCAAGATCGAACAGCGCATTCAGGCCCACCCGTGGCTGGACCATCTGGTCCGCGCGGGTGGGCGCTACAACCGCCAGCGCGGTGACTACTACGCCGCGGGCATCACCTATTTCACGGTGCTGTCGCTGTTTCCGCTGTTGATGGTGGCGTTCGCGGTCGTCGGTTTCGTGCTGTCGAGTCATCCGGAGCTGCTCACCGAACTCCAGCAGAAGATCATCGACGCGATCCCGGGCGAACTCGGCGATCAGCTCAACGACCTGATCGACAGTGCCATCGATTCGCGCGGCACGGTGGGTGTGCTCGGTCTGCTCGGCGCGGTCTACTCGGGGCTGGGCTGGATGGCGAACCTGCGGGCCGCGCTCACCGAACAGTGGGAACAGCAGACGCAGGACGCGGATTGGTTCCGGACCAAGCTGTCCGACCTCGGTGCCCTGGTCGGCCTGGGGCTGGCGTTCGCGATCTCGATCGGCCTGTCCGCGGTGTCCTCCAGCACCCTGGGCGCCCGGCTGCTGATCAACCTCGGGCTGTCGCACGTGCCCGGTGCGCGGCTGATCCTGGTGCTGGCCTCGATCGTGCTCGCGCTGCTCGCCACCTGGGCGGTCTTCGCCTGGATCATCGCCCGGCTGCCCCGCGAACCGGTCTCACTGGCCAGCGCCGCCAAGGCCGCCCTGATCGGCGCCGTCGCCTTCGAACTCTTCAAATACGTTGCGTCCCTGTACCTGCAGACCGTCCTGCGCAGCCCCGCCGGCGCGGCGTTCGGCTCCATCATCGGCCTCATGGTCTTCAGCTACGTCACCTACCGCATCATCCTGTTCGCCACCGCCTGGGCCGCCGAAGCCAACGAGCACCCCACCGCCGAGGCCACCCGCCCCGCCCCGCCGCCCGCCATCATCCGCCCCCGCGTCACCACCCCCACCCATTCCGGCAGCACCGGCCTGGCCCTCTTCAGCGCCGGCGCCCTCACCACCTTCCTGCTCACCGCCCTCCGCCGCCGTCGCTGAACCCAACGCTCGGGTCGAAATCTCGTGCGCGGCCTACTAGACGTCCAGCGGATCGGGCAGAATCTGACTGGTCCGGGGAGCTCAGCGCTGCGAGGAAGAACGCTGATGTGGCGGAACGCTGTTCGCTGCGGGCCAACCGTGCTGCGGCGGAGCGGGGTTCGGGTACGGCTGGTGGTACGCGCCGCCCGGTGTTGGAGCGGCGGGCCATGGTGTGGGGTGGTGCGGTGGGTAGAGGGCCGGCTCGATCAGGGGCTTGTCGGATCGCTTTGCGCGCAGGGCTTTTACGTCTCGTCGGCGGACCGTCGAGAGGTGGTCCTCCTCGTCCATGGCGGCGTCGAGGAGTAGCGCGGCGCCGCGGAGGAAGAAGAGGCTGGTCAGTTGGCCGAGGGGGACCTGGTCGCCGTTGTCACGGCGGATGACGATTAAGCCCAGGAGGGCTTTGCCGAGGCTGGCGTGCAGGACGCGCTGGATCAGGACGCGGTTGACGAAGGACGCCACGATGTAGGTGAGCAGGGCCGCGGGGGCGACGATGAGCAGGGTGATGCCGCGGCCGCGCAGGACATCGATGGTGGCCAGGACGATGCCCACGTGGAGGGCGATGTCGAGAATCCAGCTGAAGAAGGTGCGCAGTTCGCGGGGTGAGGGGTAGCGCGGGTCGGGGTCGTCGCCGTGGAATCTGGGGCGGGGGTCGGGCTCCCGGACTCGTTGTGCCCACTCCCCGAAACGCTGCGCGAAACTCACGCCGCCCAGCATCGCACAGGCGACCGGGTGGTGAATTGTGGGAAATTCGATGGAACCGGAAGGGGCCGTGCGGCGTCCAATGCTATGACGTCGTTGTTCGCGAGGGTTGGTCGCGAGCTTCGACGTGCGGGCGGTCGGTGCCCGAGGGGGGAGCGAGGGCACCGACCGCGGGTGTGCCGGATCAGCGCCGGCTGGTTCGGCGGTGCACGTAGAGCACCAGGGCCAGGACCGCGAGGATGCCGGCGGCCAGCAGGATGCTGCGCAAGGTGGAGCTGCCGGAGTCGGCGGCGGGGGCGGCGTCCTGCTTCGGTGGCGGGGAGGCCAGGGCCGCGGTGGGGTCGGGGGAGTTGGCGTTGCGGCTGGGCAGGGAGCCGACCGTGGCGTCGCGGGGCAGCGCGAAGGCGTAGTCGAGCAGGCGGGCGGCCTGCTGCCAGGGGCGGATCGGCTGCACCTCGCCCTTGAGCAGGGTGATGGCCAGGCGGCGGCCGTCGCGTTCGGCGGCGGCGACGAAGGTGTGGCGGGAGTCGTCGGTGAAGCCGGTCTTGCCGCCGAGCGCGCCGTCGTAGTTGTAGAGCAGGTGGTTGTCGTTGGCGATGACGAAGCCCGGATGGTCTTTGTCGTCGGGGATCTTCGGATCCTTGGGATATCCGGGGAAATCGACCTGCTCGGTGTGGATGAGTTCGGCGAACAGCGGGATGGTCATCGCCTCCCGGAACGCCGCCGCCAGGTCGTAGGCCGAGGTGCTCATGCCGGGGCCGTCCAGGCCCGAGGGGGTCGCGGCCCGGGTGTCGAGCAGGTACAGCGACTTCGCGAGGTCGTTCATCTTCGCCACGGCCGCCTCATCGCCGCCGAGCTGGGTCGCGAGAGCGTGCGCGGCGTCGTTGCCGGAGCACATGATCAGGGCTTGCATGAGCTGGCGATTGGTGTAGCGGCCGCCGGGGCCGATGCCGACGCGGGTGCCGTCGACGTCGGCGTCGGCCTGGGTGCCGATGACGACGGTGTCCAGATCCAGGGTGCGCAGCGCGACGATGGCGAGCAGCACCTTGATGGTGCTGGCCGGGCGGTAGCGGCCGTGCGGGTCCTTCGCGGCCAGGACCGCGCCGGTGTCGATGTCGGTCACCAGCCACGCGGTCGACGAAATGTCCTGCGGCACAGCGGGAGCGCCCTGCGGCAGGACGAGGCCGCAGCCGCCCAGCTGGGAGCCGCCGACGGCGGGCGTCGGGACCGTGAGCGGTTTGGGCGTGGTCGAACCCGGTGCGGGCACCTCGGAGGAATCGACCGGCGCGGGCGGCGTCGTCTTCTGCGGGCAGCCGTCGGTGTTCGGCGTGGTGAACGGTGTGGTCGTCACCGAACTCGGCGGTGTCGGGGCAGCGTACGCGGCCCCGGTCGCGGCCGAGCCGGCCAGCACGGCGCCGGCGCAGCAGGCGGCGAGGAGGGAGGTGCCCTGGATCTTCATCGGTAGCGAGCCTAACGGTGTCGCGGCCGCGCGGCGCGCGCCGGCTTCCGGCGCGCCCCACCGGCATCCGAAGATATTGACAGAGTCTCTAAAATGAGGGTTACTATCAAAATAATGTAGCTTTCATTTCTGGAGGGGTCATGGACACCGCAACGACGCGTCGTTGGCTGGCATTGGGCGCACTGGCGTTCTCGATGCTGGTCATCGGCCTCGACATCACCGTGCTGACCATCGCGCTGCCCACCCTGGCGCTCGATCTGAACGCGAATACCGCTGCGCTGCAATGGTTCAGCAGCGCGTACACGCTCGCGCTGGCCGCCGTGATGCTGCCCGCGGGCGCGCTCGGCGACCGCTACGGGCGCAAGAAGGTCCTGCTGGGCGCTATGCTGCTGTTCGGCGCCGCCTCGCTCGCCTGCGCCTTCGCCGCCGATTCCGGCCAGCTCATCGCCGCCCGCGTGGTGCTCGGCATCGCGGCCGCCGCCATGACACCGCTGTCGCTGGCAGTGCTGCCGGTGTTGTTCCCGGACAAGGCGGAACGCGCGCGGGCGATGACGATCTGGGTCACCGCCACCGCGCTCGGGCTGCCGCTCGGGCCGGTCCTCGGCGGCTGGCTGATCGACAACTTCTGGTGGGGGTCGGTCTTCCTGATCAACGTGCCGATCGCGGTCCTCGGGGCGATCGCCGTGGGCCTGCTGGTGCCGGAGTCGAGCAACCCGGAGCGGCGGCCGCTGGATGCGGTCGGGGTGGTGCTGTCCATGGCCGGAATGTCCGCGCTCACCTACGGTTTCATCCGTTTCGGTGAAGTGGGCTGGGGCAGCGGGCTGGGCTGGCTCATGGTCGTCGCGGGCGGGCTGCTGCTGGCGGGCTTCCTGTTCTGGCAGCGCCGCGCCCGGTACGCGCTGATCGATCTGGCGCTGTTCGCCGGCCCCGGATTCCGCTGGGGGACGGTGTCCACGGTGCTCATCACCTTCGCGATGTTCGGCATGTTCTTCACCGTGCCGCAGTACTTCCAGGCCGTGCTCGGCGTCGACGCGCTCGGCAGCGGCCTGCGGCTGCTGCCGATGATCGGCGGCCTGATCGTCGGCGCGCGGATCAGCGCGCTGCTGATGCCCAAAGCCGGTGCGCGCGTGGTGCTCACGCTCGGGCTGGTGGTGCTGGCGCTCGGACTCGGGCAGGGTGCGCTCACCGCCGTCGACAGTCCCTACTGGTTCACGGCCTGCTGGATAGCCGTCGTCGGTGCGGGCATGGGGCTGGCGATGCCGGTCGGCATGAGCGTCGCCGTGGACGATCTGGATGTGGACCGGGCCGGCGTCGGCTCGGCACTGCTGCAGGCGCTGCGCCAAGCCGCGGGCACCATCGGCGTCGCACTGCTCGGCACCGTCCTGGCCACGCGCTATCGCGGCGAGCTGGGCGCGCTCGACCGGCCGCCCTTCGGCGACGGGGTGAACAGCGGGGTGGCCGCCGCCGGCGACCCGGCCACGCTCGCGCACGTGCAGTCGGCCTTCGTCGACGGCATGAGCCTGATGCTGTGGGTGTGCACCGCGATCTGCGTGCTCGCGGCGCCGCTCGCGTGCTGGGTGCTGCCGCGGCGGCCGGTCGTGCCCGCCGATGCCGCCCGAGTGCGCGTGGATGCGTCAGAATCGACGCATGTCGGTTGACTCACCAGGTGAAACCCCCGCGGTGCCGGGCCTGCGCGAGCGCAAGAAACAGCGCACGCGCCGCACGATCCGCACCGAGGCCTTCCGCCTGTTCCGGGAACAGGGCTACGGCGAAACCACGATCGAGCAGATCGCCGCCGCCGCGGAGGTTTCCCCGAGTACGTTCTTCCGCTATTTCCCGAGCAAAGAGCAGCTGGTGGTGGCCGACGACCTCGACCCACCGATGATCGCCCAGTACCGCGCCCAGCCGCCCGAGCTCTCCCCGATCCTGGCTCTGCGCAACGCGATCAACGCCGTCTACGCCACCCTGACCCCCGCCGAGATCGCCTTCGAGCAGGAACGCCAAGCGCTGCTGCACCACGTGCCGGAACTGCGCGCCGCCGTCGGCCACGAACTCGAGCGCGGCGTCGCCATGATCGCGGCGCTGTTCGCCGAACGCACCGGCCGCTCCGTCGACGACTTCGAGATCCAGGTCGCCGCAGGCGCTTTGGCGGGCGCGGGCCTGGCCATCGCCATGACCTCCCCGATCAACAGCGACAACGTCGGCCGCGCCCTGGAATTCCTCGACCGCGGCCTGCCGCTCACGGACTAGGCTTCCAGCGCGCGCAGGCAGGCATCCCGGATCGCCTGGACGATCTCGTCGGGGGCGTCCAGGTGGGCGGTGGTGTGTTTGGCGGTGGGGAGTTCGCGGTATTCGCCGCGCGGGACGGAGTCGGCCAGGGCGGTGTAGAGGCGGCGTTTGGCCGTGATCAGATCGTCAGTGGCCTTCTTGGAGACGCCGGTGCGCTGGGCCGGGTCGGGGCCGAGGGCGGCCAGGGCGAGCAGCGGTACGTCGGGCAGGGGGCCGCCGGTGGCGAGTTCGGTGTGCAGGGCGCGGACGCTGCGGCGCTCCTTGGCGCCGTTGACCATCCACGCCGCACTGACGTGGCCGTCGACCAGCGGCGTGCGGACCTCGGGCGGCCAAGCGGCGAACATCTTCTTGTAGAACGGTTTCGACAGGACCCGCAGCAGCGTGGTCTGGACGCGGCCGGGCAGCGCGGTGGGCGTCTTGTCCAGGTGCAGCGTTTCGGGCATGTGGGCATCCCAGTCCTGGGTGAAGGAATCCAGGGCGACCAGGGCGGCCACCTGCTCCGGGAAGAGCTGGGCGAAGCGGATCGCGTAGGCGCCGCCGAGCGCGTGCGCGACGAGCACGTAGGGGCCGGGCACGTCCGCCAGGCGGAGCAGCGCGTGCAATTCGGTGGCGACCTCGGTGGCGGTGCGCGGCAGGGTGGCCGGATCGCTCCAGCCGGTGCCGGCGCGGTCGTAGAGCACCGAGGTGGTGAATTCGGCGACGCGGTCGTGCAGGGCCAGGTAATCCAGGCCGACCGCGCCGGCCGCGGGCAGGAACACCACTGCGGGGCCGCCGCTGCCGGAGCGGTGCAGGAACAACCGGCGCTCGGCCAGATCGTAGCGCTGCCCGAGCGGCGGCTCGCCCATGCCGAGTTCGCGTTCGCCTGCCGGTTTCTTCATGCCCGCCTCCCTGTCGTCGTGCCTGCCAGTATCGCCGGGTCAGTCGGCCAGGCGCAGCAGCGGGGCGGCGCAGGCCCAGTGTTCGCCCGCCAGCACCACATGATCGAGGAAGCGCAGACCGACGGTCTGCGCGGCATCGACGAGCAGCGCGGTGGCGCGCCGATCGTCCAGGCTGGGCTCCGGATCGCCGGAGGGGTGATTGTGCACCAGCGCGAAGGCGCGGCCGTCGTGGCGCAGCACCGTGTTCAGGATTTCCCGGATCGGGATCGCGACCTGATCGATGGCGCCCTCGGCGACGAAAACCCGGCGGCGCACCCGGTTCTGCGCGTCGCAGACCAGGACCAGCAGCCGCTCCACCCGGGCGCCGGCGAACAGCGGGCGGGCCACGCCCACCACGTCGGACGCGCTCTCCAGCTGCACGGCCGTGTCGGCGTGGTGGCGGGCCCGGGCGCCGAGATGGAAGGCGGCGATGACGGTGGCGGCCTTGGCGACGCCGATGCCGGTGCGGCGGGCCAGCTCCTCGGGGCGCGCCGCGGCCAGGCCGGTGAGGCCGCCGTGTTCGGCGAGCAGCTCGGCCGCCAGCTCCAGTGCGCTCGCCCCGCGCCGGCCCTGACCCAGCAGCAGCGCCAGTAGCTCGCCGTCGCTGAGCGCCTGCGGGCCCAGCTCGAGCAAGCGCTCCCGGGGCCGTTGCCGGAAGGGCAGATTCGCAATCGGGACCGACATCGGCGTGCCTCCTCGCGGGTTGGAGGACTCGGATCATGCCAGGCCCCACCGACAGCTCCGGGCGCGGTGACGGACGGCCGGTCGGGCAGACTGTGCACAGCCGGATCTGAGGAATAGCGAATGTTCACACGCCGCAAGGCAATCGTCGCCGCGGCCGCACTGCTCGCGGCCGCCTGCACCAGTACGCCCGTCGCCGAACCGCCGAAACCGACGCTGGACCGCTTCTATCAGCAGCAGCTCACCTGGGGTTCGTGTGCGGATTACGACGGCGCCGCGGACGCGGTGCGCGCGGGCCTGGAATGCACCCGCGTGCTGGTGCCGCTGGACTACGCGAACCCGGACGGCGACACCGCCCGCATCGCCCTGTCCCGCCAGCGCGCCCGCGGCGCCAAGATCGGCTCGTTGCTCACGAATCCGGGCGGGCCCGGGGGGCCGGGCCTGACGATGCCCGTCGGCTTGGCCGAGACGCCGCTGGCCGACCGGTTCGACGTGATCGGCATGGACGTGCGCGGTCTCGGCGCCTCGCTGCCGCGCCTGGACTGCCAGGACAGCGCCCAGCTCGCGGTGGAACGGCAGTTGCTCGGCTTCAGCAACGCCTGGGGCGAGATCGACCAGATCGAGGAGGAGCACGAGGATTTCGCCGCCTCGTGTGTGCAGCGGTCGGGTCGCGATCTGATCGCGCACGTCGGCACCGTCGACGTGGCGCGCGACATCGATGTCGTGCGCGCGGTCCTCGGCGACGAGAAGCTGACCTACTTCGGAGTCTCCTACGGCACCCGGATCGGCTCGACCTACGCCGAGATGTTCCCCACTCGGGTGCGCGCCATGGTGCTCGACGGCGCCATCGATCCCGCGCGCAACATCGATGACCCGATCGTCGACGGCGCCGCCTTCCAGCAGGCGTTCGACGCCTACGCCGCCGACTGCGCGAAGGCGCCGGACTGCCCCCTGGGCACCGATCCGGCGCGCACCACCGAGGCGTTCCGCGCGCTGACGCAGACTCTGCTCACCCCCGCCGCCATGGCCGACCCCGACAAGCTCGGCTACCGCGACGTGCTGAGCATCGTGATCAACGGGCTGTACCACCCGAGGTTCTGGCCCGAGGTGACCAAGGTGCTCACGGTCGTGAAGCAGGGCGGTTCCTACCCCTTCGAAGAGGGAACGTTCAGCCCGGGCGGCGAGAACGGCGACTACGTGCACAAGGCCGTGCTCTGCCTGGAGGACGCGCGGGTCACCGATCGCGCCGCCGCGACCGAATTGGAGCGGCGCTACCGCGCGGCGGGCCCGATCTTCGATCCCGGTCAGCTGGCGAACGAGATCGCCCTGGACGTCTGCGCGTTCTGGCCGGTGCCGCCGAACACGCAGCCGCATCGGCTCAGCGCGCCCGGCTTACCGAAAACGGTGGTGGTGGCGACGACCGGCGATCCGGCGACGCACTACCAGGGCGGTGTGAACCTGGCCCAGGCGCTCGGCGCGGCCCTGCTCACCTACGAGGGGTTCCAGCACGGCGCCGTCTTCGACGGTGTGCCGTGCATCGACGAACCGGTGATGAAGTATCTGAACGAACTGGTCGTGCCGCCCGATACCCGGTGCACGAAACCCGCTGTGCCCGTGCGGGCTACCCCGCAGGTGCAGCCGACCACACCGGCGCCGCCCCGCTAGCTCAGCTCTCGACCATCGCCCCGCCGTCCAGCGCCGGGAGCGGGCACAGGGCGGCGGAGGCGATGCGCTCCAGATGGTGGAGTTGCCGCTCGTGCACCACGATTCGGCGCAGGGCCTCGTTGATGGTGGCGTCGGCCTGGTCGGTGCCCATGATGGCGGCCGCCGCGGCGAGTAACTTCTGGTCGAGATCGATCCGTACGGTGCGCATCGCGTCCTCCTTCGTTGTGGCTGTGCCACAGGACTTTCGCCATCTTGCGTCATCCTCCCGCTCATATGCGGCAAATCAGGCGGCGAAGGTTGCGAAGACCTGCGGGCCATACGGGGTGCGCCCGCTGCGCACACGCTACGCAGACTGAACCGGTCGGCTGGCTAATTGCCCGGGCGCGGTGCCGACATGATCAGCAGGATCGGCCCCGGACGCCGGTAATCCGGCCGACCGGCCCGTCCAGCTAGGCAGTTTGCCCAGCTGGAAGGGCTTTCGTTGTCGCGGCGGCCCGGCGGTGCTTGCATCGAGGTATGTTCACCGAAGCCCAGCTGTACTCGCCCGTGACCCGCAGCGGTGACGGCGATGTGACGGTGCATCTCAGCGACGAGCATCCCGGTGTCGGCGATCCCGGCTATCGCACCCGTCGCAACGCCATCGCCGCGCTGGCGCTCGAGTACGCGCCCGGCAAGCCGCTGCCCCGCATCGCCTACACCGAGGAAGAACAACAGGTGTGGCGGACGGTCTCCTACGAACTCGCGCGCAAGCACGAGACCTACGCCTGCCAGGAGGTGCTCGACGCGGCCGCTCGGCTGAACCTGCCCACCGATCACATTCCGCAACTGGACGAGGTCTCCGAGAAACTGTTCCCGCTCAGCGGGTTCCGCTACGTGCCGGCCGCCGGGCTGGTGCCGCTGCGCGAGTTCTTCGGCTCCTTCGCCGACCGGGTCTTCCACTCCACCCAGTACATCCGGCACCACTCCGCCCCGCTCTACACCCCGGAACCCGACGCCATCCACGAGATCATCGGGCACGCCAACCAGATCGCCAGTCCGCGGTTCGCCGCGCTCTACCAGACCGTCGGCGAGGCCGTGGCCCGGCTGCGCACCGACGCCGCGCTGAAGTTCCTGGCCGACGTGTTCTGGTTCTCGATGGAATTCGGCGTGGTCCGCGAGCGCGGCGAAATCCGTTGCTACGGTGCGGGTCTGCTC
Organism: Nocardia sp. NPDC050435; assembly: GCF_040655395.1. NCBI lineage: Bacteria > Bacillati > Actinomycetota > Actinomycetes > Mycobacteriales > Nocardiaceae > Nocardia > Nocardia sp. NPDC050435. Next base: position 320,064 of record NZ_JBFAJW010000007.1, read on the forward strand.
TCCTCCTACGGCGAGATCACCGAGATCCGCGAGGTCGAGGTGCGTCCGCTCGACGTCACCGAAATGGGCACCGCCACCTACGACATCACCCACTACCAGCCGGTGCTGTACTGCGCGGAATCGATCTCGGAGATCGAGGACGTGGTCGGCGCCTGCTTCGCCGAGATGGACGACGAAACCCCGTTGCGCGCCCAGCACGCCCGCGCCAAAGTCGCGGGGGCGCAGTAGCTTCCAGAACGACGAAGGCCGCCTCCGTCGAAAGACGAAGGCGGCCTTCGAAGTACGGCTAGCGGGCGAAGAGCAGTGCGCGCTTGACTTCCTGGATGGCCTTGGTGACCTCGATGCCGCGAGGGCAGGCGTCGGTGCAGTTGAAGGTGGTGCGGCAGCGCCACACGCCTTCGACGTCGTTGAGGATGTCCAGGCGCTCGCGGGCGGCCTCGTCGCGGCTGTCGAAGATGAAGCGGTGCGCGTTCACGATCGCGGCCGGGCCGAAGTAGCTGCCGTCGCTCCAGTACACGGGGCAGGAGGTGGTGCAGCAGGCGCACAGGATGCACTTGGTGGTGTCGTCGAACCGGGCGCGGTCGGCCTGGCTCTGGATGCGCTCGCGGGTCGGCTCGTTACCGGTGGTGATCAGGTACGGCTTCACCGCGCGGAACGCGTCGAAGAACGGCTCCATGTTCACCACGAGGTCCTTCTCCACGGGCAGGCCGCGGATCGGCTCGACCGAGATGGTGAGGGACTTGCCGCTCTTGGGCAGCATGTCCTTCATCAGCACCTTGCAGGCCAGCCGGTTCACACCGTTGATCCGCATCGCGTCCGAACCGCAGACGCCGTGCGCGCAGGAGCGGCGGAAGGTGAGCGTGCCGTCCAGGTAGGACTTGATGTAGATCAGCACGTTCAGGAAGCGGTCGGTCGGCAGGACCGGCACCTGGAAGGACTCCCAGTGCGCGCCCTGACCGTCCTCCGGGTTGAACCGCGCCACCTTGACGGTGACCATGACCGAGCCCTCGGGCACGGGAGCGGGCTTCTGCGTGGTGGGTTCCGCTACAGCAGTCATCAGTACTTACGCTCCATCGGCTCGTAACGGGTCTGCACCACCGGCTTGTAATCCAGCCGGATGTCGGAGATCAGATCCGGACCGGTCTTGTACGCCATGGTGTGGCGCATGTAGTTGGTGTCGTCGCGGTCCGGGTAGTCCTCGCGGGCGTGGCCGCCGCGCGACTCCTTGCGGTTGAGCGCGCCGACCACGGTGACCTCGGCCAGCTCCAGCAGGAAGCCCAGCTCCACGGCCTCGAGCAGGTCGCTGTTGTAGCGCTTGCCCTTGTCCTGCACGGTGATCCGCGCGTAGCGCTCCTTGAGCGCGTGGATGTCGGTGAGCGCCTGCTTGAGGGTGTCCTCGGTGCGGAACACGGCGGCGTTCATGTCCATCGTGTACTGCAGCTCGGTGCGGATGTCGGCGACGCGCTCGTTGCCGTGATCGGACAGGATCAGCGCCAGCCAGTCCTGCACCATCCGCGCCGGGTTCTCCGGCATCTCGACGAACTCGGTGCGCAGCGCGTACTCCGCGGCGGCGATGCCCGCGCGGCGGCCGAACACGTTGATGTCGAGCAGCGAGTTGGTGCCCAGGCGGTTCGAGCCGTGCACCGAGACACAGGCGCACTCACCGGCGGCGTACAGGCCGGGGACCACGTCGGTGTTGTTGCGCAGCACCTCGCCGCGGATGCGGGTCGGGATGCCGCCCATGACGTAGTGGCAGGTCGGCATGACCGGCACCAGCTCGTGTACCGGGTCCACGCCCAGGTAGGTGCGGGCGAACTCGGTGATGTCGGGCAGCTTCTCCTCGAGCACGTCCTCGCCGAGGTGGGTCACGTCGATGTAGACGTAGTCCTTGTTCGGGCCGGCGCCGCGGCCTTCGAGCACCTCGAGCACCATCGAGCGGGCGACGATGTCGCGCGGCGCGAGGTCCTTGATGGTGGGGGCGTAGCGCTCCATGAAGCGCTCGCCGGAGGCGTTGCGCAGGATGCCGCCCTCGCCGCGGACCGCCTCGGAGATGAGGATGCCCAGGCCGGCCAGACCTGTCGGATGGAACTGGTGGAACTCCATGTCCTCCAGGGGCAGGCCCTTGCGGAAGACGATGGCCATGCCGTCACCGGTGAGGGTGTGGGCATTGGAGGTGGTCTTGTACATGCGACCCGAACCGCCGGTGGCGAACACGATCGACTTCGCGTGGAAGACGTGGATGTCGCCGGTGGCCAGCTCGTAGGCGACCACGCCGGTCGCGACGGGGCCGCGGTCGGAGTCGGTCATGACCAGGTCGAGCACGTAGAACTCGTTGTAGAACTCCACGTCGTGCTTGACGCAGTTCTGGTACAGCGTCTGCAGGATCATGTGGCCGGTGCGGTCGGCGGCGTAACAGGCGCGGCGGACCGGGGCCTTGCCGTGATCGCGGGTGTGGCCGCCGAAGCGACGCTGGTCGATCTTGCCTTCGGGGGTCCGGTTGAACGGCAGACCCATCTTCTCCAGGTCCATCACCGCGTCGATGGCCTCCTTGGCCATGATCTCCGCGGCGTCCTGGTCGACCAGGTAGTCGCCACCCTTGACGGTGTCGAAGGTGTGCCACTCCCAGTTGTCTTCTTCGACGTTCGCCAGCGCGGCGCACATGCCGCCCTGGGCCGCGCCGGTGTGGCTGCGGGTCGGGTACAGCTTGGTCAGCACGGCAGTGCGCGCCCGGGGCCCGGCCTCGATCGCCGCGCGCATGCCGGCGCCACCGGCACCGACGATCACGACGTCGTAGCGATGCTCCTGAATCCGCGAATCACTCACGAGGGGTGCCTGTTCCTAACTGATGTTGGGGTCGAAGGTGAAGATGACGTAGGTGCCCACACCCATGACCAGGATCATGGACACGGCCAGCGCGGTCTTCAGCCAGAAGCGGGTGGAGTCCTTGCGCGAGTAGTCGTCGATGACGGTGCGCAGGCCGTTGCCGCCGTGCAGCTGGGCCAGCCACAGCATGGTCAGGTCCCAGAACTGCCAGAACGGGGAGGACCAGCGGCCCGCCACGAAGGCGAAGTTCAGGCGCTTCACGCCGCCGTCGAGCAGCAGCATGATCGACATGTGCCCGAGCACGAGCACGATCAGCAGCAGGCCGGAGAAGCGCATGAACATCCACGCGTACTTCTCGAAGTTGTTGTTGGAGCGGGCGCGCGGCGAGCGCGGCAGGTCCAGGGAGGCCGGCCGGTCGTGCGACTTGCCGATAACGGGTGCGCTCATGTCAGTGCTCCGTGAAGAGGTAGAAGAACATGCGGCCGATGGCGGGAATGCCCAGCAAGGCCACCACGCCGAGGACCACCCAGAGCATGGCCGTCTGGTAGCGCGGGCCCTTGGCCCAGAAGTCGACCAGGATGACGCGCAGGCCGTTGAACGCGTGGAACAGCACGCAGACAACCAGGCCCATCTCCATCAGGGCGACGATGGGGTTCTTGTAGGTCTCGATGGCCTGGTCGTAGGTATCGGGGCTGACCCGGACCAGTGCGGTGTCCAAGACGTGCACGAAGAGGAAGAAGAACAGGGTGACACCGGTGATCCGGTGCAGCGCCCACGACCACATACCCGGGTCGCCTCGATACAGCGTGAACTTCCGCTTCGGCGGGGCCGGAGCTTCTATCGTGGTCATAGAGTGCGGTGCCTCCAACGTCGTTGATGGACCCGGTCACAGGTCCTGTTTCCGACTGCGGGAGGGGGCGAAATGCCCAGGTGGCCGCGCTTTGTTCCTGAAGCGCTGGCCCGCCGCCGGGAACCTGAACCGATCTGAGTTGGACTCTAATCCTCTACTTATGCCGGAACTAATTCGGCGTGCCGTGCGTTGCGCTACATTGTGGCGAGTTAGGTTTACCTCATTCAATGCGTTTCGGGGTGCGCCATGGCCTCGCCGCGGGCTCGTCCGGTGCGGTGAACGGGAGGTATCGGATGCCGGAAATCGACTGGAATACGCTGCGCAGCAACGCAATCCAAGTCATGCGCAATGCCTATGCGCCGTATTCGCGGTTTCCGGTCGGCGCCGCCGCTCTCAGCTCGGACGGACGCATTGTGAGCGGGTGCAATGTGGAAAATGTCTCATATGGATTGGGCCTCTGCGCCGAATGTGTACTCATCGGTAACTTGATTTCCGGCGGTGGCGGGCGCCTGCTGGCCCTCTCCGTCACCGATTCCCGCGGCGAAATCCTCATGCCCTGCGGTCGCTGCCGCCAGCTGCTGCACGAGCACGGCGGGGGCGGGCTGCTGGTCGACCACAAGGATGGCCCCACCCCGCTGCGCACCCTGCTGCCCGACGCCTTCGGCCCCGACGACCTGGACGCCGGGCAGCTCTAGCGGGAACGCTCAGCAGCTCTCTTCGAGTTTGGTGTCGACTTCCTCGTCGGTCGCCGATGTCAGGTGCGCTATCTCCTGCTCCGGGACGGCCAAGGCTTGCAGGAGCCGGGCGAAACTGCGCTGCATGACGATTTCGACGGCGGTGAGACGTCTGGTCAGGTCGTAGATCGAGCTGCCGTGGCTGGTTTCGATATCGGCGACGCGGCCCTCGAGCCTCGCGACTCGGTTATCCAAGCGTGCGTACGTCACGGCCGCCCCCTCAGCAGTTCTCTTCGAGGGCGGCGTCGACCTCGTCGTCGGTAGGCGCGGCTGCGGGCGGGATGTGGATCGGCTGGAGCCCCATGCGCTCCATCATCAGACCGATGCCCTGGGCGATCGCCGTGGTCTGGGTGGCGATCCGCGCCGTGTGCACCTCGACGCCGGTGACGCGGCGGCCGAGTTGGTAGAACTCCTCGTTGTAGCCGTGCTCCACATCGCCGACCCGGTTCTCCAGCTGGGTGACTCGACCGGCCAGTGTTTCTGTCATAGCTCCCCCAAACAGTGATCGAATGATGCACAGAGGCTATCGGAGGAGTCCGACAAGAACCAGGGCGCCGACGTGTCGCGTGCGAGACTGGCCGGATGGCGCTGGATGCGGTTTCGATCATCACGACCAAGCGGGACGGCGGGGAGCTCTCCGACGACCGGATCGATTGGGTGGTGGACGCTTTCACCAGGGGAGTGGTGGCCGACGAGCAGATGAGCGCGCTGGCGATGGCGATCCTGTTGCGCGGCATGACGCGCCGGGAGACGGCGCGCTGGACGGCCGCGATGATCGCCTCCGGCACCCGGATGGATTTCACGGATCTGCCGCGCCCGACGGTGGACAAGCATTCGACCGGCGGGGTGGGCGACAAGATCACCTTGCCGCTGGCGCCGCTGGTGGCGGCCTGCGGCGCGGCGGTGCCGCAGCTGTCCGGGCGCGGCCTCGGGCACACCGGCGGCACGCTGGACAAGCTCGAGTCGATCCCGGGCTGGCGGGCCGAGGTGCCGGTCGCGCGGATGCGAGAGATCCTGGCGGACCCGGCGATCGGCGCGGTGGTGTGCGCGGCCGGCGCGGATCTGGCCCCCGCGGACAAGCGCCTGTACGCGCTGCGCGATGTCACCGGCACCGTCGAGTCCATCCCGCTGATCGCCAGCTCGATCATGAGCAAGAAGATCGCCGAGGGCACCGCGGCGCTGGTGCTCGACGTGAAGGTCGGCGCCGGCGCCTTCATGAAGTCCGAAGCCGACGCCCGTGAATTGGCCACGGCGATGGTCGAATTGGGCACCGACTCGGGTGTGCGCACGGTGGCCCTGCTGACCGCGATGGACACGCCGCTGGGCCGCACCGCGGGCAACGCGCTCGAGGTCGCCGAATCCGTCGAGGTGCTCGCGGGCGGCGGCCCGCCCGACATCGTCGAGCTGACCCTCGCGCTGGCCCGGGAAATGGTGGCGCTGGCCGGGCTCGACGTGGACCCCGCGGACGCGCTCGCCGACGGCCGCGCCATGGATCACTGGCGCGCCATGGTGCGCGCCCAGGGCGGCGACCCGGACGCCGCGCTGCCCCGGGCCCGGCACACCGAAACCGTTCGGGCCGAACGTGATGGCGTGCTCACCCGGCTCGACGCGCTGGGTGTCGGCCTGGCGGCCTGGCGGCTCGGCGCGGGCCGCGCCCGCCAGGGCGACCCGGTGCAGTTCGGCGCGGGCGTCGAAATGCACGCCAAGCCGGGGGATTCCGTCACCGCGGGCCAGCCACTGCTCACCCTGCACACCGACACGCCGGACGCGTTCGCGGGCGCGCGGTCGGCGGTCGCCGACGCGTTCGACATCGGCTCCGCCGACCGGCAGCCGGCCACCCCGCTGCTGCTGGACCGGATCGCGGGCTGAGGAGACCACAATCACATGGCCCGATGATGTGACGACCTCCACGAACCGGGGTGCCGCGAGCCCGGTCTGGGGCTAGCGTGGGTTCATGACAGGACCGATGCCTTTGACCCTTGCCTCGATCCGCCAAGCTCCCAAGGCGCTACTGCACGATCACCTCGACGGTGGTCTGCGGCCCGCGACCGTGCTGGAGCTCGCCGCCGATTGCGGTTACGACCAACTACCCGCCGATGATGCCGTCACCCTGGGTGATTGGTTCCGGGACGCGGCCGACAGCGGATCGCTGGAACGCTATCTGGAAACCTTCGCCCACACCGTCGCGGTCATGCAGACTCCGGAGGGCCTGCGCCGCGTCGCCCGGGAATGCGCCCAGGATCTGGCCGCCGACGGCGTGGTCTACGCCGAGGTGCGCTTCGCCCCGGAGCAACACCTGGAGCAGGGCCTGTCCCTGGACGAGGTGGTCGAGCACACGCTCGCCGGTTTCCGCGAGGGCGAGCAGCTCGCGGCCGCCGACGGTCACCCGATCGTGGTGACCTGTCTGCTCACCGCGATGCGGCACGCCGCGCGCTCGCGCGAGATCGCCGAACTCACGGTGCGCTGGCGCGACCGCGGCGTCGGTGGCTTCGATATCGCGGGCGCCGAGGCGGGCTTCCCGCCCAGCCGGCACCTGGACGCCTTCGAGTACATGCGGGCCAACAGCGCGCATTTCACCATCCACGCGGGTGAGGCCTTCGGCCTGCCCTCCATCCACGAGGCGCTGGCGTTCTGCGGCTGCGACCGCCTGGGCCACGGCGTGCGCATCACCGACGACATCAAGGTCCCGGGCGGGCTGGAGGACGCGCAGCTTGGCCTGGTCGCGAACTACGTACGGGACCAGCGGATCCCGCTGGAGCTGTGCCCGTCGTCGAACGTCCAGACCGGTGCGGTGCCCTCGCTGGACAAGCACCCGTTCGATCTGCTGGCCCGGCTGCGGTTCCGGGTCACCGTCAACACCGACAACCGCCTGATGAGCGACACCGACATGAGCCGGGAGATGCTCAAGCTGGTGCAGACCTTCGATTACGGCTGGTCGGATCTGGAACGCTTCACCATCAACGCGATGAAGTCGGCGTTCATCCCGTTCCCGGAGCGGCTGCGCATCATCGACGACATCATCAAGCCCGGCTACGCGGTTCTGCTGGGCTAGCGGCGGTGAAACGCCCGGGCGGCGTGGCGGCGATCCGAAGGGGAGCCCCGCCGCATCCGGGCGGCGGGCCCGGATAGCGTGGGTGACCATGAAGGTTGTGCAGATTCCGCGGCGTTTCAACGGCCCGCCCGGTTCCGGCAACGGCGGTTACGTCGGGGGAATGCTGGCCGAACAGAGCGGCGATCCGGTGCTGACGGTCCGGCTGCGGAACAAGCCGCCGCTGGAGACGCCGTTGCGGGTGCACGCGGGGCAGCTGCTCGACGACGCGACGACGATCGCCGAGTTCCACCCGGGCGCGTTCGAACGCGATGTGCCGCAGCCGGTTTCGTACGCGGTGGCGGAGCGGGCGGCGAGCGCCTATGAGGGCAACGAGATCTTCGCGGGCTGCTTCGTCTGCGGCAGCGGGCGAGCCGACGGGCTGCGGATCGAGGCCGGTCCGGTCGGCGCCGGACTGGTCGCCGCGGCGTGGACTCCGGCAGATGACCTGCCGCTCGGCGCTCCGCTGCTGTGGGCCGCCATGGATTGTCCCGGTGGCTGGTCGCTGCCGGGCATGGCCGAGAACCCGGCCCTGCTCGGCTCGATGACCGCCGCGGTGCTCGACCGGCCCGCGGTCGGCGAGAAATGCGTGGTCGTCGGCCGCTACGACGGTGACCAGGGCCGGAAGTCCTACGCCGCCACCGCGATCTACGGCTCCGACGAGCGGCTGCTGGCGCACGCCGAACAGATCTGGATCCGCCTGCGCTGAGACGCGAAGACCCCGGCTCCCGCGTGCGGGGCCGGGGTCTGCCGGGTGCGTATTACTTCTGCTGGTCGAGCCGCGCCTCGAAGTTGCGCTCCAATTCGCGCCAGGCCTTCGACTCCGCGCCGAACGGCGGGTTCGGCGCCATCCGGGTCGGATCCGGGTTGAGCAGGTAGGACACATACCAGCCCAGCGGTGTGGACACCGCCAGCGCCTGCTCGACCGCGTCGTCCTCGGCGTAATCGGAAGCGTCGGTGAACAGCTCCACCGCCAGCTCCAGCTGCTCGAAATCGACCGCGTCCGGGCCCTCGGCCAGATCCTCGGTCAGACCCGGCAGCACGTAGACGTTCTCGTCGGTGACCTCGACCTCGAGCGAACCGTCCACCGCCGCGGTCTGCACATCGGTGTAGGTACTGACCCGAGCCAGATCGTGCTCGTGCTCGTCGGCCAGGTAGCGGGCCAGCGCGCGCTCGGAACCGAAGACCGTGATCCGGCCCTCGGTGCCCAGGAAGATCGGCTCGTCGTCCAGGTAGCAGCGCAGCGTGAAGAAGGTGCCCTCGGAGGTGACGATCTTGACCGGGTCGATGCCGACCTCGTGCCAGAACGAATCGTCCTCGTCCTCGTCGTCTTCCTCGTCCTCGTCGTCCTTGTTCAGGTCGACGGTTTCGAACTCTTCTTCCTCGTCGCTGTCGGCCGCGTCGTCGGCGTCGACGACGTTCTCCTCGGCGGCCAGCAGCTCCGCCTCGGCGACGGCCACGGCGGCCTTGTCGACCTCGGGCGTGGAGACCACCGAGTCGACGGCGTCGAGGACGTTGTCCCAGTCCTTGACGATGGCGGCGCCGATCTGGTCCCAGATCTCCTCGCCCTCCCGGTCGGCGAAGAAGCTCGCCCCGGCGGCCAGCGCGCCCAGCGACGGGTGCGAGCCGAAGAACTTGGTGACCACGTCCAGCTCGCAGACCTCGCCGATGTTGCGCACCATCGACAGGGTCTCCTCGAGCTCGGCCACGGTGTCCACGTCGGGATCGCCGGCCGCCAGCTCCGGAACCGCCACCAGGTCGTAGGAGTGCGCGTCCTCGGGCTCCAGCTCGGCCGCCGACAGACCGGCGACGACCTTCCACGCGGGATGGTCGACGAGGTCGTTGTCGGAGTCCGTCCGGATGAACGCGGCCAGCTCCGCGACGGACTCGAATCCGTACAGCGAATCCTCGTGACCGAGGAACGCCTCCCACTCGTCGTCACCGTCTCGCCAGCGCGGTGCCCACAGTGTGACGAGATCGCCGTCGGTCAGGCCGAGCTCGATCGGGACGATGTCTCCAGAAGCCATGAGCGGAAGCCTAACGACTCGCCGCGTCAGGCACTATCCGGCCTGCCCCCAAGGGCGCTCGAGGGCGCGTTTTCGGCCGGGGCGAACGACTCGTTCAGTGCGGCAATGACGTTCGAACGCTGCCCGCCCGCGTCCTCCGCGGCCTGTCGGCAGGCCCACACGATGAGCTGGGAGACGTCGGCGGGCGCCATCGAGGTGACCGACTCCGACAATTGCAGGCCGACCAGTGCGCCGTCGCTGTCCACCTCGACGCCGACCGCGCCGTCTTCGGTGGTGAAGGTGCCTCGCACCTGCTTGAGGCCGTACAGCGCGGCCTCCAGTGCTTCCAGCTTCGCCGTCGCGTTGGCGACCAACGCGTCCATTTCAGCACTCATTGTTTAGACCGGCCTCATCCAGCTCGTCTGTCCAGTGTCCGCGTCGTCGATGCGATCGAGTTCGTCGACCGCCTGCTGCCGGGTGGGCAGGCCCAGTTTGTCCAGCACCTCGGCCGACATTCCCGACTCGGCCAGCACCTCGCGGCGGCGGGCACGGGCGGCGATGGCGGACCGTTTGGTCAGGCGCAGGATCTCGGCCGCGAGAGCTTGCGCGCCGTAACGGTATTCGCTGCGCTCGAATTTGATCTCGACCGGCATGCCCTGATCGGTGGCGCGCACCGCGATGGTGCCGGACCGGTTCTGGCTGGCGGCGACGGTGACGTTCGGAATCTGCTGCGGCTGGGTCATGATGTGGGCCTGTAGAAGCCGTAGAACTCCATACCTATGTTCTCCGTTCGGATGGAACTGACCGAGACCGGATCGCCGGCCTCGACGAGTTGCCCGTTGCCGATGACCATGGCGACGTGGCCGTCCCATACGGCCAGGTCGCCGGGCTGCAGATCGCCGGGCGAGACTTGCTGGTGTCCGATGTGCTGTTCCTGGGCGAGGCGGGGCAGTTCGACACCGGCCTCGCTGTAGGCCCATTTGGTCAGGCCGCTGCAATCGATGCCGCTGTTCGGGTCGTTGCCGCCCCACACGTAGGGCGTGCCGACCGCCGAGAGCGCCGAGGTGACCGCCTTGGCGGCCTTCTCGTTCGGCGCCTCCACCACACTGCCGTCCGGCAGGGTGATCTTCACACCGCCGTTCTCCGTTTTCTCCGTCTTGACCTCGGTCTGCTTGGCCGTGGAGGTGTTGGAGCTCGGGGTCTGGGTGGTGTCCTTGGTTTTGGACGTGGTGGCCTTGGCGGCGCTGCTGATCGCGGAGACGCCCGTGTTCAGCGCGGAACTGGCCAGGCCGCCGGTGCCGCTGGTCAGGCTGTCCAGGGCGGATTTGGCGGTGCTGAGCAGATTGCTGCTGGTCGCGGCGGGCGCGGTGGACGGCGCCGGCGTCAGCTCGTTCATGCTGGCCGTCGAGGTCTGCAGCTCGGTCTGGGTCTTGTTGACGACGCCGATGCCCTGGTTGAGGTGATCGATGGCGGTGCTCACCAGTGCCGTCAGGCCCACCGGGGTGGTGATCGTGGGCAGCAGGCTGGTGGCGTTGCTGACGAAGGACTGCACGACGGTGTCGAGTTCCTTCTGCCCCGTCTCGACCTGTGCCGCGGCCTGATTGACGACCGCGGCCATCTCGGTGAGCACGTCGGAGGTCTGCGCGGAGGAGGTCTGTACGCGCAGCGCCTTCGCGGTGGCGGCGTCGGCGGTGACGCCGTCGAGCGCGGTGTTGAGCTGGTTGATGCTGCCCTTGCCCAGGGTGTGCAGCGACTCCAGCGCCGAGGAAGCCGAGGTGAGCGCGTCGGACGCGCCGCCGGAGGGGATGACGCCGGAGCCGAAGCTGGACAGCAGGCTGAGCAGCGGCTGCGCCAGCAGGTTGATGTCGATCACCGTGTCATCCGTCCAGGTCGGTGGACTTGAACGCGGCGGCGGTGCTCAGATCCTGTTCGGAGATCTTGGTGGAGGCGACACCGGTGGCGATGCCCATGCTGGACAGCACGGCCGAAAGCTGGGCGATAGCGGCGACATTCCCGGCGTGCGCCGCGGAATAGGCGGCCATGAAATCACCGCCGATCAACCCCATGATCGGACCGAGGAGGGCGGGATTCCCACCCGCGGCGCTCGCGGCCGCGGCGGTCATCTCGGTGGCCATCACCTCGGCGGTCGCGCTGTAGGTGGCGATGCCCTCGGCGTCGGCCGAAAACTTTCTTGCCATTACTGCTTCCCCCATCCGTTTGTTCCCAGGCAGAGTACGTCATCCACTTGGTTCGACGCGCGGCCCCGAGATTCGGTTCCAGCCCGTCGAAAAAAACTTCCCGAAGACCCCGCCCGAGGAACGCTCGCGTCGAGCTCGACTACGACCTTATCGTTTCGGAATGCGTACGCACAGCGTGGACCACCCACTTGCCGCCGCCCTGCTGACCACCATGCGCGACGCGCGGACGCCCAATGCGGCCTTCCGCGCCGCTCTGCGCGACCTGACCCGGGTGCTGGTCTACGAGGCGTTGCGGGAGGCCCCCGTGACCCGCTTCGAGATCTCGACACCGGTGGCGTTCACCGAGGGCGTGCGGCTGGCCCAGCCGCCGCTGCTGGTGCCGGTGCTGCGCGCCGGACTGGGCATGATCGACGCCGCCGTGGAGATGATTCCGGACGCCCGGGTCGGCTTCGTCGGCATCGCCCGAGACGAGGACACCCACCAGCCCGTCCCGTACATGCAGTCGCTGCCCGAGGAACTGGCGGGATTACCGGTCTACGTGCTGGATCCGATGCTGGCCACCGGGGGTTCCATGCGCCACACCCTGGAGCTGCTCGCGGCGCGCGGCGCCACCGACATCACCGCGGTCTGCGTCGTGGCCGCACCGGAAGGCATTGCCGCACTGGAGGATTCGGGCCTGCCGGTGCGCCTGGTCACGGCCGTGGTGGACGCGGGGCTGAACGAGAACGCCTACATCGTGCCGGGGCTCGGCGACGCGGGCGACCGGCAGTTCGGCCCGCGCTGAGCCTCAGAGCGTGCGGCAGTACTCGGCGATCTCGGAAAGCCGTCGCGCGGCCGCCGCTTTCGCCTCCGGCAGCCCGGCGCGGCCGGACACCGGTTCGACCACCTCCAGATAGCACTTGAGCTTGGGCTCGGTGCCCGACGGGCGGATCACCAGCCGCAGCCCCGTGCCCTCGAAAACCAGGGCGTCGGTGTGCATCCGGCCCCGGGCCGCCAGCAGATCGGTGTATTTCACCGGCTCGCCCGCGATCTCGCCGGGCGGGCCGGTGCGCAGGCGATCCACCACGGCGGCGGCCGCAGCCGCGTCGGCCAGGCGCAGCGAAACCTGGGCGCCCGCGTGCAGGCCGAATTCCAGTGCGTAGTCGTCGAGTTCGCCGAGCAGGGTGCGGCCCCGCGCCTTCAGTCGCGCGACCAGGTCGGCGGCGACGACCGCGGCCGAGATGCCGTCCTTGTCGCGCACCGCCACCGGGTCGACGCAGTGCCCGATCGCCTCCTCGTAGGCGTAGGCCAGGCCGTCGCCCGCGCGGGCCAGCCATTTGAAGCCGGTCAGGGTCTCGGCGTAGCGGGCGCCGCGGGCCGGCGCCAGCTTCGACAGCAGGCGCGAGGACACGATCGTGGTGGCCACCAGCGCGCCGGGCGCGGCCGTGGCGAGCACGCAATCGGCCAGCAGCACACCGGTTTCGTCGCCGCGCAGCATCCGCCAGCCGCCGTCCCCGCGCACGCCGACCGCGCAACGATCGGCGTCCGGATCCAGGGCGATCGCGAGATCGGCGTCGACCCGCTCGGCCAGCGCCAGTAGTAGATCGGTGGCCCCGGGTTCCTCCGGGTTCGGGAACGCGACGGTGGGGAAGTCAGGGTCCGGTTCGAATTGCTCGGGCACCACGTGCACGTCGGTGAACCCGGCCGCGGCCAGGGCGCGCACCGCGAGCTCGCCGCCGACGCCGTGCAGCGCGGTGAGCGCGATCCGGACCTCGGCGCGGGTGCCCGCGCCGCCGATCAGATCCCGCAGGCGCCCCACCCGATCGAGATAGCGCCGCACCAGATCGTCGTCGGCGGGGAGCACCGGCTGTCGCTCGACGGGCCCGGTGATCGCCTCGATGCAGCGCTCGATCTCGGTGTCGGCCGGCGCGATCAGCTGCGAACCGCCGTCGAGGTAGACCTTGTAGCCGTTGTCGGCGGGCGGGTTGTGCGAGGCGGTGATCTGCACACCGGCCACCGCACCCAGCTCCCGGACCGCGTACGCGACCACCGGGGTCGGTACCGGCTCGGGCAGCAGCAGCACCGGGAAGCCCGCCGCCGCGAAGATCTCCGCGGTGGCGGTGGCGAATTCGGCGGAGCCGTGCCGGGCGTCGCGGCCCACGACCACGGTGCCGCCACCCAGGCAGCGCCCGCGCAGCCACACGCACAGCCCCGCGGTGGCGCGCGACACCGTCTCGACGTTCATGCCGTCCGGGCCCGCGCGCAGCGGCCCGCGCAGACCCGCCGTGCCGAACCGCAGCATCTAGAGCCGCTCCAGCACGCCGCGCAGCAGTTTCCCGAGACGTGGTGCGGCGGCCTGCCCCTCGGCCAGGACCTCGGCGTGCGAGAGGTGCGCGCCGGAGATGCCCGCGGCCAGATTGGTGACCAGCGAGATGCCCAGCACGCGCGCGCCCAGCGCCCGGCAGGCGATGGCCTCCAGCACCGTCGACATGCCGACCAGGTCGGCGCCCATGGTGCGCAGCATGCGGATCTCGGCCGGTGTCTCGTATTGCGGGCCGGTCAGGCCGGCGTACACGCCGTCGGTCAGGCTCGGGTCGACTTCCCTTGCCAGCGCGCGCAATTCGGGATCCCACGCGTCGACCAGGTCGACGAAGGTGGCGCCGGTCAGCGGGGTGCGCCCGGTGAGGTTGAGGTGATCGCTGATCAGCACGGGAGCACCGACGTCGAGGTCGGCGCGGATGCCGCCGGCGGCGTTGGTGAGCAGCACGATCTCCGCGCCCGCCGCGATCGCGGCGGCCACCGGATGCACCACCTCGGCCGGCTGGTAGCCCTCGTAGAGATGCTGGCGGCCCATCAGCAGCAGCACCGACTTGTCGTCCACGGGCACCGAGTGCACCGTCCCGACATGTCCCTGCGCGCTGGGGGTTCCGAAGCCGGGCAGCTCGGGCATCGGCACCGAGGCGGTGGGCGTGCCGATTTCCGCGGCCGCCTCCTGCCAGCCCGATCCCAGCACCACCGCGATCCGGTGACGGTCGACTCCAGTTCGTTCGGCGATAGCCTCCGCGGCCTTTTCGGCAAGCATGAACGCCACGATAGTCGGGTCGTATCGACCGCGCCGGATCCGGTCGGTCCCCAGTTCCGCGCCCGGAATCCGCGGCACGCCCCGCACCGTTGCTACCCACCAGTAGGAATGCGGCGCGGGCCGGGATACGCTGCACGCATGCCGTACCTGGAACGTGAAGGTGATGTGTTCGTCCTGTACCTCGGGACCGAGGGCCAGACCGACAACGAGAACCGCTTCCACCCGGACTGGATCGATCAGGTGCACGGCCTGCTCGACGAGGTCGAGGCGTCGGAGGGCCCGGCCGCGCTGGTCACCACCGCCACCGGCAAGTTCTTCAGCAACGGCCTGGACACCGATTGGCTGTTCGGAAACCTGGACCGGATGCACTGGTACCTGGACCGCGTGCACTCGCTGTACACCCGGCTGCTGACCTTCCCGATGCCGACCGTCGCGGCGCTCAACGGCCACGCCTTCGGCGCCGGCGCGATGCTGGCCACCTCCTGCGATCTGCGCGTCATGCGCGCCGATCGCGGCTTCTGGTGCCTGCCCGAGGTGAACCTGGGCATGCCCTTCACCATCGGCATGAACGCGCTGCTCACCGAGCGCCTGACCAACCAGGTGTGCGTGCTGGCCATGACCACCGGCCACCGCTTCCCGGCGGACCAGGCCATCGCCGCGGGCATCGTCGACGAGCAGGCCGATGCGGAGACGTTGCTGAGCGCTGCCATCGCGCGTGCCGCGGCACTGACGGGCAACCGCAAGCCGAACCTGCCGGTCATCAAGCGGGCCCTGCACGCCAAGGCCCTGGCCGGACTCGCGGTCGCGACCACTCCGGAGAACCTGGCGTTCGCCGCCGGATAACTGCTTCTGCCTGCCGCGCGGCCCGCGCCGCCCGCCACCGGGCGGCGCGCACGCCGTGCTCGATTTGCACACCAGTGCGACACTGTGTTCCATGCCACCACCGCGCAGCGGTCATCCCGGGTCGTCCAGCGAACTGCACGCTGGGCGTAACCCGGTCGGCCGCGCGCCCGCCGACGGCGCGATCCAGGCCGCCGCGCCGCGGCTGATCGACCTCTCGCACCGCATCCACGCCGAGCCCGAGCTGGCGTTCGAGGAACACCGCAGCGTCGCCAAGACGCTCGAGCCGCTGACCGAGCGCGGCTTCCAGGTCGAGACCGGCGTCGCCGAGCTGCCGACCGCGTTCCGCGCCAGTTTCGGCAGCGGCGAGCTGACCGTCGCGCTCTGCGCCGAGTACGACGCGCTGCCGGGATTGGGCCACGCCTGCGGGCACAACATCATCGCCGCCAGCGCGGTCGGCGCCGCGCTGGGACTCGCCGAAGTGGCCGACGACCTCGACCTCACCGTCGTGGTGCTCGGCACGCCGGCCGAGGAGAGCGGCGGCGGCAAGGTCCTGATGCTCGAGCGCGGCGTGTTCGACGACGTCGCGATGGCGCTGATGGTGCACCCCGGGCCGACCGACATCGTGAACGCGCGCTCGCTGGCGCTGGCCGACCTGGAAGTGGTGTTCCACGGGCAGGAAGCCCACGCCAGCGCCGCGCCCGAGCGCGGCCGCAACGCGGGGGACGCGGCGACCGTCGCTCAGGTTGCGATCGGTTTGCTACGGCAACATATCCGGCCCGGCCAGCAACTGCACGGTATAGTCGGCAGCGGTGGCGTAGCCCCGAACATCGTGCCCGGACGTGCGGAACTGCTGTATTACCTACGCGCAGTCGACTCCGCATCCCTCGACGAACTGATGCGACGCGCGTCGGCTTGCTTCGAGGCGGGCGCCCTCGCGACCGGCTGCACCCACGAAATCCGGACGCTCGCACCGACATATACCGAGCTGACGCCCGATCCGGCATTACTGTGTGCCTATCGCGAGCAGATCGCCGACCTCGGCCGGGTGCCGATCGCACCGGAACTCGAGGCGCAGCGGCCACTGGGCAGCACGGACATGGGCAACGTCACCAACGTCATCCCGGGCATACATCCGGTTATCGGCATCGACGCCGATGGGGCGGTGACGCATCAGCCCGGTTTCGCCGCGGCGAGCGTCAACGCCTCGGCGGATCGCGCCGTCGTCGACGGCGCGCTGGCGCTCGCGCGTACCGCTATCGCCGTCGCCCGCGATGACGTACAGAGAGACAGGTTGTTGCAACGGCTGGTTCAACGACAGGAGGAGATTCGGTGAGTAGTACCGGCGGTTCGATCCCGGCAGCGGGGACCGCGGCGGGTCGCGAGGCCATGATGACCGGCGTGGACGCCGCGGAGGCGCTGCTACGCCCGCAGGGCCCGGGCCACGCCGTCATCGACACCGTGGCCGCCGGACGCGCCTGTGTGGAGGCGTGGCTGACCGAGCACGCCGTCGATCTGGTCCAGTGGCGCAGGCACATTCACGCCAATCCGGAACTGTCGCGCACCGAGTTCGGCACCACCGAGTTCATCTCCTCCTGGCTCACCAAGGCCGGCCTGAACCCGCAGAAGATGCCGGGCGGCACCGGGGTGATCTGCGATATCGGCCCGGCCGACGGCCCGCGCATCGGCCTGCGCGCCGATATGGACGCGCTGCCGCTGCAGGAGTTCACCGGCCTGTCCTTCGCCTCGACCGTCCCGGGCGTCTCGCACGCCTGCGGCCACGACGCCCACACCACGATCCTGCTCGGCACCGCCCTCGCGCTGGCCGAGATGAACCTGCCGGTGGGCGTGCGGTTCGTGTTCCAGCCCGCCGAGGAGGTCATGCCGGGCGGCGCGATCGACATGGTCGCCGCCGGCGCGATGGAGGGCGTGGACCGGATATTCGCCCTGCATTGCGATCCGCGCCTGGAGGTGGGCCGGGTCGGCATCCGGGTCGGCGCGATCACCTCCGCCGCCGACACGGTCGAGCTGGTGCTGGACTCGCCGGGCGGGCATACCTCGCGCCCGCACCTGACCAGTGACCTGGTCTACGCGATCGGCACCGTCATCACCGGCCTGCCGGGTCTGCTCAGCCGCCGCATCGATCCGCGGACCAGCACCGTGATGGTGTGGGGCGCGGTGTCGGCGGGCAAGGCGCCCAACGCGATTCCGCAGACGGGCATGCTCACCGGCACGGTCCGCACCGGCGACCACGCGACCTGGTCGCTGCTGGAGCCGATGGTGCACGAGATCGTCGACGGTCTGCTCGCCCCGACCGGCGTGCGCTACCAGCTGAACTACCGCCGCGGCGTGCCGCCGGTGGTGAACGACGAGCAGTCCACCCGCATGTTCGAGTCCGCGATCCGCGCGCTCGGCCCGGACGCGCTGGCCGACACCATGCAGTCCGGCGGCGGCGAGGACTTCTCCTGGTACCTGGAGGAGGTGCCGGGCGCGATGGCCCGGCTGGGCGTCTGGTCCGGTCGCGGCGAGCAGCTGGATCTGCACCAGCCGACCTTCGACATCGACGAGCGCGCGCTCTCGGTGGGTGTCCGGGTGCTCAGCAACATCATCCTGCAGGCGGGCTGAGTCCCGCCTCGACGGCGAAGGCCACCTTCCGGCGGGAAGGTGGCCTTCGGTGTTTCGGGGCGCGGGATCAGCCGAACGTGCCCGGCCCGACGTTCTTGCTGTTGCGGGTGCGCAGGGCGTGTACGTAATCCTCGGGCGCACCGGCTTTTTCGGCGGCGTCGGCGATTACTCCGAGGTAGCGGGCCGAGGGCAGGCCGCCCTCGTAGGCGTCCAGCACGTACAGCCACGCCAGCACGGTCTCGGCGTTGTTGTTGGGATTGCGGGTGACGCGCAGCCGGATCTTCTTGTGGATCCCGAAATCGGAACCCTCCCAGCGATCCAGGCTCTGTTCGTCCTCCGGGGAGACGTCGTAGAGCACGACGAAGACCCGGGATCCCGGGTCCTCCACCACGGTGGCGAGCGGCCCTTCCCAGCCGATATCGTCGCCGGCGAAGGTGAGTCGCCAGCCCTCCAACCAGCCCGTTCCGGACATGGGGGAGTGCGGACAGCGCTCGAGCATCTGGGACGAGTCCATGTTCGACCCGTAAGCGGCGTAGATCGGCACGTAGCAAAGGGTAGCCAATAATGGACCCATGCCGTCTATATCCGGCCCAGACTGTGTTTTTTCCGGTGCCGGGCGCGGCGTGTTGGGTCGTTCATAGTTGCCGGCCACTCGCCGGATAACGTGGTAGGAGTCAGCGCCGGAGATCCCGGTCGACAGCTCGAGCGGAGGTACCCATGACCCGCATTGCCATCATCGGCGGCGGCCCGGCCGGTTACGAGGCGGCGCTGGTGGCCTCCCAGCACGGCGCCACGGTGACCTTGATCGACTGCGACGGCATCGGTGGCGCGTGCGTGCTCTGGGACTGTGTGCCCTCCAAGACTTTCATCGCCTCCACCGGCGTGCGCACCTCGCTGCGCCGGGCCAAGGACCTGGGCATCACGCTGGACCCGGAGCAGGCCACCGTGGATCTGCCCGAGGTCAACGCGCGCGTGAAGGCGCTGGCACTGGCGCAGTCCGCGGACATCCGCTCCAAATTGCAGGCCGCCGGGGTGTCGGTGCTGCAGGGCGGCGGCGAGATCCTTGAGGCCGGCGGGCCGCTGTCGGCGCACCGGGTGCTGGCCAAGCTGTCCACGGGGACCGAGCAGATCATCGAGGCCGAGGTGGTGCTGATCGCGACCGGCGCCAGCCCGCGCGTGCTGCCCGGCGCGGAGCCGGACGGCGAGCGCATCCTGAACTGGCGCCAGCTCTACGACCTGGCGGAGCTGCCCGAGACGCTGGTGGTGGTCGGTTCCGGCGTCACCGGCGCGGAGTTCGTCTCGGCCTACACCGAGATGGGCGTGCAGGTGAAGCTGGTCTCCAGCCGGGACCGGGTGCTGCCCGGCGAGGACGCCGACGCGGCGCTGGTGCTGGAGGACGCGCTGGCCGAGCGCGGTGTGGAACTGGTCAAGCACGCGCGCGCCGACGCGGTGGAGCGCACCGCCGACGGCATCGTGGTCAAGCTGTCGGACGGGCGCACGGTCACCGGCACGCACGCGCTGATGACGGTCGGCTCCACGCCGAACACCGAGGGCCTGGGCCTGGAGCGGGTCGGCATCGAACTCGACCGCGGCGGTTACCTGCGGGTGGACCGGGTGTCGCGCACCACCGTGCCCGGCATCTACGCCGCGGGCGACTGCACCGGCCTGCTGCCGCTGGCGTCGGTGGCCGCGATGCAGGGGCGCATCGCGATGTATCACGCGCTCGGCGAGGGGGTGCAGCCGATCCGGCTGAAAACCGTTGCCTCCGCGGTGTTCACCCGCCCGGAGATCGCCACCGTCGGTGTCAGCCAGACCGCCATCGACAACGGCGAGGTCCCCGCGCGCACGGTGATGCTGCCGCTGAACACCAACCCGCGGGCCAAGATGTCGGGCCTGCGGCGCGGTTTCGTCAAGATCTTCTGCCGTCCGGCGACCGGCGTGGTCATCGGCGGCGTCGTGGTCGCGCCGATCGCCTCGGAGCTGATCCTGCCGATCGCGCTGGCGGTGCAGAACAATCTGACGGTCAACGACCTGGCCCAGACCTTCTCGGTGTACCCGTCGCTGACCGGCTCGGTCACCGAGGCGGCCCGTCAGCTCATGCGTCACGACGACCTGGATTAACATTCCCTTGAGGTGACCCGCCGCACTTTTCCCAGTGTGGTTGCTGCGGCGCGCTTTTCATCGCGTTGCCGTGAGCGCGATCTTATGGTTGACTTCCGCTGAGATGCGATCGGCGGGCGGTCGCGTGGTTGCTGTTGCGGGGGAGCAAGTCCTTTCACCACAGGAACGGCGTACGGCCCACGGGTCGTCGGGGAATCGTGTGTGAAAGGGATTGCGAAAAGTGAAACACCGTAAGCCGAATCGGGCGCAGCGGGCGGTGGCGGGGACCTCGATGCCGCTGGCCGCCGCGGCAGCCGTGGCCACTCTTCTCGCAGCGCCCGCCGGGGCTGTGCCGAACGAGCCCACCACACCTACCACGCCGCCCGCGCCGGCGCCGGCGCAGCCCGGAACCATCGAGCAGACCCCGGAGACGGCCACTCCAGAGCCGGGCGCGCCCACCGATCAGCAGCAGCCGAGCAAGCCCACGCCGAGCCAGCCGGGCATCACCACACCGGATCCCGATGAGGTGAAGCCGGATCCGAAGAAGGATCCGAAACTGGCCCAGCCGACTCAGCCGGGTGTCACCACCCCGCGCGTCGCGCCGCTGCCGGTGCCGGGCCAGCAGGCGGGGGACCAGCCGGCCGTCGCCGTGGATCCGGCCGACCCGAACGCGCCGAAGCCAGCCGAGCCGGGCACCCAGGCGCAGCCCGCCCAGCCGGGCACCACGCAGCCCAGGCCGCAGTCGAATGTGCCCGCGCAGCAGCCGGAGTCGCAGGAGAACCTGGTGCAGGAGCCGCCGCGCTGGCAGGCCCCGCGCCTGCAGGCCGCGCCCGCTGCGCCGGTGGTCGAGATGCAGGGCCCGCGCACCGAGGTCGGCGCGAACGTCGACGGCGGCGCGCTGCTGCCCGGTTTCGTGGCCAACACCCACCACTTCAACAACCAGGCCGGCTACGTCGGCACCATCGGTTACCGCACGCCGACCGGCGCCGGTGAAGCCGGTGTGTCGGTGGAGTACCTGGACCCGAACAGCATCAAGATCACCAGCTACACCGGTGGCGAGGGTCTGGCCGACAACAAGAACTCCTTCATCCTGGACACCACGCAGGCCAACGCCGCCAAGGCCGCGGTCGAGCAGTGGATCTCGGCGCAGCCGGGCGGCGCCGCTGCCCTCGAAGCCGCCGCGCGCGTTACACTGCCGTCGATTATCCCGGCGGGCGATGTGGCGCCGCAGACGGTCAACGTCGGTGGAATCACCACCCAGTGGGGTGGTTCGGTCCAGTACTGAGCCGAGCTGTTTCAACGGGTGGGGCGGTCGTTCGCGACCGCCCCACACGTGTGTCCTGGGGAAAGGATTGGTTGTGGGCTCCGAAGGTGATAGGGACAAAGAGTCCGACCAGTCCCGGTCGGACTTCGGGCCCCCGGTAGGCGGGCGCGAGTCGGCGGGGCAGGCGAACCCTGACGATTTCGGGCCTCCGGTGGGTGATTTCGGCCCACCCGTGCGCGATTTCGGCGCGCCCGCACACGATTTCGGCGCTCCGGTAGGCGATTTCGGCGGTCCGGTGAATGATTTCGGCCCTCCGGTCGAGGATTTCGGCGGGCCGAAGCGGGAGGAGTCCGGTCCGCGCTGGAACGCGCCGCCCGCTCCCGATCATCCGGATCTGGGCTGGCGGCCGGCGGGCGAGTCCGCGATGCCGTCGACCCCCACCTACCGGGCTCCCGAACCGCCCCCGCGCCCGCCGCAGCAGCCGCCCGCGGATTTCGGTCCCGAGGTGACGGCGGAGCCGTCCTCGGCGGCCACCACTCGCTACCAGACGCCGCCGCCGTCGGCGCCGGTTCCGCCCGCGGCCGCCGCGTCCTCGCCCGATCGCGACCAGTGGTGGTCCACCCCGTCGGACTACAACCTCGACGACGACGAACCGGCGCCGAGATCCGCCCGCACCGCGGCCCCTGGCATGTCCTGGGCCGACGATCCGATCGCGCAGCGGTTGGCGCCCGGAACGCCGGTGGCCGATCCGGCCCCGTCCAATGCCCGGGGCCGCTGGATCATGCTGGGTGTCGCGGGCATCCTCGCGGTGGTGCTCGGCCTGGTCGCCACCATCGTCGCGCTCAATCGCGATCCCGGCGGCGACGACGACGGGAAGGTCACCGCCGCGCCGCCCCCGCCCCTGACCACCGCCGCGCTGAGCTGCCCCGCCAGCACCGACGGCAAGGTGACGGTCGGCAACGGCGCGGGCAACACCAGCAGCGGCCCGGGCGCGATCCTGGGCTTCCAGTACGCGTTCTACGTGGAACGCAGCGGCGAGAAGGTGCGCAGTTTCGTGGCGCCGGACGCGGAGAACATCTCCACCGCCGACATCATCCA
Source organism: Nocardia sp. NPDC050435 (assembly GCF_040655395.1). Classification (NCBI taxonomy): domain Bacteria; kingdom Bacillati; phylum Actinomycetota; class Actinomycetes; order Mycobacteriales; family Nocardiaceae; genus Nocardia; species Nocardia sp. NPDC050435. Next base: position 342,751 of record NZ_JBFAJW010000007.1, read on the forward strand.
GAAGGCGATCAACGAGCAGATCCCGGTGGGCACCACGCACTGCGTCCGCATCACCGAGGTGCAGCCGGACGCGTTCGACGTCGACCTGACCGAGCACCGCCCCGACGGCTCGACCCGGGTGTACCCGCAGACGATCATCACCGCGAACCGGGACGGCAAGATCCTGTGGTTCGCCATCAAGGAACGGCCGTAGTTCTCATATACTGAGAAAGCAATTTCATATATTGGTAGCCCTGTGCGACTCTGGTGACGCTGATAGCGCGTTACCAGGGAGGTACTCCGATGTCGCCGACGATCCCACCGCTCGCGGGCAAACTCGGAAACCTGCGCAGCTCGGCCATTCGTGACCTGCTGAAACTCACCTCCCGCGCGGAGGTGATCAGCCTGGCCGGTGGCCTGCCCGACGCCGCGCTGATGCCGCGCGAGCGCCTCGCCGCCGCTGCCGCCACCGCCCTCTCGGGCCCCGGCTGCCTGCAATACACCGAGTCGCCGGGCTGGGCGCCGCTGCGCGCCGTGCTGGCCGCCCGCGAATCGGCGCGACTCGGCCGCCCGGTCGCGGTGTCGGAGATCTTCGTGACGCACGGCTCGCAGCAGGCCCTGTCGCTGCTGGCCGAGGTCCTGCTCGATCCGGGCGCCCTGGTGGTCGTCGAGGATCCCGCGTATGTCGGTGCGCTGCAGGTCTTCCGAGCCGCGGGCGCCCGCATCGTCGCGCTGCCGATGGATGCCGAGGGCCTGCGCGTCGACCTGCTGGCCGACCTGCTCGCCACCGGGGACAAGCCCGCGCTGGTGCACACGGTGAGCAACTTCCACAATCCCGGCGGTGTGACGATGAGCCTCGCCCGGCGGCAGGCGCTGGCCGAACTCGCCGACTCGCACGGCTTCTGGGTCATCGAGGACGACCCGTACGGTGAACTGTCCTTCGATCACCCCGCGCCCGCGCCGGTCGCGACGTACTCGCGCAATGTGATCCGGCTGTCGTCGTCCTCGAAGATCGTCGCGCCGACCCTGCGCACGGGCTGGATGATCGCCCCGCCCAGCGTCTTCGGCGGCGTGGAACTGCTCAAGCAGGGCGCCGATCTCTGCGGTTCGGCGCTGACCCAGCAGATCACCGCCGAGGTGCTGGCCGACGAGCCCTGGCTCGACGCGCACGTGGCCGCGGTCCGCGCCGCCTACGGCAACCGGGCCAAGGCCCTGGTGCACGCCCTGCGCGATCGCTTCGGTGACCGCCTGACCTGCACCGACGCGGCCGGTGGCATGTTCGTCTGGGCCGAGTTCACCGACGGCACCGACACCCAGGAGCTGCTGGCCCGCGCCCTGGACGCCGGTGTCGCCTACGTTCCCGGCGCGGCCTTCGCGGTCGACGGCGGGCACCGATCCGCGATGCGCCTGTGTTTCACCACCTCCGACGCCACCACCCTGACCGAGGCGGTCGACAGATTGGCGCGCGCCGCCGCTTGAGCGTCAGTCGACCCAGTCGTAGGTGCGCTCGACCGCCTTGTTCCATTCCTTCAGGCGTTCTTCGCGGTCGTCCTCCGACATGGCCGGTTCCCAGGTCTTGTCGGCGGCCCAGTTGGCGCGGATGTCGTCGGTGTCGGCCCAGAACTCGACCGCCAGGCCCGCGGCGTACGCGGCGCCCAGGGCGGTCGTCTCCTTGACCACCGGGCGCACGACGGGGACGTCGAGGATGTCGGACTGGAACTGCATGAGCAGGTCGTTGTCGGTCATCCCGCCGTCCACCTTGAGGGTGGTCAGTTCCAGATCCAGCTGCTCGGATTCGGCGTCGGCGCGCATGGCGTCGACCACCTCGCGGGTCTGGAAGGCGGTGGACTCCAGGATCGCCCGGGCCAGGTGGGCCTTGTTGACGAAGCGGGTGAGCCCGGCGATCACGCCGCGCGCGTCGGGCCGCCAGCGCGGGGCGAACAGCCCGGAGAAGGCGGGCACGAAGTAGGCGCCGCCGTTGTCCTCGACGCTGCGGGCCAGCGGCTCGATGTCGTCGGCGGAGCCGATGATGCCGAGGTTGTCGCGGAACCACTGGACCAGCGAACCGGTGACCGCGATCGAGCCCTCCAGCGCGTACACCGCCTCCTGGTCGCCGAGCCGGTAGCAGACGGTGGTGAGCAGCCCGTGCTTGCTCAGTACCGGGGTGGTGCCGGTGTTGAGCAACATGAAATTGCCGGTGCCGTAGGTGTTCTTGGCCTCGCCGGGGGACAGGCACGCCTGGCCGAAGGTGGCGGCTTGCTGGTCGCCGAGAATGCCCGCCACCGGAATGCCTTGCAGTGCACCGGATTCGATCTCGCCGTAGACCTCGGACGAGCTACGGATCTCCGGCAGCATCGATTCGGGAACGCCGAACTCCGCGCAGATCTCCGAATCCCACCGCAGGGTGTGCAGATCCATCAGCATGGTGCGCGAGGCATTGGTGACGTCGGTGATGTGCAGGCCGGTGAGGTGCCACAGCACCCAGCTGTCCATGGTGCCGAAGCACAGCTCGCCGGCCTCGGCGCGTTCCTTGGCGCCCTCGACGTTGTCGAGGATCCAGCGCAGTTTCGGCCCGGCGAAATAGGTGGACAGCGGGAGCCCGGTGCGGGCCTGGTAGCGGGCCGGGCCCTCGTCGCCGCCGAGTTCGGTGACGAGCTTGCCGGTGCGGGTGTCCTGCCAGACGATCGCGTTGTAGATCGGTTTGCCGGTCGCCCGCTCCCACACCACGGTGGTCTCGCGCTGATTGGTCACCCCGACCGCGGCGATGTCGGCGGCGGTCAGATCGTGCTTTTTCAGCACCTCGCCGATGACGTGGTCGGTATTGCGCCAGACCTCCTCCGGATCGTGCTCGACCCAGCCAGCCCGCGGGAAGATCTGCTCGTGTTCCTTCTGGGCCACCCCGACGACGCGGCCCTGCCGGTCGAAGACGATGCACCTGCAGGAAGTCGTGCCCTGATCGATGGCGGCCACATAGCGACGCATTGGTGCAGGCTACTAAACGTTCCCGAGTCCGCGCGTCAAGATCGTGACGACACGGGTTCCTCGCTTAGCCTGTAGCCGGAGCTCGATCTTGTGCCGTCACCACCAGAGGAGTCGAGCATGACCAAGAAACCGGAAACCCAGTTCCTCGGCCCGCAGCAGCGCCGTGAGGCGTGGGAGCGATTCGGCAAGGAACACTTCGACGTGGTCGTGGTGGGCGGTGGCGTGGTCGGCTCGGGCATCGCGCTGGACGCGGCGACCCGCGGGCTGCGGGTCGCGCTGGTCGAGGCGCGCGACCTGGCCTCGGGGACGTCGAGCCGGTCCTCGAAGATGTTCCACGGCGGCCTGCGCTACCTGGAGCAGATGGAGTTCGGGCTGGTGCGCGAGGCGCTCAAGGAGCGCGAGCTGGCGCTGTCCTCGCTGGCGCCGCACCTGGTCAAACCGCTGAAGTTCCTCTACCCGCTCACCCACCGGGTCTGGGAGCGGCCCTACGTGGCCGCCGGCCTGATGCTCTACGACCGCATGGGCGGCGCGAAATCGGTTCCGGGCCAGCATCACCTATCCCGTTCCGGCGCGCTGCGGCTGGCGCCCGGACTGCGCCGGGACGCGCTCATCGGCGGGCTCACCTACTACGACACGGTGGTCGACGACGCGCGGCACACCATGACGGTGGCCCGCACCGCCGCGCACTACGGCGCGGTCATCCGGACCTCCACCCAGGTGGTGGGATTCCTGCACGAGGCCGACCGCGTGGTCGGCGTGAAGATCCGCGACAGCGACGACGCCGCCACCGGCGAGATCCACGCGCACGTGGTGATCAACGCGACGGGCGTCTGGACCGACGAACTCCAGGCCCTCGCACACGCCCGCGGGCATTTCCATGTGCGCGCGTCCAAGGGCGTGCACATCGTGGTGCCGCGCGACCGGATCATCAGCGACGCCGCGATCATCCTGCGCACGCCCACCTCGGTGCTGTTCGTCATCCCGTGGGACGCGCACTGGATCATCGGCACCACCGACACCGACTGGAATCTCGACCTGGCCCACCCCGCGGCGACCAAGGCCGACATCGACTACCTGCTCGACCACGTGAACCAGGTGCTGGTCACCCCGCTCACCCACCAGGACATCGACGGTGTCTACGCCGGACTGCGGCCGCTGCTGGCGGGGGAGAGCGATTCCACCTCCAAGCTCTCGCGCGAGCACGCCGTCGCCCGGATCGCCCCGGGCCTGGTCGCCATCGCGGGCGGCAAGTACACCACCTACCGGGTGATGGCCTACGACGCGGTCGACGAAGCGGCGCAGGATATTCCGGACAAGGTCGCGCCGTCGATCACCGAGAAGGTGCCGCTGCTCGGCGCGGACGGGTACTACGCGCTGGTCAACCAGACGGTGCAGCTGGCCGAGGAGTACGGCCTGCACCCGTACCGGATCAAGCACCTGCTCAATCGTTACGGTTCGCTGATCGACGAGGTCATCGCCCTGGCCGACGGCTATCCCGAACTGCTGCAGCCGATTACGGACGCGCCGTCCTACCTGCGGGTGGAAGCGGTCTACGCGGCCGCCGCCGAGGGCGCGCTGCACCTGGACGACATCCTGGCCCGCCGCACTCGCATCTCGATCGAGTACCCGCACCGCGGCCGGGATTGCGCCGAGGAGGTGGCCCAGCTGGTGGCGCCGATGCTCGGCTGGGACGACGCCGACGTCGAGCGCGAGATTCGCACCTACCTGGCCCGGGTCGACGCCGAGATCGAATCCCAGACCCAGCCCGACGACGCCGCGGCCGACGCCCTGCGGATCGCCGCGCCCGAACCGCGCCCGGAGATCCTCGAGCCGGTGCCCTCGGACGGCTGACCGCTACCTCACGAAAAGGACTGACACTCATGCGGATCGCGGTAACCAGCGTCTTCGTCGACGACCAGGACAAGGCGCTGAAGTTCTACACCGAGGTGCTCGGCTTCCAGAAGAAGCACGACGTCCCGGTCGGCGAGTACAAGTGGCTGACCGTGGTGTCGCCGGAGGCGCCGGACGGCACCGAACTGCTGCTCGAACCCGATCAGAATCCGATCGCGAAGACCTACAAGGCCGGATTGCGCGAGGCCGGGCTGCCCTGTATCCAGTTCGCCGTCGAGGACGTCCGGGCCGAGTTCGAACGCCTGCGCGGCCTGGGTGTGCGCTTCACCCAGGAGCCGGCCGAGATGGGCGAGGTCACGATCGCCGTCCTCGACGACACCTGCGGCAACCTCATCCAGATCGCGAGCTGAGGCGGGTCAGCGGGAGTTCTCCATCGCGGTCGCCCAGCCGGTGAGGCTGCGGACGTAGGACAGGAACAGCTCGTCGGGGTAGCGCTGCGGGTCGGCCAGGTGCAGGCGCGCGAGTTCTTCCATGGCGCACAGCATGATTCGCTCGGTGGCGCCGTTCGGGTCGACGGTGACGCCGGTGAACCGGGACAGATGCCGGGCGCCGATCTCGCGGGCGTAGGCGCGGCCCAGCTCCAGGCGTTCGCGCAGGCCGGGCGGGCCGCCGTCGGGCGGGCTGAGCATGATCCGCCAGCTGGTCGGGGCCGCGTGCAGGTAGCCCAGCATGCCCCGGGCCAGCGCGTCGACGTCGTCGAGGTCCAGGTCGACGCTGCTGACCCCGGCCAGCGCGATGCCCATCTCGCGGTCCAGCAGCGTGGTCAGCAGGCCCGACAGATCGGTGAACTGCTGATAGATCAGCGCCCGGGCAACGTCGGATTCGCGGGCAACCCGCTCGATGGTGACCGCCGCGAACCCGTCCGCGGCGGCGATATCCCTTGCCACATCCAATAATTGGGCGCGCCGCTCGGCCGCGGGCATCCGCCGTTTCCCCGTCTTCTTCGCGGGCACTGCCGTGGCGCGCTGCGTGGTCACGGCACAGACGGTAGCTCGAGCAGTAGCCGCACCGCCTTCGCGGCGCTCTGCACGGCGCTTTCCATCGTCGCCGACCAGTCGGTCGCGGTCCAGTCGCCCGCCAGCACCAGGGTCGGGATCGAGGTGCGCTGGTCCGGGCGCAGCCCGTGCGTCCCGACCACCTGCGAGAAGGTCGCCTTCGGCATCGGAACCACCTGGGCCTGCACGATTTTCGCCTCGGCCGCGGCCGGGTAGTACCGCCGCAGCAGCGCCATCTGCTCGGCGACGACCTCGTCGTGGCTCTTGTGGATCTGGTCGTAGGCGCCGCTGGTGGTCAGGCAGTACAGCCACGCCTTGTCGGTGCTCCGCCCGGTCATCCGCTGCCGGTCGAAGACCTCGTCGATCACGCCGGTGCCGCCGATCAGCGCCTCGAACTCGGCCTCGGTGCCCAGCGGCCGGTCCAGGTACAGATTGGTGCTGACGATCGGGGTGTAGCCGAGTTTCTGCGCGGCGGCGTAGATTTCGGCGTGTTCGGGCAGATCGTCGAGCAGGCCGCCGATATTGGAGTTCGGCACCGCGCACACCACCGCGTCGGCCGGTACCACCGAGCCGTCGGCCAGCGCGACGCCGGTGACGCGTCCGCCGCTGATGTGGATGTGCCGGGCCACCGCGCGATGCCGCACCTGGACGCCGTGCCGGGCGAAGACCTCCAGCGCGCCGGTGACGTAGAGCGTGTCGAGGTCGGTGGTGGGGTAGCCGATGGTGACCGGGCGGCGGTGTTTCCAGCCCAGGCGGATCCCGGTGGCGAGCACGTCGGCGAGCACCTTGGCCGACTCCTGCCGCACCGGCTCGGCGGCAACACCCAGCGCCAGCCAATCCCAGAGCGCCTCACGGGCTTTGGCGGGCATGCCGATCCGCTCGAACCACTGCTCGGAGCTGAGGTCGGCGAGGTCGGCGGGCTGGTGCAGGCACTGCCAGCCCAGGCGGGTGGTGGCGAGGGCGGCGCGCAGCCGGTCCAGCGGCGAGGAGTCGGGGTGGGCGCCGGTGAACGTGCGCCAGGCGCTCGGCCCGGTGGTGCGCATGGTGACCTTGCGGCCGTCGGGCCAGCGCAGCGTGGCCGCGTGCGGGAACGCGACGTGGTGCCGGGTGCCGACGCTGTCCAGGTAGCGGAACAGGTGGTCGTAGCCGCTGGCGATGACGTGCTGGCCGTTGTCGGGCAGGTCGTCGACGGCCTCGGCCTTCATCGCGTGCGTGCGCCCGCCCAGCCGGCCGCGCCGCTCCAGCAGGGTGACCTGTTTGCCCGCCTCGGCCAGCCAGACGGCGGATGCGAGTCCGGCCAGGCCGCCGCCGATCACTACATATCGCCTCGGGTCACCCATGGCGCCACTCCCTCGTCGTAACTGACGAGTTGTAAGTTAAGTGGGCGCGCCTGGGCCGTCAAGGGTTTTACATCACGCGGTGCGGGTGCCCCTCGGTGATCGCGGGCCGCGGCGCGTCCGAGGTGCCGGGGGTGGGCGCGGCGTGCAGCAGCAGGTAGATGAAGAACACCGTGGCGACGATGGCGAGCACGGCGACGACGAGCTGCGCGGCAAGCGCGAGGCGTCGGGCCACTGCCGAGTGCCGCAACATGTCGGGGTGCTCCTGCGCTGTTGAATTCCGATGGGCACAGATGCTGTCGGGAACCGGGGGTGCGGTGTTAGCAATGCGGCGGCAAATCACAGACCCGGCCGGGCTACGCGGCCGGCTCCGGCTGGCAGCGCGGGCAGAAGTAGATACCGCGCTCCCGATGGGTGATCCGGTCGGCGGGCCCGGCCTCGCCGAGCAGGCGCACCAGAATGGTGGCGCCACAGCGCGGGCAGGGCCGGCGCTGCTTGCCGTAGACGAGCTCGCGCCGCGGTGGCTGCCGCGCCGAGACGCCCAGGATCCGGTGCGCCTCGTTGACCAGCGCGACCAGATCCGGCACCGCCCCCACCGGGGTGGCCGGATGCACCTTGCGCAGGAAACAGACCTCGCTGCGGAAGACATTGCCGATGCCCGCGAGATTGCGCTGATCCAGCAGCGCCACCCCGATCGCGCGGTCCGGCTGCGCCGCCAGCCGCCGGACCGCCTCGGCGACATCCCAGTCCGGCCCGAGCAGATCCGGGCCCAGGTGATCGATGACGGTGTGCTCCTCGGATCGGCGCAGCACCTCCACCTTGCCGAGCGCGAAACCGACGGCCTCGGTGTCATCGGTGGTGAGCACGATGCGCGCCTGCACCCGGGGCCGGGTCCAGCGCTCCCCGACGCAGTAGGTGCGCCAGATGCCCTCCATCTTCAGATGGGTGTGGATGCTGGCCTGCGGCGTACGGATGAACAGGTGCTTGCCGTAGCTGCCGACCTCCTCGATCGGCTCGCCCGCCAGATCCACGGTGGCGTACCGGGGCACCCGGAAATCGCTGCGCACCAGTGTCTTTCCGGCCAGCGCCAGGCGCAGCCGGTGCGCGGCCAGGAACACGGTGTCGCCTTCAGGCATGCGACGACCGTACTACCCGCGCGGTCACGGCTGCCCGCGCAACCGCAGGCCGCGCGGGGTCGCGGAGAAGCCCGCCGCGGTCAGGAAGGTGGCGAAGGTGTTGCCGTGCACCGTCTCACCGTCCACCTTGTCGATGACGAGCGAATCGACCTTGCGGGTGCGGACCAGCGCGGCCAGGGCGTCGGCCGCGGCCTGCCGGGCGTCCGGGTCCTCGGTGAAACTGAGCAGGGTCTTGCCGCCGCGCTCCAGGTAGAGGACCAGTTCGCCGTCCACCAGCACGACCAGCGCGCCCGCCTTGCGCCCCGGGCGGTGGCCGCCGTCACCGTCGCCCTTGGGCCACGGCAGCGCCGCGCCGTACGGGTTGGCGGGATCGCAGGCGGCCAGGGCCAAGGTCTGCGGGATGCGCGGTGTGCCGTCGGCGGGGCGGATCCGGTCGGTATCGAAGGTGCGCAGGCGGTCGACCACGTCGGTGGTGGAGAACTGCGCACCGCCGAGCGAGTCGATGAAGTACCCGCGGCGGCAGCGCCCCCGGTCCTCGAATTCGGTGAGCACGCGATACATCAGCGCGAAGCCGCCGGGCACGCCCTCGTTCTGCACCGAACCGCGCGTCAGCACGCCGTAGCGCTCCAGGAGCATGTCGGCGGTGGCGTGCGCGCGCACCGTGTTGTCGGAGACCCGATCCGGCAGCAGCGACCAGCGCCCGGCCACCGCGGGCGGGCCGGACCTGGTGGGCAGCGTCTGCCGGGGCAGGTACGCGCGGCCGCGCGGCGCCCGGCGCGGGTTGCGATGCGCGGTGGTGGTGCGGGTCGTCCCCGACAGCAGGGCCCGCACCGGAGCGAAGGTATCGCCCGCCACCACTCCGGCCCACACCAGCTCCCACAGCGCGGCGGCGACCGCGGTGTCGTTCAGCAGGCCGGTCGCGTCGGAGAGTTGCCGGAAGAAGTACGCGCCGCCACCCTGCAGAACCGGTGGCAGCCGCAGAGCCGCGCCGTCCCGAGCGGATTCCCGCGCGCCCGGGTCGTGGGACGCGGCCTTCCGCGCGCCCGGGGCAGCCGCGTCGCGCGGTGCGCGCCGGGACGGCGCGGCCTCCGGTTCGTCCAGCGCGACCGGTGTGGCCGCGGCGGGGGGCGACTCCTCGACGAGCGGGGTCCAGGCCGGGATGGTGGCGCCCAAGGCGGTGAGCAGGCGCAGATGGGTCTCGGTGAGTTCGATGTCGTCGGGCGGGGTCAGGGTGAACGGGGCCTGTTCGGCCAGGTGCAGGGCGATCCAGCCGTCCTTGGCGGTGATCGACCCGTGGCCGGACCAGATGACCTCGCCGGTCGCCATGAGCTCGTCGAGCATGGCGGGGGAGTAGTCGCGCACCCGCGCGGGCAGGATGAGCGACTCCCAGGCCGAGGCCGGAATCGGTACGCCCGCGAGCTGTTCCACCACCGTGGCCACCCCGTCGACGCCGCGCAGCTCGCCGGTGCCGACATGCTGCCAATCCGGCAGGAAGCGGCCCAGCGCGGTGGTGGCCACGGGTTCCACCTCGTGCCGGGCGGCCGCCAGCGAACGGCGGCGCAACCGGCGCAGCACCTGGGTGTCACACCATTCCGAGCCGGTGGCGGCGGGCGTGAATTCGCCTTCCACCACCCGCTTCTCGGTGACCAGCCGATGCAGCGCGGTCGCCACGACCGCGGTGCCGAGCCCGAAGCGCTGTGCCGCCGCCTCGGTGCTGAACGGCCCGTGCGTGCGCGCGTAGCGGCCGACGAGGTCACCGAGGGGATCGGGAACCGGCTCGATGAACGCCGACGGCGTCCCGATCGGCAGCGGCACCCCCAGCGCGTCGCGCAACCGAGCCGCGTCCTCGACGGCCACCCACCAGGTGCGGCCCGCGAACGAAACCGCCAGCGCGCGGCGTGCTTTCAGTAGACCCGCGAACCACTCGTGGTGCGCGCCCGCCACCGCGAGGTCGAGCCCCGGGGAAGCTGTGCCGAGCGGCTCGGCGCCCGGCCGGTCGGCCTCGGGATCTTCGGCCGCGAGGACACAGCGCGCCCCGGCTTCCGCCGGTGTCAGCGGGCCGAGCAGCCGTAACAGATCGGCCAGGCCCTCGGCGTCCCGCGCCCGGCGTTCGGGTGTGAGGCGCTGGAGTTCGCGTTCGGTCTGCTCGATGATGTCGGCGTCGAGCAGTTCGCGCAGTTCGACGCGGCCGAGCAGCTCGGCGAGCAGGCTGGAATCCAGGGACAGCGCGGCCGCGCGGCGCTCGGCGAGCGGGCTGTCGCCGTCGTACATGAACTGGCCGATGTAGTCGAAGAGCAGCGCGTTGGCGAACGGGGACGGGGTCGGCGTCTCCACCTCGACCAGGCGCAGCTGGCGGCGGGCGACGCGGCCGAGCAGGTCGCGCAGGGCGGGCAGATCGTAGACGTCGCGCAGGCACTCGCGGACCGTCTCCAGCAGGATCGGGAAATCCGGGAACTTGCGCGCCACATCCAGCAGTTGCGCCGAGCGCTGGCGCTGCTGCCACAGCGGCGCGCGTTTGCCCGGGTCGCGGCGCGGCAGCAGCAGCGCGCGGGCGGCGCACTCCCGGAAGCGGGAGGCGAAAAGCGCCGAGCCACCGACCTGTTCGGTGACGATGTCGTCGATCTCGTCGGGCTCGAAGACGAACAGTTCCGCGCCGGGCGGCTCGTCGGTGGTGTCGGGCAGCCGCACCACGATGCCGTCGTCGGAGGCGTTCGGCGTGGCGTCCACGCCGAACCGTTCCTGGAGCCGCGCGCCGATGGCCAGCGCCCATGGCGCGTGCACGGGTAGGCCGTAGGGGGAGTGCAGCACCAGCCGCCAATCGCCCAGTTCGTCCCGGAATCGTTCCACCACCAGCGTCTTGTCGGTGGGCAGCTGGCCGGTGGCGGTGCGCTGCTCGGTCAGCAGCGCGAACAGGTTCGCCGTCGCGTTGTCGTTCAATCCCGCGGTGCGGACGAACTCGTCGGCCGCGCCCGTGTCGCCGGATTTGCCCGCGCCGCGCACGAATTCGCCCAGCGCCGCGCCGAGCTCGGCGGGCCGGCCCAGCCCGTCGCCGTGCCAGAACGGCAGCCGGCCCGGCTGTCCGAAGGCGGGGGTCACCAGGACGCGGTCGAAGGTGATCTCCTCGATCCGCCAGCTGGTCGCGCCGAGCGCGAAGACATCGCCGACCCGCGATTCGTAGACCATCTCCTCGTCGAGTTCGCCGACGCGCGAGTTCTTCTCACCGACCATGTACACCGCGAACATGCCGCGGTCCGGGATGGCGCCGCCGGAGGTGACGGCCAGGCGCTGCGCACCGGGCCGCCCGGTGAGCGTGCCGGCGTCGCGGTCCCACACCAATCGCGGGCGCAGCTCGGCGAATTCGTCGGAGGGGTAGCGGCCGGAGAGCAGATCCAGCACGGATTCGTAGGCCGAGCGGGGCAGGGTGGCGTAGCTGCCGGTACCCCGCACCGTCTCGAACCAGGTGTCGACATCGATCGGTTCCAGCGCGCAGGCGGCGACCGTCTGCTGGGCCAGGATGTCGAGCGGGTGCGCCGGAATGCGCAGCGCCTCGATCTGCCCGGTGAGCATGCGCTGCGCGGCGACGGCGCAGTGGATGACATCGGTGCGGTGCTTGGGGAACAGCACGCCGCGCGAGATCTCGCCGACCTGATGCCCGGCGCGGCCGACGCGCTGCAACCCGCTCGCGACCGACGGCGGGGCCTCGACCTGCACCACCAGATCGACCGCGCCCATATCGATGCCGAGCTCCAGGCTGGAGGTGGCGACCACGCAGCGCAGCCGCCCGCTCTTGAGATCGTCCTCGATGAGGGCGCGCTGCTCCTTGCTGACCGAGCCGTGGTGGGCGCGGGCCAGCAGCGGGCCCGCGCCGTGGTTGACCTCGGTGGTGGGACCGATCTGGGCGGGGGCGGCGTGCGCCGTCTCCACCGGTTCGCCGAGCCGTTCGGCGTAGGTCTCGTTCAGGCGCGCCGTCAACCGTTCGGCCAGCCGCCGGGAGTTCGCGAACACGATCGAGGACTGGTGTTCGAGCACCAGATCCACGATGGACGCGTCGACGTGCGGCCAGATCGAGCCGGGCTGGTCGGAATCGCCCAGGTCGGTCATGTCGGGGACCGGCACCCGCACCGAGAGATCGAAGGTCTTGGGCGCGGGCGGGTTCACGATGGTGATGGGGGCGTTGCCGACCAGGAAGCGCCCGACCTCCTCCGGCGGGCGCACCGTCGCCGACAGGCCGATCCGCTGCGCGGGCCGCCCGCTCGCCGACTCGGCGCCGGGCGCGCTGGTCAGTTCGTCCAGCCGGGCCAGCGACAGCGCCAGATGCGCACCGCGCTTGCCGCCGGCGATGGCGTGCACCTCGTCCACGATGACGGTGCGCACGGTGCGCAGCGTCTCCCGGGCCGCCGAGGTGAGCATGAGGAACAGCGACTCGGGGGTGGTTATCAGGATGTCGGGCGGCGTGCGCTGCATGGTCCGCCGTTCGGCGGAGCTGGTGTCGCCCGAGCGCACCCCGACGGTGATGGCGGGCGGATCGAGCCCGAGCCGCTTCGCGGTCTGGGTGACGCCGACGAGCGGTGCCCGCAAATTCCGCTCCACGTCCACCGCGAGTGCTTTGAGTGGCGAGACGTACAGCACCGAGGTGCCCGCGACCGGCTCCTCCCGGGCGGCCAGCTGATCGATCGCCCAGAGGAAGGCCGAGAGCGTCTTGCCCGACCCGGTGGGTGCGACGACCAGCGTGTGCTCGCCGGCCGCGATGGCCTGCCACGCGCCGAGCTGAGCGGATGTGGGCGCGGGGAACGCGCCGTCGAACCACTGTTTGGTCGCCTCGGAGAACATGGCGGTGGAAAACTTGGCCATGTACCTCAGTTTGCACCCGGCCACCGACAAGTTACCGATAGCCGTACGCTTCCAGGCGTGCAAAAGGTGCTCAGACTCGACCTGGTCAGCCATGGCATGACCGAGGCGATGCGAAAGGCACGTTTTCCAGTCGACGAATCGCTGACCGAGGCGGGCCGCCGCGCCATCGCCGCCGTGACGCGACTGACGGCGGCACGCGTGCTCACCGGTCCGGAGCGGCGGACGGTGGAGACCGCCGCCCTGATGGGCCTACCCGGGGAAGAGGATGATCGCCTCCGCGACCTGGACGCCGGCGCGTGGCGGGGCGGCGAGCTCATGTCGGTGCCCCAGGACGAGCTCTACGCCTGGCTCACCGATCCGAATTTCAAGGGGCACGGCGGCGAGTCGGTCTGCGACGTGATCGAGCGCACCCGGTTCTGGATGGCCGAGATCGCCTCGGAGGGCATGTCCACCGTCGCGGTCACCCATCCGGCGGTGGTCCGGGCGGCGCTGCTGGTCACGCTGGACGCGCCGCCGAAATCCTTTTGGCGCATCGATATTCCGCCGGGGCACGTCACCCGCCTGCACTATCGCGGCGAGTGGACGCTGCACTACGCGGGCTAGGGCCGGGCCGCCGCGCCGAGTTCGAGCAGCATCCGGACGGCGTCGGTGATCAACCGCGCCGAGATGCTCGGGTCGATGGCGCGCTGGATGCCCAGGCCCAGACCCAGGCTCAGCACCGAGGTGGCCGCGTCCTCGGCGGACATCGGCAGGGCGAGATCCAGGGAGTCGGCCAGCGTCTGCAACTGCGCGGCAACGGCGCCGCGCACCGCTCCCAGGCTGGAGACCAGCGCCGCCTGTAGTTCCGGATCGTCCCGGGCGATGGTGGCGAATTCGAATTCGAGCATGGTCCAGCCGACGTCGCCGAGCGTGCGTTCGGCCCATTCCTGCAGCTTGGCCAGCTGGTTGTCCATGGTGTCCGCGGCGGCGACCAGCGCGGTGACCTCGCCGAACTTGGTGGCGTGAATCAGGTCGAGGACCTCCAGGCACAGCTGCTTCTTGGTGCGGAAATTGGAGTAGACCGCGCCCTTGGAGTATCCGGCGGCCTCGGCGACCCGCTCCAGGCTCGTGCGTGCGTAGCCCTCGGTCAGGAACAGATCGCGCGCGGTGGCGACCAGGTCGGCGCGGGTGCGTGCCTGGCTTTCGGTGCGGGTCAGTCGGGCCATGGGGTGATTCTACGTACCCCCAGATTCCAGATACCGTCAGTATTTGGATTCTGTTAGTGTCTAGAACCATGGGTACTGGAAACCGGCCACAGCGACGTGGCCTGGCGATCGGCTGCGGCGGCACCGTCGGCGCGGCCTGGATCGTCGCGGCACTGGCCGCCGTGCGAGACGTGCTGGCCTGGGATCCGCGCGAGGCCGATCTGCTGATCGGCACCTCGGCGGGCGCGGAATACGTGACCATGCTGGGCAGCGGCATCGCGGTCGACGAACTGGTCGCCATGCAGGAGGGCAGCAGCGCGAATCCGATCCTGGCCGCGCACATGCGCTCCGGGCCGGGCAAACTGCCGCCGCTGCCGAAGCCGCGCCTCGGCGCGCCGCGCCTGGCGCTGCGCGCCCCGGCGGGCCAGCGCCTGCTCACCGCGGGCAGCGGCCTGCTGCCGGAGGGCGGCGGCGACGCGAGCTGGTTGCAGACGCTGGCCGAGCGGCTAAACCCGGGCCGGTCCTGGGTGCCGCACCCCGCGACGTGGCTGGTCAGCATGGATTACGCCACCGGGCAGCGGGTGCCGTTCGGCGCCCCGCACGCCCCGGACGCGTCGCTGGGCGCGGCGTTGCGCGCCTCCTGGGCGGTGCCCGGCTGGCTGCCGCCGGTGCCGATCGCCGGTCGGCGATTCATCGACGGCGGCGCGGGCTCGACGGCCTCGGTGGATCTGCTCGCCGGCCAGGGCCTGGACGAACTGGTGGTGCTCGCGCCGATGGCCTCGAGCGGGCGGGTGCCCGCCACCGGTCCGGGGCACTTCCTCGAGCGCCAGCTGCGTAATCGCATGAGCGCCAAGCTCACCGCGGAGATCGCCGGCCTGCGCGCCGCGGGCACGAAGGTTCTGCTGCTCGGCGCCACCGCCGAGGATCTCGCGGTGATGGGCCCCAACTTCATGGACGGCGGCCGTCGTCTGGACACCTTCCGGCACAGTCTGCGCAGCACTCGCACGGCACTAGAACAAGGAGTTTTCGCATGAGGATCCTCGGCCACGGCTACCCCGAGATCGATCTCAAACACGCCCGGGTGCTGATCACCGGCGCGGGGCGCGGCATCGGGCAGGCCACCGCGCGACTGTTCGCCGACCGGGGCGCCGACGTCGTGATCGCCGACGTCGACACGGCGGCGGGCGAAACCGCCGCGGCCGAGATCGGCGCCCGCGCCTTCGCGCTCGACGTGCGCGCCCGCGATCAGTGGGACAAGGTGGTGGCGGAGCTGGGCGGCGTCGACATCCTGGTCAACAACGCGGGCGTGATGCCCGCCGGGGCATTCCTGGCGGAATCGGACGCGGTCGGCCACGCCATCATGGACATCAATGTGTGGGGCCTGATCCACGGCATGCGCGCGGTCGTGCCCGGCATGATCGAGCGCGGCCACGGCCACGTGGTCAATGTGGCCTCGCTGGCGGGCAAGATCCCGCTGCCGGGGCTGGCGGTGTACAACGCCAGCAAGTTCGCCGCCGTCGGCCTCTCGGCCGCTACCCGGCTGGAGTTCGCCGAGCACGGCGTCAGTGTGAGCACGGTGCTGCCCTCGGCGGTGCGTACCCGGCTGTCGTCCGGGATGGCGCTGGGCAAGGGGTTGCCGACCGTGGATCCGGAGGACGTGGCCGCGGCCATCGTGTCCACCTGCGCGACGCGCAAAGCCGAAGTGGCCGTGCCGAATTACCTCGGCCCGATCGACGTGGCCCTGGCCGCCGCCCCGGAACGCGCCGTGCAGTTGGTGCGTCGCGTCTTCAACGGTGATCGGGCGCTGCACCCGGCCGATGCCGAGACCCGCGCCCGGTACGAACAGCAGGTCCGCTCGATTACCGAGTAGTAGGTCCCGAGGGTCTCCGGAACTTCCCGAAGTGAGCCCGAGATCTTTGCACTCCGTTGGCTGGCAGGATCCAACCGGCCCGAGTAGGGTCCCTCAACGGCGAAACTATGTGAGCCATCATTCTGGTTCTTGTGCGAGGCACTCGGTTTGGGAGAGACCATGGAACTTACGGCACGTCAGCGGGCAGCGCTGGAGCTGATCTGCGAGACCTTCGCTCCGGGCGACGGGCAGGGCCTGCCCGGCGCGGGCGAACTCGGCGTGCCGGACGTGGTGCTGCAACTGCTCGACGGCAACCCGCGGCCCGAAGAGGGCAAGCAGCTCACAACACTACTGGGCCTGTGGGATTCGCCGCTGCTCGGTCTGCTCGCCGGTGCGGGCCTGCGCCGCTTCTCCGCCCGCGACCAGGCCGAGCGCGAGAAGTTCCTGCTGCGCTTCGGTGATTCCGGCCTGGCGCCCAAGCGCGCCATCTTCCAGGCGCTCAAGCAGGCGACGCTGCTCGGCTACTACGGCACCCCGGGCCCGGACGGCCGGAACCCGTTGTGGCAGGCCATGGATTACCCCGGCCCGCCCGGAAAGCTGGACAGCGCACCGAAACCCGCGCTGACGCCGCTGCGCTACACCGAGAACACCGAGCTGGACTGCGATGTCGTCATCGTCGGCTCGGGTGCGGGCGGTGGCACCGCGGCCGCCGTGCTGGCCGAGGCCGGGCTGAATGTCGTTGTGCTGGAACGCGGTGAGTACTACGACGACGGCGATTTCGGCAACGGCGAACTCGACGCCCTGTCGAATCTGTACGCGGCGGGCCCGGCGGCCACTGCCGAGGGCCAGCTCGGGCTGGTCGCGGGCAGCTGCCTGGGCGGCGGCACCGTCGTCAACTGGAGCACCTCGCTGCGCACCCCCGACGACGTGCGGGCGGAGTGGGCCGGGCTGGGCGCGAAGCAGTTCGCCGAGGACGAGTACGGCGCCGCGCTGGACGTGGTGGAGCGGCGGCTGGGCGTCACCTACGACAAGTCGCCGCTCTCGGGCCGCGACGGCGTGCTCGAGCGCGGCTTGCAGAAGCTGGGCTGGGACCTGGGCACGTTGCCCCGCAACGTCTCCGACGCCTGCGACGCCGCCGTGGAATGCGGCCGCTGCGGTTACGGCTGCCGCCTGGGCGCCAAGCAGTCGGTCACCAAGACCTGGCTCGCCGACGCCGAGGGCAGGGGGGCGCGCCTGGTGGTCGGCGCGGATGTGCGCCGGATCGATGTGAAGAACGGCAAAGCCGAAGGCGTGCGGGCGATCACCGCCGCCGGCGCGGAGTTGACGGTGCGCGCCCGCGCGGTGGTGGTGTCCGCGGGCGCCATCCAGACCCCGGCGCTGTTGCGCCGCTCGGGCCTGCGCAACAAGAACATCGGCGATTACCTGCGGCTGCATCCGGCCTCGGTGGTGTTCGGCAGCTTCGACGAGGAGGTGCGTCCGTGGGAGGGCGGCCTGCAGGCCCGCATCTCCCGTGAGCACCGCGATCTGGACGGCGCCGGTTACGGCGTCATCTACGAGACCGGCCCGCTGCACCCGGCGCTGCTGATGGGCTTCATGAACTGGCGCGGCGCCACCGAGCACCGCGACACCGTGCTGAACCTGCGCAACAGCATGGCCGTCGGCGTCATCACCCGCGACCGCGACCACGGCACCGTGACGGTCGACAAGGCCGGTGAGGCGATCGTGAAATACACCATGTCCGCGCGCGACGCCGCGCACATGCACGCCGGAATCAGTGGCGCCGCCGAAATTCTCGAAGCCGCCGGTGCGAACAAGATCTTCACCGGCCACCAGGCCGGCGTCGCCTACGAGCCGGGCGTGCGCGGCACGCACGCCGAGTTCGCGGCCGCCGCCAAGGCCGCCGGATACGGTCCCGGTCAGTGCAACATGGGTGCGCTGCACATCATGGGCTCGGCCAGAATGGGCGGCTCGCAAGAGCTTTCGGCCACCGATCCGGACGGCGCCACCTGGGAGGTGCCCAATGTCGTGGTCGCGGACGCGTCCTGCTTCCCGACCGCCTCCGGGGTGAACCCGATGGTCTCGATCGAGGCGATCGCCTACATGAACGCCAAGCGTCTGGCGGCACGCCTGAGCTGAGGCCGGAAAGGCCGGGACAACGGCGTCCCGGCCTTTTCTACAGCGACTGAATGCCTTTCAGCAGCGCCCGCAGCATGGTGATGTCGCTGGTGCCGACGCCGTTCTCCGGCGTCGCCACCGGCGCCCGGAAATCCAGCACGCCGTCACCGATGAGATCGCCCACGAGGATCTTCGTGGTGGTCATCGGCAGCCGCAGGTGCGCGGCGATCTCGGCCACCGACTGCGGCGTGCGCGCCAGGTGCTGGATCGCGGCGTACTCCGGCTCGTGCCGGCGCAGCCGGCCCATGGGGGAGGTGACCACCAGGGTCAGCATGTTGACATCGGTGCGCGCACTGCCGGACCGGCCGCGGGTGAGCGCGAAGAGCCGGACGACGGGGCCGGCGTCGTCGTCATACCAGGATTCGCGCGGATCGCTCATGAGTTCCCAGGATAGGTGCCGGTATTACGTTGCCGCCGAGGCAAACCGGGGCGCTCGGCCAGCGAGGGGGATTCGGGCGCGGCGGTGACCCCGGCGGGCTGGGCGTAGGAGCCCGCCGTCGGGAGCGTGCCGAGCCCCTGGAAACTCTGCGGCTGCCCGGCGCTCACCTCCGGGGTGGCGAGGGCGGCGGGGATCAGCACGATCGCCTTGATGCCGCCGTAGTCGGAATCCGTCAGCCGCACCGAGATACCGTGCCGGACAGCCAGTTTCGCGACCACGAAGAGCCCGAGCCGGGCGTCGCCGGACAGCGCCGCGACGCTGAAGTCCGGCGGGTCGGCCAGCACCGCGTTGCGCTGGGCCAGGTCCTCGGCGGACATGCCCAGGCCCTGATCGGAGATCTCCAGGGCCGCGCCCCGGCCGACCAGGTTGCCGGTGATCTCGACCCGGGACTCCGGCGGGGAGTACGCGGTGGCGTTGTCGGCGAGCTCGGCGAGCAGATGGATGACGTCGGCCACGGCCGCGCCAGTGATCTGGGTGTCGGGCAGACGGCCGATGTGAATGCGGGTGTAGTCCTGGCTTTCGGCGACCGCGCCGCGGATCACGTCCACCAGCGGCACCGGGTTGCGCCAGCGCCGGCCGGGCTGTTCGCCGCCGAGGATGATCAGGTTCTCGGCGTTGCGGCGGGCCCGGGTGGCCAGGTGGTCGAGTTCGAAGAGCAGGTCCAGGCGCTCGGGAGCCTCCTCCTCGCGCTCGGCCTTGTCCAGCAGGCCGAGCTGGCGGTGCACCACGACCTGGCTGCGGTGCGCGATGTTGAGGAACACCGCGTTCACGCCCGCGCGGGTCTGGGATTCGGCGACCGCCGCCGCGACGGCCGCACCGTGCGCACGGTTGAAAGCGTCCGCGACCTGGCCGATCTCGTCGGTGCCGTAGTCCAGCTTGGCGACCTCGGCGGCCTCGACGGACTGGCCGCTGCTGAGCTGGCGGATGGTCTCGGGCAGGCGCTCGTCGGCCAGCTCCAGGGTGTCGCGGCGCAGCCGCTTCATCCGGCCGATGAACCGGTTGGCCAGCACCGAGGCGGCCAGGAAGGCGAGCAGGGCGAGCGAGAACACCGCGACGCCGCCGAGCACCGAGTTCCGGGAGATCTCGTTGCCGGAGTTGGTCGCGGTGACGTGCGCGTCCGCGCTCTGGTCCTCCCAGAGCTGCAGCAGATCGGTGCGCACCTTGCCTGCGGCGGTCTGCCACTCGGTGACGTCCATCGGCAGTTCCACGTCACTGGTCTTGCGGCTGTCGACGGCGGGGACGGGGCCGCGCTGCAACAGCGCGTCCTCCATCGCGAGTACGCGCTGCCACTCCGGGCTGCCGGTCAGCTGCTTCCACTGCTCCAGGCGGACGCCGGTCAATACCGCGCCGACGTAGGCGACTTCGCCGCGGCCGTCGCCGATGTAGTTGCTGAGTTCGGCCAGCGTCTCCGGCGGCAGCTGCTCGGTCAGCACCGCGACCGAGCCCAGGCTGCTGGTGCGCGAGACGGCTTCGGCGGCCCGCAGCGCGTGCACGGCCTTGTAGAGCTCCACCGCGACCCGGGCGTCCGGCGCCACTTCGGCCGCGAGCAGCGAGGCCAGCGTGATGACCTGGATGATCTGGTTGAACACCGCGAAGACCTGCGGCGCGGGCAGGACCCGGGCGTCGATACCGGCGCGCAGGCCGGGCAGCTGCTTGTACAGCTCGTTGTAGCCGTCGATGTCGGTGGCCAGGTCCGGCCGCAGTTCCGAGACCGCCTCGCCCTGCGCCGCGACCGCGGCGAGCGCCAGGTCCGACTGTTTGCGTGCGGCAGGCAGATTCGGCGCCGCGGAGTTGTCGCCGCCGAGGTGCAGCAGCGAGATCCGGCGTTCCTCCTGGAACGCCTCGACCATCATGATCGCCGGAGCGGTGGTCCCGCTCGCCAGCTCGGCGAACCGATTGGCCTTGCGGCCGCTCTGCACCAGGTACCCGGCGCCGCCGATGCCGGTGGCCAGCAGCGCCAGGCTCGGGATGAGCACGATGGCGAGCAGCCGGGCGCGGACGCCCACGGTGCGCGGGGTACGGATGCGGGGGAATTTACTGCCGATCACCGATGTACTTGCCTACTTCTGGGCACGGTGGCCCCCTCGCTTGTGAGTCGTGAACACCTAATCACTGAAAATGCACTGACGCAACAGTTTCCGGGTGCTAACGACTTGGATATCGCCCGGTAAAGGGCAGTTCACCGGCGGGTTCGCCGATCATGGGTCTCGCGCCGGGTGAATTTGCCGGATCGAAACCTTTGGGGAATGTTAAGTAACTTCTGCGGTTACAGCGCTCGGATCCCCGCAAGCAGCGCACGCAGCATGCCGATATCGCCCGCGCCGACGCCGCTCTCGGGCGTCGCCACCGGGGCGCGGAAGTCCAGGACGCCGTCGCCGATCAGATCGCCCACCAGGATCTTGGTCGTCGTCATCGGCAGCCGCAACTGCGCGGCCAGCTCCGCCACCGACTGCGGCGTCCGGGCCAGGCGCACGATCGCCGCGTACTCGGGTTCGTGCCGGCGCAGCGTCCCGAACTCCGAGGTGACCACCAGGGTCAGCAGATCGATGTCGGTACGGCGGGTTTCGGACCGGCCCCGGGTGACCGCGAAGAGCCGGACCACCGGCCCGGCCTCGTCGTCGTACCAGGATTCACGCGCGTCGTTCATGGTTTCTCTAACCCACTTGATCGAGAGTCTGTGGTCGTGGATCGACCGACAGATGGGTGCCGACCCGCTGCACCGTCTGGTTCATCTCGTAGGCCACCATGCCGAGATTGGCGGTCTCCGAGGTGAGGACGGCGAGGCAGGCATTGGCGCCCGCCGCGGTGATGAACAGGACCGCGCGGTCCAGCTCCACCACCGTCTGGCAGACGCCGCCGGCGTTGAAATGCGTTCCGGCGCTGCGGGCTACGCCGTGCAGCGTGGAGGCCATCGCGCAGAAGCGCTCGGCGTCGGACCGATCCATCGGGCTGCTCTTGCCGAGCAGCAGCCCGTCGGTGGACAGCACGACGGCATCGCGGACATCGGGCAACCGCTGCAGCAGGTCATCGAGCAGCCAGTCGAGATTACGTGACGCGGACATCGTCACCACCGCCCTTCGTGGAGATCGGGATTGCTGGGGGTCCGGTCGGATTCGACGCGGTTCATGCGGCCCTGCCGGGTGCCGTTCTCGATGGCCGACATCAGGTTTCGCGCCTCGTCGGCGGAGCGCTGGCGCGGAGCCGGTGCGGGTTCGGGCAGGGACGGGGTGGTCCGGGCCGCGGCCTCGGTGGTGCGCCGGCGGCGTGGCAGGTCCGGCTTCTGGTGGCGGCCGGTGGTTTCGGCCGGATTCGAGATGGCGGGCAGGTCGAGCCCGGTGTGCTCGGCCGGGCGGTCCGGACTCGCGGGCCGGCCGGGGTTCTCGGCATGGCGGGCGTTCTCGGTGGCCACCGACGGGATCGCGTTCCGGCCCGCGCGCACGCCGGAACCCGGGTTCTGGTCCCGGCTTTCGGCCGGTTCGAACGGATCGCTCTGCCCGAACGCCTCGGACCGGGCCAGACCGCTGGTCCGCCGCGGCGCCTCGGCGCCGCCGATCATGCCGCCCGAGCCGAAGGCGTCGAAGCTGCCGGAGGCGCCCACGGCGGCCACCTGCCCGGTGAGCGCGTATTCGGCGCCGCCGGTCAGGGCCGGGCGGCTCGCGCTCGGCTCCAGTTCGTTGCTGCTGGTCAGTGCCACCGGAATCAGCACGATCGCCTTCACGCCGCCGAAGTCCGAGACCGCCAGGCGCACCGAGATACCGTGTCGCACAGCCAGTTTGGCAACCACGAACAGGCCGAGGCGAGCATCGCTGGACAGCGCCGCGACGCTGAAGTCCGGCGGATTGGCGAGCAGGGTGTTGCGCTCGCCGAACTCCTCGACCGACATGCCCAGGCCCTGATCGGAGATCTCGATCGCCACGCCCTTGCCGACCAGGTTGCCGGTGATCTCCACCTTGGCCTCCGGCGGGGAGTACGCGGTGGCGTTGTCGGTGAGCTCGGCGAGCAGGTGGATCATGTCGGCCACGACGCTGCCGGTGATCTGGGTCTGCGGCAGCTGACCGATCTGGATCCGGGTGTAGTCCAGGCTTTCCGCGACCGCGCCGCGGATCACGTCCACCAGGGGCACCGGGTTGCGCCACTTTCGCCCCGGCTGTTCGCCACCCAGGATGATCAGGTTCTCGGCGTTGCGGCGGGCGCGGGTGGCCAGGTGATCGAGCTGGAACAGCAGGTCCAGGCGCTCGGGGTTCTCCTCCTCGCGCTCGGCCTTGTCCAGCAGCACCAGCTGGCGGTGCACGACCACCTGGCTGCGGTGCGCGATATTGAGGAACACCGCGTTCACGCCGGCGCGGGTCTTCGACTCGGCGACGGCGGCGTCGACGGCGGAGTGGTGCGCGCGATTGAACGCGTCGGCGACCTGGCCGATCTCGTCGGCGCCGTACTCCAGCTTGGAGACCTCGGCGTCCGTCTCGACCACCTGGCCGCCGCTGAGCCGGCGGATCGTCTCGGGTAGTCGTTCGTCGGCCAGTTCCAGCGTGTCCCGGCGTAGTCGCTTCATCCGGCCGATGAAGCGGTTGGCCAGTAGCAGCGCGGCCGCGAAGGCGATCAGGGTGACCGCGAGCACCGCCGCGCCGCCGAGCAGGGATCGCGTGGCCAGCCGGTCGCCGAGTTTCTGGGCGGCGGCGTGGGCGTCGGTGGTCTGTTCGGTCCAGACCTTCAGCAGCCCGAGGCGGACCTGCCCGGCCACCTGCTGCCATTCGGCGACGTCCAGGGGCAGCGGCGCGGTCTCGGTCCGGCTGGTCCGGCTGCTGCGCGAGCTGCTCTCGTCCTTGGGTGCGACCGGGCCGCGCTGCACGAGCGCGTTTTCCATCGCGACGCTGCGCTGCCAGTCCGGCCCGGAGGTGATCTCCTTCAGCTCGGCCTGCCGGGCGCCGGTCAGCACCGAGCCCAGGTAGGTGACCTCACCGCGCGCGTCGCCGATGTAGCGGGCCAGCTCGGGGATCTGGGCGGCGGGCAGTTGCTCGGTGAGCAGCGCGACCGAGCCGAGACTGGTGACGCGGGAGAGGGCTTCGGCCGCGCGCAGCAGGTGCGTCGACTTGTACAGCTCCACCGCGACTTTGGCGTCGGGTGCGATCTCCGCGGCCAGCAGCACCACCAGCGAGATGCTGTCGATGACCTTGTTGAAGGCGTCGAACGCGACGGGGGTGGGGACCATCCGGGCGTCGATGGCGCCGCGCAGCTGGGTCAGCTTGTCGAACAGCTTGCGGTAGTCGTCGAGCTTGTCCTTGGTGTCCGGCCGCAGTTTGCGGGCGGCGTTGGCGCTTTCGTGCACCGCTGCCAACGCGCTGTCGGACTGCTTGCGCGCGGCCGGCAGGTTCGCCATCGCGGTGCCGTCACCGGCCAGGTGCAGTAGCGAGATGCGGCGTTCTTCCTGGAAGCCCTGCACCATCAGGGTGATGGGCTTGCTCGTCGCGTCGGCCAGCTGCGCCCACTCGTTCGCTTTTTGGCCGCTGCGCACCAGGTAGATCGCGCCGCCGATGCCGGTGGCCAGCAGCGCGATACTCGGAATGAGAACGATGGCCAGCAGCCGGGTGCGGACACCGACGGTCCGGCTCAGATGTGCCGGGGATATGCGGGCGAATTTACTGCCGATCACCGAATGTCTTGCCTACTCCCGGGCATGCGCTGCCCCATCGCACAGTGGTTCCAGCAAACTAAATCACTGAAAGATCACGGCTGCAACACGTTCGGACTCGACCTGACCTCCGGGTAAGATCGCGCGCGACACGGCGCGGCTCGCCGTCAGCCCAGCTCATCGGGGGAGGGGTCGGCGAACCGGCCGGTCGCCAGGGCGCTTTCGCGGTGCCGCTCGGGAAAACCGGGACCCAGACGAGTCGAGACCGCACCGTGCCGCAGCGGTTCGCGGCAGTGCGCGCAGACGACCTCGGCGTGGGTGTCGTGGTCGCAGGTGTCGTGATGCAGCACGACCGGCGGGCCCTCCGGGGCCAGCCAGCGGTCGCCCCATCGCATCATGGCGGCGATGACCGGGAAGAAGTCGCGGCCCTTGCCGGTCAGCCGATATTCGAAGCGGGGCGGGCGCTCCTGGTAGCGCACCCGCTCCAGCAGCCCCTCCTCGGTGAGCCGGGTCAGGCGCTGGGTCAGCACATTGCGGCTCAGGCCGAGCGTGCGCTCGAACTCCTCGAAGCGGCGTGACCCGTAGAAGGCCTCGCGCAGGATCAGCGGCGTCCACCAATCGCCGAGAAGATCGACCGTGCGCGCCACGGTGCACGGCCAGCCGGCGAAGGTAGTGCGTTTCATACGCCTACGGTATCGAGCCGGGCGGGCACGTACTTGTGCCACGGGGTGCCGACCCATTCGTCGCGGGAGTCGAACTCGGTCAGCTCGTTCGGCGCGACGCCGGTGGTGACGGTCGCGCCGTCGGCGCCGGTCACCGACAGGCCGAAGCCGTTCGGCAGCGACAGGTGGCCGGGCCGCATGCGGTCGGTGGGTTCGACGGGCACCTCGGTGCTGCCGCGGCGGGTGGTGACGCGCACCAGATCCCCCGCGGCCAGCCCGAGCCGTTCGGCGTCGGCGCTGCTCATCCGGAGCGTGCCGCCGCTGTCGCGTTTGCGCCAGGCCGGGTCGCGCACGATGGTGTTGGCGGTGAACGCGCGCCGTTCGCCCGCCGACAGCACGAACGGCCAGTCGCCGGGCGGGCCCGGCGGCTCGGGCAGCGTCGCCACCACCTCCAGCAGATCGGCGAGGTGCAGTTGAATCTTGTTGCCGCGCAAGCGGCTCCACGTCACCTCATGCTCGTCCTCGGTGATGACGATGCCGTGCTTGCCGGTCAGGATGGCCTCGAACAGCCGCTCACCGGCGGCCAGGCCGGTGCCGTATCCGGCTCGCTCCACGCTGTCGGGGAATTTGCGCACGCAGTTGTAAGCCGCCGCCCACAGCAGCGCGGCCGCGGCGGCGCCGTCCGGCAGCGTGGGGCCGAGCGTGCGATACAGCAGGACCGGCGCGAGTTTCGACTTGCGCGGATCGGCGAGGATGCCGAGGAAGGTCATCGCGAAGGTCTCGCGGCCCTGTTCCAGCGCCGCCCGCAGCGGCGCGTAGTCGGCCTCGGAGAGCACGCCCGCGGCTTCCACCAGCCGGGCATGGATCTCGGGTTCGGGCAGCACTCCCGCCGGAGCGGGCAGCACCGGGTGGCGCAGGTGGAAGATGTTGCGCGGGAAGTCGAAGTTGAAGAACGTGGCCTCGTACTTCTCGAACTGGGTGGGCACCGGCAGCACGTAATCGGCCTGGCGCGCGGTCTCGGTCATCGCCACGTCGATCACCACGACCAGCTCCAGCGCGTCCAGCGCCGCGCGCATGCGCGCCGAATCCGCCAGCGAGTGCACGGGATTGCTGCTCTCGACGATCATCGCCCGATAGCGCGCCGGGTGGTCGGTGAGAATCTCCTCGGTGATCACATTGGCCGGGATCAGCCCGCTGATGATGGGCGCGCCGGCCACCGGGCTGCGCGGGCCCTCGCCCGCCGGGTGCCCGCGATCATGGCCGAGGGCGGCCAAACCCGTAAAGGCGTACTGGGTTCCGGGTTTGCCCAGGTTCCCGGTCAGCAGCCAGACCAGCTTTTCCACGTAGCTGACCACCGTGGAGTACCGGTTCATCTGCACGCCGAGATCCTCGAGCGCCGCGACCGACTCTGCCCGCGCCAAGCGATGCGTCGCGGCCGTCACCAACGCCAGCTCGACATCGGCGATAGCGCAGTACTTCTCGATCGGCACGGCCCGCAGGACGGTCAGGACCTCCTCGACGCCCTCGGCGTGCTCGGCCAGCCACGGCTCATCGATCAGGTTGTCGCGCACCAGGATCGCGGCCATCGCCGAGAGCAGGTACACATCGGTCCCCGGCCGCAGCTGCAGATGGAAATCCGCGAGCTCGGCGGTCTCCGTGCGCACCGGATCCAGCACGATCATCGACCGTTCCGGATCACGCCCGATCTCCTTGAGCACCGTCCGCGCTCGCGGAAACCCGTGCGACTGATAGGGATTCTTGCCGATGAAGAACGCCACCTCGGCATGTTCCACGTCGGCCCGCATCGGATGCCCCGCCATCCGCGCCCCCACCCAGAAATCCCCGGTCTTCTCCTGCGCCAGCGCACTGGACCGATACTTCATCCCGAACGCCGCCATCGTGGCCGGCGCGTACGCCCCGCCCAGGTGATTCCCCTGCCCGCCCCCGCCGTAATAGAAGATCGACTCCCCGCCATGCCGCAGCCCGATCTCCTGCAGTTTCGCGGTGATCTCGGAAATCGCGGTCTCCCAGCTGATTTCCTCGAACTCACCATCCGCCCGCCGCCGCAGCGGAGCCTTTACCCGCCCCGTCCGCCCGTTCTGATAGTGATCCAGCCGCAGCGCCTTGTTGCAGGTGTACCCCGCCGACGCCGGATGCGCCTTGTCCCCCCGGATCTTCTCGAACGTCCGCCCATCCGCCCCGAGCAACACCTGGATGCCGCAATTGCACTCACACAGGATGCACGCCGTCGGCTGCCACTCCGTCATGTCCAGCAGCGTAAGCGAGTAAGTTCACTAGCGCTACTAACTCACCGAAATTCGGTGCGGAACCGGTCGCGCGATCCGTACGACCTCGGACAACACCGTCACCGGATATTCGATCTGCGCGGCGGATTTCGGTGCCGGAAAGGCATCGGGAGGTCCATAATCCTGAGCGGTAGCGGACCAGATTTCCCGCGCCGTGCGTACCGATCGAAACCTTGTCGGCCTAGAGACGGATGGGCGCCGCAGTGAGCATGAATCCGGACCAGCACCGGTCTTCGGAGAAGCCCCGGAAACAGAAGTACCGAACCACCGCGGACCACGGCAAGGGCCTGCTACTCGGTGACGACGGCACACAGATCAACCACTTCCACCAGCCCGGCAAAACGCCGGTCGTGGTCGTCGGTGTGGTGGTGCTGGTCGTCGCGGCTATCGCCGGTGCGGCGCTCTGGGCGACGCGCAACGGTGGCGATTCGCCGAATTCGGCCGGTGTGACCACCACTTCCGAAGCGGTCCCGATCGCGGCACCCGGTCCGGTGCCACCGACGACCACCGCCGCGCGCACGACCGCTCCGGCTCCGATCTGGTACGACCTGACGAGACTACGAGCCGTCGTCTGGAACAACGGTTTCGATCCGATCGATCCGGTCCGAATCGGTGCGGCCTCGTTTCCGGCGGGCATCGTCGGCGGGTATCAGTCCAGCGCTACCGATCAGAACAACAAGGCGGTCTGGGCGATCGGCGGCAAGTGCACGAGGTTCGAGGCCGCGGTGGGCAAGAACACCGATTCCTCGGGCGGCGGAACCGGGCGCTTCGTGGTGATCGGCGATGAACGCGAACTGTTCTCGGCCGAGGTGGGCCCGAACGATCCGCCGACCGAGATCCAAATCGACATCACCGGGGTGATCCGGTTGACGTTGTACGACACGCGCCGGTTGTCCGATGCGACCAACGCCTGGGGACGGCCGCGTGTGTCGTGCGCGACCTCGCCCGGCCCGGCCCGCTGAACCAGGAACGGCCACCAGGTGAGCAACGACAGCGGCCCGGGGCACCGGCGACCGACGCCCGATTACGCGACCGAAGTGCGCAGTTCCGACGGGGTGCTCGTCGGTGCCGGGGTGCAGTTCAATCTCTTCGCCCGCGACGAGGATTCCAGCCTGCGCCTGACCCGGCTGGGGCTGCTCGCCGCCGTGCTGGTCGTCCTGCTCGCGGCCTCCAGCGTGTTCGCTGCCGCCGTCGCGCTGACGGGCAAGAACGACGCGCTCGGGCCGCCGGAGATCCTGCTCGAACCCAGCGGTCTGCAGGGCGCCAACCCATTCATGCCGACGCCGCCGGCCGTTCACCGACCGGATGGCGCGCAGCCGGTTGTCGAACTGCCGAGCAGCACCGGATCGGCGGCTGCCAGACCGTATTCCGGTGATCTGCCCGGCCTCTACAGCGCGCCGCGGGGGCAGGTGCTGACCGACCGGGACGAGATCGCCGAGTTCTACGCCACCCACCCGGACGAGGCGCGGACGGCAGCAGGTGTGCTGAGTGCCGACACCGCCCTCACCTGGTCGGGTGGCAAGCACCTCTCGGGCTCCGACCTGGTGCGGTATCTGCGGGAGCTGACCCCGGCATTGCTCCGGGTCGATCTCCGGGTGACGAACCACGCTCTGGTGGCGGGCCGCGCGGTGGCCCAGCAATCGATCCTGCAGGCGGGCACCGCGATTCTCGTCGACCAGCGCGGCACTCCCCGCTTCCGCAGCCTCGGTGGGTCACCGCTGACCTTGCCCACAGCGCTGCCGAACGCGCCGGATTTCGCCGGCGAGCCGTGGCCTGGGTTCGACGTCGAGCGCGTATGCGCGGTCTCGCCGAGCGCCGCGGCGTTGAGTCGGCTCGTCCTGATCGACAGCGGGACCGGGCTGCCGTTCGAGCGTGCGGTCGGCTCGGTGGGCGGCGAAGACATCGACCACGCCGACTGGGGCGGCGCCCCGCCGCCGCCTACATCGACATCACCGCCGGCCGCGCGTCCGACCTCGGCGGCACCCGCGACGACCCGAGCCTCCGCCCCGGCCGGCCCGCTGGACCTCTCGGGTAGCTGGGTCATGCAGAGTTCATCGCCCACCAGCGGCGGCACCACCTTGATCGGTACGATGCGGCGGACTGCTCAGGGCTTCGCCTACCACCGCGAGGAGACCGTCGCGACGTCGCTCTTCACCTGGGATTGCACGCTGCCGGACCGGTTGGGCGCGACGGTGACCATGACGTGCCGCAACGGCGGCACCGTCGACGGCCAGACCTACGCCGCCGACTGGTCCTGCGAAGGCCGGCTCGTGACCATTGCGTGGGGAGCGGTGACGAAGTTCCGCTTCGATGGCACGTGCGCCCCGCCGGTGGACTCCTATGACCCCTTCGCGATCACGCTCGCGCCGCAGTAGCGATCACCCGATGTTGAACTGCTGATTGTTCTCGCCGATCTGCACGCCACGTGCGTTCTTCATCCGAATGTCATACTTGGCAGCCTTCTTTCGGCGATCGGCTCTGCCATTGTCGCTGCCACCGGCCGGTGGTGAGGCGGGCGGCGCCGGGGCGGGTGCGGCCGCCAAGGGTGTCCCCGGTGCGGGTATCTCGGCGGCCGGGGCCACCGACCCGTCGACCGGCACACCGCGCTCCGCGGCGAACCTCGCGACCGCCCGGGCCGCGAGCCGCAGAAACCACGGCTTGTCCGTATCCCTGGTGGAGGTGCGTCCGAGGAACAGCAGCGCGCACGCCGCCAGCGACAGATAGTTCTGCTCCCGCCAGCGCTGCGCCAGCCCGGATTCGGCGACCCACGAACCGGTTTCGGCCTCCAACCCCCGGATCAGCATCGCCAGCCAGCCGGGCACCAGATCGGCTGGTCCGCCGACAGGATCGAGCAGCAACTCGATCAGCGCACTCTGCTGGTGCGGTGCGATCGTCGCCATGGAGCGCGCGATGACGTAGAGCAGCAGGTGCGCTGGATCGCGGGTCAACGGTCCCGCGCTCTCGTAGAGCGCGGTATCGATGAGGTAGTAGTCGGCTGCTTCGATCCGGGGCCGCACCCGGATGAGGGCGTTGTCGGTGTGCAGGTCGCCGTGGCTGCGCCCGAGCAGCGGGGCGAGCCGGACTTCGGCCAGCAACCGGCCCTGGGCCACGGCGAACGGATTCGGCAGCGGCTCGGGTTCGCCCTCGACCCTGATCAGGTCGGTCGGATGATCGCGTGCCCAGGAGCCGAGTCGACCCTCCGGTTCCAGCTGATCGAAGAGATGCCGCTCGAAGAAGGCGGCCAGGTGCCATTCCAGCTGTGGCCGGAGGAACGGCGGTCCGGCCCACTCGTTGAGCACACCTGCCACGATCGACCGGCAAGAATCGGTGAATATGCCTGGTGTGCAGCTGATCTCGCGGGTAGCCGGTGATTCTGTCTCGTCGGTCAGGCCGATCATCCGGCGCAGCAGCGCGGTCAGTACCTCGGTGTTCTCGAGGCTCTGTGCGGCGATCCGCTGAAAGGTGATCCAGCGATTGCTCGCCGGTACCGCGATGGCATCGTGGAAGAAGGTGCTCAGGTGGGCGGCGGCGAACGCCGAGTGCTCGAGCTCGGCCTGGCGATGCCGGGCGAACTCGATCGTTCGCAGCGAACCGGTCTGCGGTGAAAGCACTTTCAGCACCAGCATGGTGGCCTTGGTGGTGTGGCTGTCGATTTCGCAGACAACGGCGACCGGTTGGCGGCTGCGACCGTTGACCAGCCAGCGTTCGAGTGTGTAGTAGCGGTTGTGCAGTTCGGCCCAGGACGCCAGCACGTCCGCCACCTCCGGATCCAGCCCGGACTGCAACTCCGGGGCGAGTCCGCCATACCGCTCGGTCATTGGGTCTCCGATCGAAGAGATGCGAGTGGGGCCGGGGCGGCGTCGAGGTCGACGTCCGTGAGCAGGGTCAGACGATGGTGAGCCACGGCGGTCGTGGGGTGGTCGGCGCCGAAGAGCCGTCGCGCGGCGACCGCGACGACCAGGGCGACCTCCACCGCGTCCGCGCATCGGCCCGTGTCCTGCAGCACGTCGACCAGTGTGGCGCCCACGGCGAGGGTGCGCGGGTGGTCCAGTCCCCGCACACTTTGATTCACCGGCCAGAGGCGGCGCAGTTCGGTCTCGGCCTCGCGGTCGTGGCCCTGCGCGTGCAACAGTTCGGCGCGGTACTGGCGAGTCGACAGGGTGGAGGGATGCTCCGGGCCGAGTACATCCGTGCGTGCCGCGAGCACTCGGGCGTACATCGCTTCCGCCTGCGCCGCATCGCCTTCGGCGCGGAGCAGGTCGGCGATGCCCTGCTGACTGGTCAGCGTGTCGGGGTGCCGGGGACCCAGAATGCGCAGCCGACTCTGGAAAGTCTCGCGCAGCAGTCGCCGTGCCTCCTCGAACCCGCGCAGCCGGCGCAGGGTGCGAGCCAGATAGTGCTGCGTGGTCAGGGTGTCGGGGTGCTGCGGCCCGAGTGCGGTACGGCGCCGGTCGAGCACGCTGCGGTAGAGCTGTTCGGCGTCGCGAAATCGGCTTTGGTCGTACCGTAGCCGCGCGAAATTGTGCTCGATGTCCAGGCGGAGCGGATCGGTGCCGGACAGCCGGTCGGCCGCCAGCCGCAGCACCAGTGTGAAGGTGCCGTCGGACTGGTCGCGCAATCCGCTGGCGCGCAGGAACTGCGCCGCGTCACCGCCCAGTGCCAGGGCCGCCCGGACTGCCGCGGTCGCCGTCGGCAGCACCGCGAGCAGGTCCAGCGGCGCCGTGCAGTGTGTCAGCAGCGCACGCCATTTACGCCATGCCGCCGGTGATTTCGGGTGCGCATTGCGCAACGCCCCGCGCAGCAGGCCGATGCTGGTCTCGAGGTAGGCCTCCGCGGCTGCGCCGGCCGCGGCATCGCGGCGAGCCATGTCCCGCACCAGGGGGTGCAGCTCGAGCGACGCGCGATCGGGGTCGTGGGTGATCAGCCCCAGGTTCTCCAGCGCCCGCAGTGCCTGCCAGACCGCGATCGGGCCGACTCCGCCGAAAAGCGTTGTCTTCAGCAGTGCTTCCTCGGTCAGCAGCTCACCGTAGGGGATCGCCTCGGTGCCGAAGCAAGCCAGCGTCCCGAGCAGGGTGCTCGCCTGCGGTACACCGCGGCGCACGGTCAGATCCAGCGACATCCGCCAGCTGTGTTCGACCGTCAGGCGTTCGTCGCCGCGGCTGTGCTCGGGCATCAGATCGCGATAGCCGCTCTGCTGCAGTATTTCCCGGTACTGCTCGTACGTCCGGGGTAGTGCCGTCACACCCAGGCTGCTCGGAATGTCCTGTGAATCGGCCAGATACCTGCCCGCCAGCATGAGGGCCAGGGGCAGCCCGCCGAGGCGCTCGGAGAGATCCGCCGCGGCGACGGGGTCGGCGGCGCCGGTGAGCTCGTCCAGCACCTCGGCGCCGTCGTCGGGCGACAGACCGCCCAGGCGGTGCATCCGCAGCCACAGCGCCGCGGGTGCGCGCCAGATCGCCTGGTCGCCATCGCGAGTCGTGACGACGACCATGCCCCGGTCGCCGTCGATCGGACGCAGCCAGCCGGTTCCATCGCCGATCCGGGCGCCGGGCAGGGCCAGGACCGCCTGTGGATCGTCGACGTTGTCGAGCACCAGCAGCCAGCGGTGCGGCAGCGCGCCGAGGCAGCGCCAGAGTGCGTCCGGTGGGCTGCCGCCCTGGGACAGGTAGCCGGCGGCGCCGAGTTGAACCGTCAGCGCGTGCATTCCGGCGGCGAGCGTCGCCGAGCTGTCCCCGGCGATCCAGAACGTGGGAATTCCAGCGGTCGACGCGTGCTGGGCGACGGTCAGCGCGACCATACTCTTGCCGGATCCGCTCAACCCCTGCAGCACATGCACTCTCGGCGTACGTGCACTGCCCGCGACGCACTCGTCGAGGTGTTCGATCAGGGTGTCACGCCCGCGCACGCGCGGCTCGACCGCGAGCCGGTCCACCGGCGCGCGGGTGGACACGAGCAGCCGCGCCGGGTCGCCGGGTTCATCCAATTCCGTCGTATCCGCCGAACCTTCACGGATACGCCAGTAGGCCTCCCACCACCCTCGTACCTCGTCGGCTCGATCGATGCCGAGCACCGCGAGCAAGGTGACGAAGACGCCGCCCGGGTGCAGAGCCGGCAGATGGGCGCCCGCGAAGTAGCCACCGAGGGTGGAGGCCGGCAAGCCGACCCGGGTGGCGACTTCCCGGACCGTCAGCCCGCTGCGTCGTCTGGCCAGGGTCAGTTCGCGCCCGAACTCGCGTCGGGTGGTGATGCGGCTCGGATCCGGTGGCACCAGGCCGTGCGGGTCTGCTCGACTCAACGTCACCTCCCTACGCCACCGCCGTTCGTCCCGCCGCCACGGTATCCGGAATCGGCGGCCCTGACTCGTACGACGTTGATCTGACCTGAGCGAGAAACGGACGTATCACGTGCACCGGACTGTCTCATGGATGCCGAGGGCCGAACCGAACCCTCAGGAAACTGCCCACTGGTCGTCGTTCGACGGCACCGGGTCGCCGAGGCGGGCCGATCGTGAAATCCGTGCCGAGTCCCCTGGATTCGTGCGGCTTCGAGGGGTCGGTCGACCTGCTTCGCGGTACACATTTCAGGAGCTTGCATGTCCCGCAGACACAAGTACGCGGATTCCCACATCTCGGTGGCCACCCATTTGCCGGCCGACCGATTCGCCCAGATCACCAAGAGCGTCGGCGACACCGCGAAGACGGTCGGTGTCGGCGCGGTGCGTTTCGAAGGCGCCGAACGCGGCCGGACGAACTTCTCGATCCGGGCCATGGGCGGGTTCTACGAACTGATGACCTTCCACGTCGCCATCGATGACGCCGGCGGCGGATCCTCGGGCCGCAGCCACATCGACACCTACAAGACGACCCAGCAGTCGTACATGTTCATTCCGCTGTCGCCGAAGACCATGAACGGCTACTCCGTCTACCGCAAATTCATGCACGAGGTGCGGGCGGCGATCCTGCGCGAGGATCCGCGCGCCCGGGTCACGATTTCCGAACGGAGCGTGTGAGTTCCGATGGAAACACTGATCATCCTCGTGGCCGTAGCCCTGGGCGGTCTGAGCATCTGGGGCACCATCAGCTTCTGGACCCACGGCGCGTACAAGCGTGACCGGCCCGATCCCACGCTGTCCGGGTTCCGTCCCGGCGACGATACCGAAAGCGACCGGTAGCCCATGGAATTCGTGGTCGGATTGCTGATCGCCTGGACACTGCCCAAGGCGAACCGGGTGCGGAAGAAGATCAACGGGCTCACCGGGCCCGCTCTCGACCTCGCGATCGATCGGGTCTGGCACATCGTCACCGCGGAACTGGGACGCGACAATCCCGCGATCGCGAATCTGATCGGAGAGGCGCGCGCGGGGCTGGTCACCGCGCAGACCCGCGCTGCCGCCCAGTTCGCGCTCGACGAAGCCGCCGCGGCGAATCCGAGCTTCGCAGCGGTGCTCCGCGACGCCGTCACGCCCGCGGCGCCGCCGCCCGCGCCGCCGGCCTCCCGGCGTAAGACGAACCAGTTCGCCGGCGTTTCGATGGACGGGGCGCAGGTCGCCGGTCCGGTCACCGTGACCAGCAACAACAAGATCGTCAACTTCGCCAAGCGGCACCCCGGGTCCTTTCTCGGCGGGATGCTCGTCGTGCTGGCGCTGGCGGCCCTCCTGATCGGCAAAGCGATCGGCGGAACCGGGCAAGACGTCACGGCGGCACAGGAGCCCGCGGCCGGGCACAGCAGCTCGAGTCCGGGCGGCGGCTCGACTGCCCGTGGCACGGCCGCCGCCGACGCCATCGTCGGCTCCTGGACGGCTTCGGACTCGACCGGCACGAAGACCTTCACCTCCAGCGGCGGTCCGTGCGACGGCTTCTACTACAGTCAGGGCCGCATTCTCGACATCGGTGGCCCGATGACCTGCGTCATCTCCCAGAAGCCGAATGCGCAGGGCCGCTACTCGCTGGTGGTGACCCAGTCGCCCAACCGCGGCACGTACAGCATCGAGTTCCGCGGCACGGACCACGCGATCGTCTACGACACCAGCGGGACCCGTCTCTACGAGCTCGAAAGGTTCTGAACGGCAGTCGACATGCGAAAGGCCCGTGTTCACTGAGAACACGGGCCTTTCGTAGTAGCGGGGACAGGATTTGAACCTGCGACCTCTGGGTTATGAGCCCAGCGAGCTACCGAGCTGCTCCACCCCGCGTCGGTAAGAACAACAGTACACACGGGGTGGCAATAGTGCCTAATCGCCTGGTGGGAGGGGGTTTCAGCCGAACTGGATGCCCTGGGCGAGGGGGAGATCGGCGGAATAGTTGATCGTGTTGGTGGCGCGGCGCATGTAGGCCTTCCAGGAGTCCGAACCGGATTCGCGACCGCCGCCGGTCTGCTTCTCGCCGCCGAACGCGCCGCCGATCTCCGCCCCGGAGGTGCCGATGTTGACGTTGGCGATGCCGCAGTCCGAGCCGTCGGCGGCCAGGAAGCGCTCGGCCTCGCGCTGGTCGGCGGTGAAGATCGAGGAGGAAAGCCCCTGCGGCACACCGTTGTGCAGGTCGATGGCGTGGTCGAGATCGTGGTAGGTCAGCACGTAGAGGATGGGGGCGAAGGTCTCCTCGCGCACCACCGCCGTCTGGGCCGGCATCCGGACGATGGCGGGGCGGGCGTAGAACGCGTCGTCGCCGAAATCGTCGACCCGGGCTCCGCCGCAGACCAATTCGCCGCCGTCGGCCAGCGCGCGACGCAGGGCGTCCTGCATGGCGTCGAAGGAGCGCCGGTTGATCAGCGGCCCGACGAGCACGCCGTCGTCGAGGGGATTGCCCACGCGCAGTTGGTCGTAGGCCTTGGCGATCCGGTCCAGCAGCGGGCCGACCACGTCGGCGTGCACGATCAGCCGCCGCAGCGTGGTGCAGCGCTGCCCCGCCGTGCCCGCGGCGGCGAACACGATGCCGCGCGCGGCGAGCTCCAGGTCCGCGGACGGGGTGACGATCGCCGCATTGTTGCCGCCCAGCTCGAGCAGGCAGCGGCCGAACCGGGCCGCGACTCGTGGCGCCACGATCTTGCCCATCCGCACCGAACCCGTCGCGCTCACCAGGGCGACGCGTTCGTTCTCGACCATCCGGGCGCCCACGGCGGCGTCGCCCTGGATCAGCTGGTGCACTTCGGGATCCGCGCCGACATCGGCGGCGGCCCGGCGCAGCAGGGTGTGGCAGGCCAGCGCCGTCAGCGGTGTCGTCTCCGAGGGTTTCCACACCACGGTGTCACCGCAGACCAGTGCGAGCGCGGTATTCCAGGCCCACACCGCGACCGGGAAGTTGAACGCCGAGATCACCCCGACCACGCCGAGCGGGTGCCAGGTCTCCATCAGCCGGTGGCCCGGACGCTCCGAGGGCATGGTGGCCCCGTAGAGCTGGCGGGAGAGCCCGAGGGCGAACTCGCAGATGTCGATCATTTCCTGCACTTCGCCGAGGGCCTCGGGCCCGATCTTGCCCGCCTCGAGCGTGACCAGTTCGCCGAGTTCGGCCTTGTGCTCGGTGAGCAATTCGGCCAGCCGGCGCACCAGGGCGGCGCGCACCGGCGCGGGCACCGTGCGCCAGGCGCGAAACGCGTTGTCGGCGCGGGCGATCGCCGCGTCGACGGTGTCGAGCGAATCGGCCGGCAGGGTCAGCAGCACGCCGCCGGTGATCGGCGTGCGCGCGGCCAGTTCCCCCGGTGCCGGGGTTTCGGCGCCGAACCTGCGCAGCAGTGCCGCCGCGCGCTCGGACAGTTCCTTGGTGAGCTGATCACCGATGGTATTTGTCATCGTTTGCTCCGCTGTAGCCTTCTGTCGCGCAGTCGCTCTTTCGCGCCCCGAGTCGCGTCCGCCGGGTTAGCCTTCCCTGATGGCGGATACACCGGCAAGACCCGTACTCGATGACACTGATCGACTGCTGATTCGTGAACTGATGGCCGATGGCCGGGCCACCCTGTCGAACCTGGCCGAGAAGGCCAGTTTGTCGGTGTCCGCGGTGCAATCCCGGGTGCGGCGGCTCGAAGCTCGAGGCGTGATTCGCGGCTACAGCGCGCACGTCGACCCGGAGGCACTGGGCCAACTGCTCTCGGCATTTGTCGCGATCACTCCTCTCGACCCCTCGCAGCCCGACGACGCCCCGGCCGTCCTGCAACATATCCCCGGAATCGAGGCTTGCCACTCGGTCGCCGGTGACGAAAGTTACGTGTTGCTGGTGCGGGTGGCCTCCCCGCGGCACTTGGAGCAACTGCTGCAGGAGATCAGGGCGACCGCCAACGTCAGAACTCGAAGCACCATCATTCTGCAGACATTCTACGACAGATAACGGTTTGGCGATAATTAATCCTGAATGTCATAGATCCTGACGGATTTTTTACGTACGCTACGGGGTGTGACCCTCGAAATGGAGCGAACCCGAGGTGCGGTCACCCCCGCTACCCGGGTACATGAGATCTTGTCGGCGCACATCCTCGCCGACGGCTTCGACCTGGTGCTCGATCTGGCGAATTCGCGCGGCTGCCGCCTCGTCGACGAACGCGACGGCACCACCTACCTGGACATGTTCGGCTTCTTCGCCTCGAACGCGCTCGGCATGAACCACCCGGCCCTGGCCGAGGACGCCGAGTTCCGGGCCGAACTGACCACCGCCGCCCTGAACAAGCCGAGCAACTCCGACATCTACACCGTCGAAATGGCCCGCTTCGTGGACACTTTCGCGCGCGTGCTGGGTGATCCGCGGCTGCCGCACCTGTTCTTCATCGACGGCGGCGGCCTGGCGGTGGAGAACGCGCTCAAGATCGCGTTCGACTGGAAGAGCCGGCACAACGAAAGCCACGGCCGCCCAGCCGAACTCGGCACCAAGGTGCTACACCTGACGGGCGCGTTCCACGGCCGCACCGGCTACACCATGTCGCTGACCAACACCGACCCGGTGAAGACGGCCCGCTTCCCCAAGTTCGACTGGCCCCGGCTGGACACCCCGTACCTGACCGAGGGCCGCGACGTCGCACTCGCCGAGCAACACGCCCTCGAGCAGGCGCGTCGCGCCTTCGCCGAAAACCCGCACGACATAGCGTGTTTCATCGCCGAGCCGATCCAGGGCGAAGGCGGCGACCGGCACCTGCGGCCGGAATTCCTGCGGGCGATCCAGCGGCTCTGCCACGACAACGACGCGCTGTTCATCCTGGACGAGGTGCAGACCGGCGTCGGCATGACCGGAAGCATCTGGGCCTACCAGCAATTGGAGCTGGAACCCGACGTCGTCGCGTTCGGCAAGAAGACCCAGGTCTGCGGCGTCATGGCCGGCGGCCGCGTCGACGAGGTGCCCGACAACGTGTTCGCGGTCAGCTCCCGGCTCAATTCCACCTGGGGCGGCAACCTCACCGACATGGTGCGCGTCCGGCGGATTCTGCAAGTGCTGGAACGGGATCGGCTGATCGAGCGGTCCCGGGAGCTCGGCACGCATCTGCTGCGCCGGCTGGAGGAGCTGGCGGCCGCGCACCCGCGGGTCACCGAGCCACGCGGGCGCGGGTTGATGTGCGCGATCACGCTGTCCTCGGCGGAGTTGCGCGACGAGATGGTGACGGCGCTGCGGGAGCGGGAGCACGTGCTGATCCTGGGCACCGGGGAGCGCGGGATCCGGTTCCGGCCGCCGCTCACGGTCACCGTCGCCGAGCTGGACGCCGCGGTGGACGCGCTGGATCGGGTGCTGTACAGCCTCTGACAGCTATTTGCCTCGAGTTCGCTCGGCCCGGCGGAGCGGGGTCGACCCGCTCCGTCGGTACGCTTCGCACCCATGTCGTCTCGTCCTTCGCGCACACTGCCGCGCGTGCCTCGACGTAGTGCAACGATGACCCTCGGCGCGGTCGCCGTGCTGGCCGCGGCGACGGGTTGCGGCGGCGCCTCCGGATCGGCCGCCGACGCGACACGCTCGGCGGTAGCCACGCCGGCCACCGCCCTGCCCGCGCACATGAGCGACCTGCTGCCGGGCATGCCGCCGCCGCTGTCGCCGACCGACGTCTACGCCGCCAATCGCGAACTGCATCCCTCGGTGGCGGACCATCGGACGCTGGTCTACGTCCCCAACAGCGAATCGCACACGGTGTCGGTCATCGACCCGGCGACCTTCGAGGTGATCGACACCTTCGACGCCGGCGGCAGCGAGCCGCAGCACGTCGTGCCCGCCTACGACATGCAGACGCTGTACGTCACCAACGACATGCCGATCGGCGGCGGCAGCCTGCGGCCCATCGATCCGCGGACGGGCGCGGCGGGGGAGCCGTTCCCGGTACGCGACCCCTACAACATGTACTACACGCCCGACGGTCAGTACGCCCTGGTCGTCGCCGAGGCCGACAAATCCCTGGACTTCTACGATCCGCGCACCTGGGAGAAGAAGCACGCCGTCGCCGTCCCGGACTGCGCCGGCGTGGACCACATGGACTTCACCGCCGACGGCCGGTTCGCCCTGGCCAGTTGCGAATTCATCGGGCGGATGCTGGTGCTGGACGTCGCGAAACGCTCGGTGGTGCGCACCATCGATCTGCCGAGTCGCTCCGACAAGCCGCAGGACGTGAAACTCGCACCCGACGGCCTGACCTTCTTCGTCGCCGACATGGTCGCCAACGGGCTCTACACCTTCGACGCGCGGACCTTCGAGAGCAAGGGCTTCATCCCCACCGGCCACGGCGCCCACGGCCTCTACGTCACCCGCGACTCCAAGCAGATGCTGATCACCAACCGCCACGAAGGCAGCATCTCGGTCTGGGACTTCGCCCGCGACGAACTCGTGCACAAATGGTTCCTCCCCGGCGGCGGCAGCCCCGACATGGGCAATATCTCCGCCGACGGCAAGACCTTCTGGGTCTCCGGCCGCCACCACGGCGAGGTCTACGCCATCGACCTCACCACCTGGACCCTGCTCGCCCGCATCCCCGTCGGCCGCGGCCCCCACGGCCTCACCCTCTGGCCCCAGCCCGGCCGCTACTCCACCGGCCACACCGGCGTCATGCGCTGACGCTCAGAACTCCAGCTCGGACCAGGGAATTGCGATCGGGAACGGGAAAGCGAATTCGATCCCGGCGGGGTCCGCCGGTGTCCACTCGCTGACCGCGAGATAGTTCGCCGCGCGGAGCGGCCGCACGCCGGCGGCCAGACGGCCGTGCTCCAACTCCAGCGCGTAGGCGCGCACCATTGCGATGGCACTGCTGTCGCGATCGAGCGAAACCTCCCAGTACCAGGGGATACCGACGCTCGCGTACCGCCCTTTCTTGGCTTCCAGATCGGATTGTGTGTTGGACGGCGACAGCACCTCGCCGACCAGTTCCACATCCGCGGCACGCAGGTCCTGGTAGGGGCCGTCGAGACAGCGATGAACCACGAAATCCGGCGTCAGGAAGTTCGACTTGCCGGTCGGACTCATGAATACGTTCGTTTCGAGGTTCACCCGCCAGCAGTGTTCCGGCTCGGCCGCCATGGACTTGCGTGCCGCGCGTTCCAGTTCGTTGGTGAGGCGGCGGGTGAACGTCTGGTGTTCTCCTGGGCCGCGGCGCAACCACACCACCCGGCCATCCCAGAGTTCGATCTGTTCGGCGATCTCCTCCGGTAGACGCTCCAACTGCTCCCAGGTCAGGTACTCCGGGAGGTCGGGCGGCTCGGGGTGCGGGATCGCCATGAGGTCATGGTATCCGCAGGCCGAGGGCGCCCTCGGCGAAGCGGCGGACGGTGGTGAGGCCCGCCTGCAGGGCTTCGTCGTAGCCCTCGCGGGCCCAGCCGGTGAGTTCGGCCTCGCCCTCGGCGGTCGGGGTGACGCCGATCTCGGCGACCATTTCCGCCGTGGTGGGCTCGCAGACGGCCCAGGAGTAGTGGATCTCGTTGTCCCACTGGGTGGAGCGGCGGGAGACGTAGTCGGGGTCGGTGATGCCGCCGGCGGCCAGGGCCGGGCGGTCATCGATGCGCTCGTCGGCGCGCAGGGCGCGCAGATACCAGTTGCCCGCGTTGATCTCGATGGGTTCCATCAGTTCCTCCCACTGTGCTTCGAGCCGAACAGGAGTGCGCCGCAGAGCGGGATGGCCAGGAACCACAGCCAGCTTCCGGTGACGAAGAACAGGATGACGGCGACGATCGGGACCGCGGCCATCACCCGCTCCGACCACTCGTCGAGGAAGCCGGACTTGTCCCGTGCGGGCGTCTTGGTGAGCTCGACCTGCTCGGCGGGCAGATCGGCGAACAGCGGCTCCAGCTCACCGCGGGTGCGCGCGTTGGCCACCACGGCGCTGCGCTCGTCGAATTCCGCCACACTGAGCCGCCCGGCCGCGAAATGCTCGGAGAGACGTTGCAGCGCCTGCTCACGCTCGGCGGTGCCGATGCGGACTTCGGGAACCTCGCTCATAGGAAAAGGCTAGCGCCACATCCCCGTGACCAGGTCGGCGAAAGCGCCGGTGTGCCGGATTCGCGGTAGGTAGCGTTGACAGCGAAGCGTGGATTACCCGCGAGCGGGTAGCTCCTTCGTGAGGTCGGCGCGAGGAGTTCAGACATGGGGGACATGTCCTTCGGCCCCTATCTGTTGCAGCGCCCGCTGGGGCGCGGCGGCACCGGACAGGTGTGGCTGGCGCACGACTCCGAGACCGAACGCCTTGTCGCCCTGAAGATCCTGGCGCCGGAGCTGAGCTGGGACCCGCGCTACCGGCAGCGGTTCGAACGCGAAGCGCAGGTGGCGGCGGCGCTGCGCAACCCGCACGTGGTGCCGATCCACCGCTTCGGCGATCTCGGCGACCGGCTCTACATCGATATGGAACTCATCGAGGGCGCTGACGCGGCCACGCTGCTGGCCTGCGGCGGGCCGATGACGCCGGCGGTCGCCGTCGAACTGGTGACCCAGATCGCGGCCGCGCTGGACGCCGCGCACCGCACCGGGCTGGTCCATCGCGACGTTAAACCGTCCAACATCGTGATCGACCGCGACGGCTTCGCCTATCTCATCGATTTCGGCACCGCGCACCGCGCGGGGCAGGCCGCCCTCACCGGCACCGGACGGGTGATCGGCACCCTGGCCTACCTCGCGCCGGAACGCTTCACCGCGACCGGGGACGCGCGCTGTGACGTCTATTCGCTGGCCTGCGTGCTCTTCGAATGCCTCACCGCGCGTAGGCCGTTCGGCGACACCGACCCGGCGCAGCAGCTGCACGCGCATCTACAGGAGAGCCCGCCGCGCGCCTCGGAGCTGAATCCCGCGGTGCCGGAGGCGATCGACGCCGTCATCACCCGGGGCATGGCCAAGCGGCCCGGCGAAAGGTACGACAGCGCCGGGGAGTTGGCGGCGGCGGCACGGCAGGCCATCGGCTTGGCGGAGCTTTCGGCGGTCGCCGCGCTGGGGACGGCGGTCGCGCCCTTCGCGGCGGCCCGCCGCGCCGAATACCGGTCGGCGCAGAGCACTCCCGAGACCGAAGTGCACGTCGTACCGGTTCCGGCTGGGGCGACGAAACAGGCTTGGGTGCAGAGCTTTACGGTCCGTGAGCGAATGCTCTGCGGTGTCGCGGTCGGACTGCTCGCAGTGGTCGTGGCGGTGTCGTGGTCGTCCGGCCGGGGCCCGGTCGGCGGGAGCGGTGTCGCGGCAACGGTTTCGGAGTCGCCGGCCGTCCGGGTGCCGGTTCCGGTGGGTTCCGCGCCCGCGGTCGTGCCGACCTCGGCGCGGCCGCAGGCACCGCACGCGCCGGTGTCCGCCGCGCCGACGTCCACGCCGCTGCCGCGCTCGACCGCGCCGGTGCTTCCCGCGATCGGGCAGCCCTGCGATCCGGTCTTCGACATCCAGGGTTCCTCGGCCGACGGGGTCCGGCTGTCGTGCACGGAGATCGGCGGGCAGATCGCGATCTGGTCGCCGGTGCTGGTGCCCGTGCAGCGGCCGCAGGCCGACGAGGACAAGCCGGACAACAGTGGCCACGGGAACGGCCACGGCCAGGGGAACGGCAAGCCCAAGCCGAACCGGTGATCGCGTCGGCCAGGTCACAGGTGTTCGTGCTATCCGCTGTGACCTACCGGGGTTAGGCTCCGATTGAGGCCGGGCCCGCGTTGTGGTCCTGAGTGAGCGGATCTCGGCCGCATCGAGCACCGGGAGGATTCACGCATGGGCGCTGTTCAATTCGGCCCTTACCGGCTGGAACGGCTGCTCGGCAAGGGCGGGATGGGGGAGGTGTGGCTCGCCGCCACCAGCACCGGCACCCGGGTCGCCGTGAAACTGCTTGCCGCCGAGCACGCCAGGGACGCCGACTACCGCACCCGCTTCACCCGGGAGGCGGAACTCGCGGCGACGCTGCGCGACCCGCACATCGTGCCGATCCACGCCCACGGCGCCATCGACGGCCGGTTGTTCATCGAGATGGCCTTCGTCGAGGGCACCGATCTGGCCGGACAGGTGGCGCGCGGCCCGCTGCCGGTGGGGACGGCGATCGACATCATCGGCCAGAT
Source organism: Nocardia sp. NPDC050435 (assembly GCF_040655395.1). NCBI lineage: Bacteria > Bacillati > Actinomycetota > Actinomycetes > Mycobacteriales > Nocardiaceae > Nocardia > Nocardia sp. NPDC050435. The sequence continues at coordinate 386,639 of NZ_JBFAJW010000007.1, forward strand.
CGCCGGCGCGCTGGACACCGCGCACCGGGTCGGCCTGGTGCATCGCGACATCAAACCGTCCAACATCCTGGTGCGCCCCGACGGCTTCGCCTACCTCATCGACTTCGGTCTCGCCCGCAGCCTGGGCGCCAGCACGCTCACCGCCACCGGTATGGCCATCGGCACCCTGGCCTACATGGCGCCGGAACGCTTCACCGGCACCGCCGACGGCCGCGCCGACATCTACGCCCTGGCCTGCGTGCTCTACGAATGCCTCACCGGCGCTCGCCCGTTCGGCGACACCGACGCGGCCCAGCAGATGCACGCCCACCTCATGGCCGCCCCACCCCGCGCCCGCGCCCGTAACTCGGCCATTCCCGCGGCACTGGACGAGGTCATCGCCAGGGGCCTGGCCAAGGACCCCGATGACCGCTACGCCACCGCGGGCGAGTTCGCCGCCGCGGCCGTGCTCGCGAAAGACGGCCGCCGGGCGCACCATCCGACGAAGCGGCTGCCGGTGGTGGGCCCGCATCCGACCAGGGTCGAGACACGGGTGCAGACCAAGATCGCAGGCGCTGCGGTGGCAGCGCCCGGGGCCGAGGTCTCGTCCGGGCCGAGCGCGGTGGGACGAACGCAGGCGTCCAGGGAAGACGAGTCCGCGCGATCGGCTGCGGTCGAGCCCGAGCGGCGGTGGTATCTGCGTCGGCGAGCCGCCGCGCCGCGCCCGGTTGGCCCGGCGCAGCAAGTTCGGCCTGCGCCGCCGGTTCAAGCGGCGCTCCCGGGGACGGGAGCCCGGCCTGCACAGGTGGTTCAGTTGGGGCGGCCGACAGCAGCTGGAAGTTCGGCAGCTGTCCGGCCCGGAACAGCGCTGCCTGCGGCAGTTGGGCGTGCGGCGGCTGCCCGGCCCGGAACAGCGTCACCGCCTGCGGCATCGGGAAGGCCGTCCACGCCTGTACGGCAGCGTGGTCAACGATGGCCGTCCCGCGGCCCGGGCTACGCGCCACCCGCGCGACCACCGGCCCGACGGCGCAAGCGCGGCATCATCCGGAAGACCATCTACGCCCTGATCGCGCTGTGCCTGGCTCCCTTCGCCTTGGCCGCGGGCTGTTTCGCCGTGCTGGCCAGCAGCAGTGACACGGGCAGCGGCGGTGCCACGGTGGCGAATCCGCCCGGGATCTCCGAGCCCGGGCCGGAACCGGAACCGGGGCCCGAGATCGCGCCCGCCGGGTCCGCCGTGCGGGACGGCAAGTTCGAGTTCGAGGTCACCGGTGTCGAATCCGGGGTGCCGAAGGTCGGGTCGCAGCGGGCGACGGGTTCGTTCCTCATCGTGACGCTGACCGTGCGCAATATCGCGGACGAGGCGAAATGGTTCACGCCCTTCGGGCAGAAGCTGTTCGACAGCGCGGGCAATCAGCTCGATCCGCACCTGCTCGCGACGTTCCTGCAGGGCAACGGCAAGCACCGCAACACGATCAAGCTGGAGCCGGGCGAATCCGCCACGGGCAAGCTGGTCTTCGATATCCCGGACTCGGTCACCCCGAGCCGGCTGGCGCTGCACGATTCGCCGTTCTCCGGCGGGGCCTCGATCGCCCTCGGGTGAGCTCTCAGGCGGCGCGAACGGTCTCGCTGAGCGCGTCCAGCACCGCGTGGCGGCCGATCTCCAGGGCCGCGGTGAGCAGGTCGGTGTCGCGCGAGGCGCTGGCGACGGTGGGCGAACCCAGCGGCGGATGGATCTGCAGGGCGGCGGGCCCCAGTTCGGCGAGGAAGCTGTCTTCGACGGTCTGCTGATCCGGTCTGGACATCCAGGCGCGATACGCGCCCGGCGCGCGTAGCCGGAGATAGTTGCCGCCGACGAACTGGTGCAGGAACGGCTCCGGCCCGCGGAACTCGTCGACGCGGCGGGTGCGCAGCACCAGGGCGTGCGTCGCGCCGTCGCGCACCGCGATCCGGATCGGCACGGATTCGGCGATGCCGCCGTCGAGGTAGTGCGCGTCGCCGAGGGGGACCGGCGGCCCGGCCAGGATCGGCAGCCCGGCGGAGGCGCGCAGCGCGGTCTGCAAGGAGACCTTGTCGGTGATGAACGGATGCAGATCCACCGCGAGACCGCTGCGGATATCGGTCGCGACGGGGTGGAACGTCGTGGCGTTGCCCAGAACGGCCGGGAAATCCATCGGCTCGATCCCGTCGTAGACCTGCTCGACCAGCCAGTTCAGGTCGAACGCACGGCGGCCGCGCAGCATCCGGGCCGAATCGACGGTGCGCCGCAGGATCATGGGATCGGTCCAGGTGCGCATGCCGGGCACCACCCGCCCGGACAGGAACCACGCGCCGTTCAGCGCACCCGCGGAGGTGCCGTACACCGCGTCGAAGATCGAGCCGAGCCCGAGTTCCTCCAGCGCGACGACCATGCCGCCCGCGAAGACCCCGCGACTACCGCCGCCCTCGATGACCAGCACCAGCCGGTTCCCGTCAGCGCGACTACCCGAGGCGCTGCGTCCGCGGATCACCTCGGCAACATTGGAGCTGGTCACCGGACCACCATACGACAGGGCTCGAGTTCGAGGCTTGGCGCGGGCGCTACCCCCACCCAGTGTTCGGGATACCTTCACGTCCCACTCTGCGCGACAACCTTCACGTTTACTTCAGGGTTGTCGCTCGAAGTGAGACGAACGGACTTTTCTGCCGACAGCGTCGCGACGCGGCATGCCGTGACGTGCGTTAAAACGCGAAGCGGGCGTGGACTCTGTCGTCCACGCCCGCCTCGAAAAACTCTGGCCTACTTGATCTCCGCCAGCACGGTGCCCTGGGTGATCGCCGCACCGGCCTCGACGGCCAGACCGGTGACCACACCGGCCTTGTGCGCGTTGACCGGGTTCTCCATCTTCATGGCCTCGAGCACGGCGATCAGATCGCCGGCCTCGACGGTCTGGCCCTCTTCGACGGCGACCTTGACCACGGTGCCCTGCATGGGCGCGGTGACCGCGTCACCGGAGGCCGCGCCGCCGCCCGCGCCGCCCCGCTTGCGCGGCTTGGGCTTCTTGCGGATCGCGCCGGCGCCGTTGGCCGTGCCGCCGCCACCGACGGTGAAGTTACCGGGCAGCGACACCTCGACCCGCCGACCGCCGACCTCGACGACGACGCGCTGCCGGGGCAGATCCTCGTCCTCGTCGTCGGCGACCGCACCCGGGGTGAACGGCTCGACGTTGTTGACCCACTCGGTTTCGATCCACTTGGTGTAGACGTCGAACTTCTCGCCGTCACCGATGAACGCGGGATCCTCGACGATGGCCCGGTGGAACGGGATGACCGTGGCGAGGCCGTCGACCTCGTACTCGGCCAGCGCGCGCCGCGCGCGCTCCAGCGCCTGGTCGCGGTTCTCGCCGGTGACGATCAGCTTGGCCAGCATCGAGTCGAACTGGCCGCCGATCACGCTGCCCTGCACCACGCCGGAGTCGACGCGCACGCCGGGGCCGGTCGGCTCCTTGTACACCGAGACCGGGCCGGGGGCGGGCAGGAAGCCGCGGCCGGCGTCCTCACCGTTGATGCGGAACTCGAAGGAGTGGCCGCGCGGGGTCGGATCCTCCTTGATCGAGAGCTCGTGGCCCTCGGCGATGCGGAACTGCTGACGCACCAGGTCGATGCCCGCGGTCTCCTCGGTGACGGGGTGCTCGACCTGCAGGCGGGTGTTCACCTCGAGGAAGGACACCGTCTCGCCCTGCACCAGGTACTCCACGGTGCCTGCGCCGTAGTACCCGGCCTCACGGCAGATCCGCTTGGCGGAGGAGTGGATCTCGGCGCGCACGGCGTCGGAGAGGAACGGCGCGGGGGCCTCCTCGACCAGCTTCTGGAAGCGGCGCTGCAGCGAGCAGTCGCGGGTGCCCGCGACCACGACGTTGCCGTGCTTGTCGGCGATGACCTGCGCCTCGACGTGGCGGGCCTTGTCCAGGTACTGCTCGACGAAGCATTCGCCGCGACCGAAGGCGGCGACCGCCTCGCGGGTGGCGGACTCGAACAGCTCCGGGATCTCCTCGATGGTGTGCGCGACCTTCATGCCGCGGCCACCGCCGCCGAAGGCGGCCTTGATCGCGACCGGCACGCCGTACTGCTTGGCGAACTCGACGACCTCGTCGGCGTTCTTGACCGGGTCCTTGGTGCCCGCCGCCATCGGCGCGGAGGCGCGCTCGGCGATGTGGCGGGCGGTGACCTTGTCACCGAGGTCGCGGATGGACTGCGGGGACGGGCCGATCCAGATCAGCCCGGCGTCGAGGACGGCCTGGGCGAAGTCGGCGTTCTCGGAGAGGAATCCGTAGCCGGGGTGAATGGCGTCGGCGCCGGACTTGGCGGCGGCGTCGAGGATCTTGTCGAACACGAGGTACGACTCGGCCGAAGTCTGGCCGCCCAGGGCGAAGGCTTCGTCGGCGAGCTTCACGAAGGGGGCATCGGCGTCGGGTTCCGCGTAGACCGCGACGCTACCGATGCCGGCATCCTTGGCCGCCCGGATCACGCGCACGGCGATCTCGCCTCGATTAGCTACGAGTACCTTCGTGATTCGCGCGCTGGCATGGCTGGGCACTGAGCCTCCTGGTTTGCAATCTTTGGTCGCTTCGCGGGTATGGGTCGCTGCGCAGGCTTTCCGCTCCCGTGGGTCGACAGCTTACGTCTCGGGCGAGTGTAGGCAGTCTGCCAATAGTTGACGCACTCGGATAGCCCTACTCGACAGTAGGTCGCACATCACACCTGGCTACCCGGTGTGAGCTAGCGCCGCTTGGCGACCGGTTTCGCCGGGGCCGGAACCGCGCCGGGTTCAGTGCCTTTGGCGATCGGCATCCGCACCGAGTTTCCCCATTCGGCCCAGGACCCGTCGTAGTTGCGCACGGTGCCGAAGCCCAGCAGATAGGTCAGCACGAACCAGCTCAGGCTGGAGCGCTCGCCGACGCGGCTGTAGACGATGAGATCGTCGGAGTCGGCCAGGCCGCCGTAGAGCTCGTCGAGTTCGGCGCGCGACCGGAAGCGGCCGCCCGCGCCGATGGCCCGGGTCCATTCGATATTGCGCGCGGTGGGGATGTGGCCGCCGCGCAGCGCCGAGGCCTCCGGGCTCTCCGGCTTCGGCGTCACCTCGCCCGCGTACTCCTCGGGGGCGCGCACGTCGACCAGCGGCTTGCCCAGATGCGCCAGCACGTCGTCGCGGAAGGCCCGGGCGGTGGCGTCGTCGCGCTGCACCGCGGGGTAATCGCTGCGCGCCGGGACGGTCACGTCGAAGGTGGTGTCGCGCTCCTCGGACAGCCAGGCCGCGCGCCCGCCGTCGAGGAGGCGCACGTCGGCGTGCCCGAACAGCGTGAACAGCCACAGCGTGTGGGCGGCCTGCGCGTTGTCCCGGTCGCCGTAGAGCACCACGGTATCCTCGCGCTGGATTCCCTTGGCCCGCATGAGCTCGGTGAACTGCTCGCCGTCGATGTAGTCCCGGGTGACCGGATCGCTGAGATCGCCCCGCCAGTCGATCTTCACCGCGCCCGGAACGTGACCGATGTCATATAGGAGGACGTCCTCGTTGGACTCGATGACCTTCAGCCCCGGCGCGCCGATGTTTGCCGACAGCCACTCTGTGGTTACTAGTCGGTGAGGATGGGCATATGTTCCGAAGAGGGATGCTGGATCCGGGGCGACGGGCACGATGTGGTTCCTTCAGACGAGGTAGACGGCGGTTTCGGCGTTTCGTGCTGCATAACGATGGTAAGTGTGCTGCGTAGGTGAATCTCGTTTCAGATCACAAATCGGCTGAATGGGCGAATAAATCGCACCCACATCCGATAAAGTCTCCCGGGAGGAGGGGTGAGCTATGTCCGATTCGTGGCCGCGACGGCGACTGCTCGCGATCCTACGTGGCGCCAGTGAGCCTCTCGATGCTCAGGAACTGGCCAGAATCACCGGGCAGCACGTCACCACGGTCCGATTCCATCTCGACGTGCTCACCAAGGAATCCCTGGTCCGCCAGTTCCAGCAACCACCGCGCGGCCGCGGCCGCCCGCGCATCGGCTACAGCGCCGTGCAGCGTTCGGTGGGGTATCAGGAGCTGGCCCAGGTGCTCGCCGATCAGCTCGGCAACGACCCGCGCCGCCGCTCCGAAGCCGCGATCACCGCGGGCCGCGCCTGGGGCGCCAAACTCGACGCCGGTGATCACCGGGTGGAGAACCTGGAAGACGCCAAAGACGTCACCATGACCTTGCTCTCGGAACTGGGCTTCGCCCCCGAGCGCGATCCGGCCGCCGAGAACGACGATCAGGTGCTGATCCGGATGACGGCCTGCCCGCTGCGCGAGCTGGCCCGCACGCACTCCGAGGTGGTCTGCGGCGTGCATCTCGGTCTGATCGAAGAGGTGCTGGACCGCAACGGCGGGCGCGGTGCGATCGGCGCCCGGCTGCTGCCGTTCGTGGAACCCGAGCTGTGCCTGGCGCGGCTGGAGTTGCTGGCCCGTCGCGAGGCGGCCCCGGTCCCGGTCGGCGCCGACGGGGCGGCCGAGGAGCCGGCGCTGGCGGCACCGTCAGCGGGGCGGGTGGCCCCACAGCTGCGCAACGCCGACCCCAACATCGTCAAGGAGACGGCGCAGCAGTGGTAAGCCGATCCCGATGACGCTGGACGGGTCGCCCTCGATCCGGTCGACGAACCAGCCGCCCATCCCGTCCAGGGTGAACGCGCCCGCCACCTGCAGCGGCTCGCCGGTGGCGATGTAGGCCTCCAGCTCCGCGGGCTCCGGCTTGGCGAAATGCACTGTGGTGGAACTGCAGTCGACCGCCGTGGCGGTGACCCGGCCGTCGCGGATCCGCAGCACGCAGTGCCCGGTCAGCAGGTCGGCGCTGCGGCCGGCCATCGCGGCCCAGCGGGCCCGCGCCACCTCGGGGGTATGCGGTTTGCCTTGCAGTTCGCCGTCGACGAGCAGCATCGAATCACAGCCGACGACAACGCAATCGGCGGGAATGTCGGTGTCGGCGACCCATTCGGCCTTGGCCCGGGCCAGTTCCACCACGATCGTCTCCGGCGTGGAATCCGCGGGCAGCGCCGCGGCGACGGCGTCCTCGTCCACGCCGGATACCCGCACCACCGGTTCGATGCCCGCGGAGCGGAGCACCTCGCGGCGTGCGGGTGAGGCGGAGCCGAGTACGAGCTCCAGCTTGCTCAACGCAGGTGGGAGAGCTGGGGATAGGCGTACGGGGAGAACGGGGAGGTGCCGCGGTGCAACATGGTCGGGCGGCCCCACAGATCCTGCGGGCCCCGCTCGGCCGGTGCGCCACCGCCGTTGGCGGCCGCGGTCAGCACGCAGACCAGCGCGGCGACCTCGGCATCGGTGGGCGCGCCCTTGACGATCCGGAACAGCGGCTGCTCGCCCGCGCCCGTGGCCGCGGCGGTGGCCGCCTCGGCCGCGTCCGCGATCGAGTCGACGGTGAGGTCCAACTCGACGGCGGTCAACACATCTTCTTCTGCCACAGTCGTCACAGTGCCAGATCCTCTCTGTCGCTTCTCGCAGGCGTATCGCGAAACTCGTGTATCGCGCTACTACAGCGGGATGTTGCCGTGCTTCTTCGGCGGCAGGGTGACCATCTTGCGTTCCAGCAACCGAAGTGCCGAGACGATCTGGCCACGCGTGTGCGAGGGCGGGATCACCGCGTCCACGTATCCGCGTTCCGCGGCCACGTACGGGTTCACCAAGGTGTCCTCGTACTCATTCTGCAATTCCAGGCGCAGAGCGTCCACGTCACCGCCGCTGTTCGCGGCCTCCGAGAGCTGCTTGCGGTACACGAAACCGACTGCGCCGGAAGCACCCATGACGGCGATCTGCGCGGTGGGCCAGGCCAGGTTGACGTCGGCGCCCATGTGCTTGGAGCCCATCACGTCGTACGCGCCGCCGTAGGCCTTGCGGGTGATGATCGTGATTTTGCCCACAGTGGCCTCACCGTAGGCGTAGAGCAGCTTCGCGCCGCGCCGGATGATGCCGTTGTACTCCTGGCCGGTGCCGGGCAGGAAGCCCGGAACATCGACCAGGGTGATGATCGGGATGTTGAACGCGTCGCAGGTGCGCACGAAGCGCGCGGCCTTCTCCGAGGCGTCGATGTCCAGGCAGCCCGCGAACTGGGTGGGCTGGTTGGCGACGATGCCGACGCTGCGGCCGTCCACCCGGCCGAAGCCGACGATGATGTTCATCGCGCGCTCGGCCTGCACCTCGAGGAACTCGTCGTCGTCGAGCAGGCGACGGATGACCTCGTGCATGTCGTAGGGCTGGTTCGGCGAGTCCGGGATGATCGTGTCGAGCTCGCGATCCTCCTCGGTCAGCGAATCCTCGATCGCCCCGTCGATCGGATCGGTGGCCGGGAAGCGCGGCGCCTCGGCGCGGTTGTTGCTGGGCAGGTAGGACAGCAGATCCTTGACGTAGTCCAGGGCGTCCTGCTCGCCGGAGGCGACGTAGTGCGCCACACCGGATTTCGTCATGTGCGTGTGCGCGCCGCCCAGGTCCTCCATGGTGACGTCTTCGCCGGTGACGGTCTTGATCACGTCCGGGCCGGTGACGAACATCTGCGAGGTGCCATCGACCATGACGACGAAGTCGGTGAGCGCGGGGGAGTAGACGTGCCCGCCCGCGGCCGGGCCCATGATCAGCGAGATCTGCGGGATCACGCCGGAGGCCTGGATGTTGCGGTGGAAGATCTCGCCGTAGAGGCCGAGGGAGACGACGCCCTCCTGGATCCGCGCGCCGGCGCCCTCGTTGATGCCGACCAGCGGGCGGCCGGTCTTGAGGGCCAGGTCCATCACCTTGACGATCTTCTCGCCGTAGACCTCGCCGAGGCTGCCGCCGAAGACGGTGACGTCCTGGCTGAAGATGCAGACGTCGCGGCCGTCGATGGTGCCGTAGCCGGTGACCACGCCGTCGCCCAGCGGACGGTTGTTCTCCAGGCCGAAGTTCACGCTGCGATGCCGGGCGAGGGCGTCGAGCTCGACGAAGGAACCTTCGTCCAGCAGGGCGAGGATGCGCTCGCGGGCGGTCATCTTGCCCTTGGCGTGCACCTTGTCGACGGCGGCCTCACCCATCGGGTGCTTGGCTTCTTCCAGACGATTCCGCAGGTCGGCCAGCTTCCCGGCGGTGGTGTGGATATCGGGGGCGCCCGCCGGATCTTGCGCGGACTGCTGCTGGACACTCGTCATGGCTCCGGAGTGTAACCAGTGACAGCCGCCCTCACTAACCGGAGTGGTGCTACCAGTCAGTACAAATAAGCGCAGCTAGATCATGTTCTGGGCCTATCAAAAGCGCAAAGTTCCTGGTCGATCGCGGAGTCGGGGAATCGGCCTCCGCCGCAACGCGATGCGCGCCCGCGCCCGCGGCGGCACCGAGTAGCGTGACTGTTCGTGCCGACCCCCTTGGATTCCGTGCCGCGCCCGCCCCTGGACGCCGAACAGTTGCGGCGCGCGCTCGACGAGTCGTCCGAGCTGTCGTTCTTCTCCGGGCTCGAGGTGGTGGAGTCGACCGGTTCGACCAACGCCGACCTGATCGCGCGGGCGGGCGAGCCGGGCATCGAGCAGACGGTGCTGCTGGCGGAGGCGCAGGAATCCGGTCGCGGGCGGCACGCGCGCAACTGGGTCAGTCCGCCCCGCGCGCAGATCTCGATGTCGATCCTGGTGCGGCTGCGCGGGATCGACCCGTCGGTGCTGGGCTGGCTGCCGCTGCTGACCGGCGTCGCGGTGGTCGACGCGCTGCGCGCGACCGCGGGCGTGGACGCGAATCTGAAGTGGCCCAACGACGTGCTGATCGGCGGCCGCAAGGTCGCGGGCATCCTGGCCGAGGTGGCCCTCAGCGGCGACGCGCCCGCCGTGGTGGTGGGCGTCGGCATCAACGTGAGCCTGGCCGAGCCGGAATTGCCGGTGCCGCACGCGACTTCGCTGCTGCTGGCCGGCGCCGCGAATCTGGACCGCACCGCGCTGGTGCGGTCCCTGCTGACCGAATTCGCCCGCCGGTTCGCCGCCTGGCGCACCGCGGGCTGGGACACCACCGGGCTGATCGAGGCCTACCGCGCCCGCTGCGCGACCATCGGCGCCGAGGTGCGGGCCGAGCTGCCGGGTGGTGAAGTGCTGACCGGGGTCGCCACCGGCATCGACGACCACGGCCGCCTGGTGATCGGCGACCGGGCCGTCTCGGCGGGGGACGTCACCCACCTGCGCGCGGAGTACTAGGACACGGGCAGCAGGCCCCGGGCCTTCTCCCGGGCGAGCATGCGGTCGCGCTGCTCCTCGAACTTGAGCACGTCCTGCCCCAGCTTCTCCAGGAACCGGGCCAGCTCCTCCCTGGCCCGTTCACCGCGCGGGCCGAAGTCGTCGCGCTCGAAGATGTTCCACTTCTTCAGCACCGGCTGCACCACTTCCTCGAGGTGCTGGCGCAGGTCGTAGATGCCGTGCTTGGCCATCATCACGCCGTTGCGGCGGAAGTTGGGCATGCCGTAGCCCGGCATCTGGAAGTGCCGCAGCACGGCCGCGATCGCCTCGACCGCCTGATCGGGCACCAGGTCCAGCCCGGCGCCGCACAGGTTCCGGTAGAAGATCATGTGCAGGTTCTCGTCGGCGGCGATGCGCTGCAGCATGCGGTCGGCGACCGAGTCGTTGCAGGCCCGGCCGGTATTGCGGTGGCTGACGCGAGTGGCGAGCTCCTGGAAGGTCACATAGGCGACGTTGATCAGGAAGCCGCCGCCGCCCTCGGGCGCGCGCACCCCGTTGGTCATATGCACCATGCGCGCGTTCTCCAGCGCCACCGGATCGACGCCCCGGGTGACCACCAGGTAGTCGCGCATCACGATGCCGTGCCGGTTCTCCTCGGCGGTCCAGCGGCCGACCCAGGTGCCCCAGGCGCCGTTCTGGGAGAAGTGCTCGGCGATCTCGCGGTGGTAGGAGGGCAGGTTGTCCTCGGTGAGCAGGTTGGTGATCATGGCCGCCTTGGCGACCTCGCTGAGCTGGGATTGCTCGGGCTCCCAATCGATTCCGCCCATCGCGGCGAAGTTGCGGCCCTCGTCCCAGGGCACGTAGTCGTGCGGGTGCCAGTCCTTGGTCATCGACAGGTGCCGGTTCAGGTTCTCCTCGGCCACCGGTTCGAGCTCGGTGAGGATCTCCAGCTGGGTCAGGTCCCTGGTCACACACGCCTCCACGGTCGTTGTCGAGCATGGTTTTACGAGCAGGACAGAACATTAGAAAGTGCGAAAACTTGCCGATGCGAATGAGGTGCTACTGCGCTGCCGCCTCCGGGCGCCGAGTTCGGACCGCGGTCGATTGTGCAGCACGCCGGGCCCGGTGTCAGGCATTCTGGCATCTTCGAGCGGTAGGGTTCGACCATGGGTTCCCCCGAGGAGGCGCTGGCGCCGGACGAGCGGCTCATCCTGCATCGGCATCCGCATTGGAAGATGCTGTTCTGGCCCATCGTCACGCTGGTCGTCGCCACCGCCCTCGCCGGATTCCTCGGCGGGCTCGCCTCCCGGAAGGTCGAGGGGTCGGCGCGCACGATCGTGCTGCTGGTGATCCTCGCGCTGTGGGCCGGCATCCTCGCCTGGCGCAGCATCGGGCCGATGCTGCAATGGAAGTCGACGCATTTCCTCGTCACCGAGCGCCGGGTCCTGGTGCGCCAGGGGGTTTTCACGCACACCGGGATCGATATCCCGATGAGCCGCATCTCGAGTGTGCAGTTCCGGCACGGCCTGTTCGACCGGATGCTGGGCACGGGCACACTGATCATCGGGTCCTCCTCGGAGGAGCCGCTGGAGTTCGACGACATCCCGCAGGTGCAACAGGTGCACAACCTGCTCTATCACCAGGTCTTCGATGAGGAGCGCCAGCACGGCACGGCGCAGTGGGGACCGTAATCTAGTTCCATGACCGCCGTACTGCTGGCCGAGGACGACGAGGCCATCGCTGCACCGCTTTCCCGGGCGCTGGGCCGTGAGGGGTACTCGGTCACCGTCGAGAGCTTCGGCCCGAACGTGCTGCGCCGCGCCCTGGAGGGCGGCCACGATCTGCTCATCCTCGATCTCGGCCTGCCCGGCATGGACGGGCTAGAGGTGTGCCGGCAGGTGCGCGCCCGCGGCGCCGATCTGGCCGTGCTGATGCTCACCGCGCGCACCGACGAGGTGGATTTCGTGGTCGGGCTGGACGCGGGCGCCGACGATTACGTCGGCAAGCCGTTCCGGCTCGCCGAGCTGCTGGCCCGGGTGCGAGCCCTGCTGCGCCGCAGCGGAATCGGCGACGAGGCGGTCGAGGTGGGCGGGATCCGGCTGGAGCCGGCCGCCCGGCGCGTGCTGGTCAACGGCGTCGAGATCGGTTTGGCCAACAAAGAATACGAGCTGCTCAAGGTGCTGATCGACCGGGCGGGGCAGGTGGTCCCGCGCGAGACCATCCTGCGCGAGGTGTGGGGCGACGCGGAACTGCGCGGCTCCAAGACCTTGGACATGCACATGTCGTGGCTGCGCCGCAAGATCGGGGACGAGGGCCCGATGGCGGAGCGGCGCATCGTCACGGTGCGCGGTGTCGGCTTCCGGCTGAACACGGCATGAGCGGGTCGAGCGCGCGGCGTAACCATGACGTCGTGCCGAACGGGCGCTGACCGAGGTGCGCCGCCGGATCCTGCGGTCCATGCTCACCGTGCTGACCATCACCACGGTGGTCCTCGGCCTGCCGCTGACCTACACCGCCTGGCTGTGGGTGGAGGACATCACCCGCACCGATCTGCGCGGCCGGCTGGACCGGATCGCGGTGGAGGTGATCGCGCAGGAGCAGGCCGACGGGCTGGTGCGCGGCGGCCTCGACATCCGCACGGTGCGGCCGCTGGTGCCCAAGGACGGCAAGCTGACCATCGTCTATCCGACGCCGCAGGACAGCGCGTCGCGGATCGACATCGGCGCCGACGAGGTCCCGGACCCGCTGATGGAGTCGCTGGCCATGGGCACCTCGGGATCGTTGCGGCTGGAGGTGCCGAGCAGCCCGATGCACGCCATGCAGCGCCAGGCCGTCGCGGCGGTGGCGCTGGCGGTGCTGGCCTCGCTGGGCGCGGCCGTCGCGGTGGCGGTGGTGACGGCGCGCCGGGTGGCCGATCCGCTGCGGGACGTGGCGGCGCGGGCCGCCCGGCTGGCGATGGGCGATTTCCGGCCCGATCCACGCCGGCACGGCATCTCCGAACTGGACCGGGTCTCCGATGTGCTGGATTCGGCGACCGTGGAGATCGCCGGGCGGTTGCAGCGCGAGCACGCGCTGGTCGCCGACGTCTCGCATCAGCTGCGGTCCCGGCTCACCGCGGTGCGGCTGCGCCTGGACGAGCTGTCCGCGCACACCGATCCCGAGGTGGTGCACGAGGCCGAGGAGGCGATGGCGCAGGTCGACCGGCTCACCGAGGCCATCGACGATCTGGTGCGCGCCTCGCGGGACGAGGACGCCGCCGATCGCGACCCCATCCCGGTGATGGACGAACTGCGCGGTGTCGTGGCGGAGTGGCGGCATCCGTTCAGCGAGGCGGGCCGGACGCTGGTGCTCACCGGTGACAAGACCCTGCGCGCGCCGATCACCGCGCAGCGGCTGCGCGAGGCAGTCGCGGTGCTGGTCGACAACGCGCTGATGCACGGCGGCGGCACCTGCACCGTGTCGGTGCGCACGGTCCGGCCGGGCAATGCGCGCGAGCCGCTGGTGTGCGTGGAGGTCGCCGACGAGGGCGAGGGCATCCGGGACGAACTCGCGCCGCACATCTTCGATCGGGGTTTCTCGGCCGGTGGTTCCACCGGCGTGGGCCTGGCCCTGGCCCGGGCGCTGATCGAGGCCGACGGCGGCCGGCTGGAATTGCAGCGGCGGCGTCCGGCCCTGTTCGCGGTGTTCCTCGGCTCCACCGCCGCGCGGGTGACCTCGACCGCGGTGATCGCCGAACCGCGCTAGCTGTGCCCGAGCTGTTCTTCCTCGAAGAGGAACTCGTCCTCGAATTCCTCCACGAGCTGGTTCATCTCGTCGGGGAAGACCCAGCGGCGCATGGCCCAGAACCGGAACGCCATCTGCAGCAGATTGCCGATGATGAAGGCGCTGATGAAATCGGCGATGTTCTCCACCATCAAGCTGACGGCGGGTACGCGCAGGTCGAAGACGTAGCTGGAGACCCACAGCGGCAGGAAGCTGAGAATCACGCCGACGCCGCTGACGGCGAAGAACAGGAAGGCTTCGTGATGGCGTTCCCGGCCGCCGCGGTTCCGGAAGGACCATTCGCGGTTCAGGATGTAGGACGCGATGACGGCGATGACGCCGGAAATGATCTTGGCGGTGACCGGCTTCTCGGTCAGCACGGTCAGCTTCAGAAAGTAGAAGATGCCGCTGTCGATGACGAACGTGATGCCGCCGACGATCGCGAACTTGATCAGCTCGTGGTGGCGGAAAGCGATCTCCGCCAGGGGTCTGGGGAGAACGTTGACCACGCCGTCGACGAATGACACAAGGATCGAGTGTACCGGTAGCGATCATCGCTTCCCGACATGACAAGATCCTATGACGTGACCCCCGCGCGATTCTCCGATCGATCCGCCATGCCCACCGTGACCATGATCGGTGGCGGTCAGCTGGCGCGGATGACGCATCAGGCCGCGATCGCGCTCGGTCAGCGCCTGCGCGTGCTGGCCGAGAACCCCGAGGATCCGGCCGCTCAGGTCAGCCCCGAAGTGGTGCTCGGCAGTCATAACGATCTGGCCGCGCTGCGCAAGGCGGCCCTCGGTTCGCACGCGCTGACCTTCGATCACGAGGGTGTGCCGACCGAGCATCTGGAGGCGCTGGTCGCCGAGGGTGTGAACGTGCAGCCGCCGCCGTCGGCGCTGGTCTTCGCCCAGGACAAGCTGGCCATGCGCGTGAAGCTGTCCGAGCTGGGGCTGCCGGTGCCGGCGTTCGCCGAGGTGAACTCGGTGGCCGACGCGGTGCGCTTCGGTGACGAGCACGGGTGGCCGTTCGTGCTGAAGGCCGTGCGCGGCGGCTACGACGGTCGCGGGGTGTGGATGCCGGTGGACGCCGCCGAGGCCGAGACCCTGGTGACCGAGCAGCTGGCCCGCGGCGCGCAACTGCTGGCCGAGGCGAAGGTGGATCTCGCGCGCGAGCTGTCGGCGATGGTGGCGCGCTCGCCCTACGGCCAGGCCGCGACCTGGCCCGTGGTGGAGACGGTGCAGCGCAACGGCCAGTGCGCCGTGGTGCTCGCGCCCGCCCCGGACCTGTCCGAGGAGCTGGCGCTGCGGGCGGAATCGCTGGCGCTGAACCTGGCGCGCGAACTCGGCGTGGTCGGCGCGATGGCGGTCGAGCTCTTCGAGACCCGCGACGGCGACCTGCTGGTGAACGAGCTGGCCATGCGCCCGCACAACTCCGGGCACTGGGGCATGGACGGCGCCCGCACCGGTCAGTTCGAGCAGCACCTGCGCGCCGTGCTGGACTATCCGCTCGGCGACACCAGCCCGCTGGCCCCCGTCACCGTGATGGCCAACGTCCTGGGTGCGCCGGAGGCGCCGGCGATGTCGATGGACGAGCGGCTGCACCACCTGTTCGCGCGGCTGCCGCAGGCGAAGGTGCACATGTACGGCAAGAGCGAACGCCCGGACCGCAAGATCGGGCACGTCAACGTGCTCGGCGACGATGTCGCGGTGGTGCGGGAGCAGGCAGAGCGGGCGGCGCACTGGATGTCGCACGCGGTTTGGACCGACGGATGGGATCCCCACGCATGAGCACTCCGCAAGTTGGCCTGATCATGGGCAGCGATTCCGACTGGCCCACCATGGAGGCCGCCGCGGAAGCCTTGGCGGAGTTCGGCATTCGCTTCGAGGTCGGCGTCGTCTCGGCGCACCGCACCCCGCAGCGCATGCTCGACTACGCCCGCGACGCCGCGGGCCGCGGCCTCCAGGTCATCATCGCGGGCGCGGGCGGAGCCGCCCACCTGCCCGGCATGGTCGCCTCGGCCACCCCGCTCCCGGTGATCGGCGTCCCCGTCCCCCTGAAATACCTCGACGGCATGGACTCCCTGCTCTCCATCGTCCAGATGCCCGCCGGCGTCCCCGTCGCCACCGTCTCCATCGGCGGCGCCCGCAACGCGGGCCTGCTCGCCGTCCGCATCCTCGCCGCCGCCGACCCCGCCCTGCGCGCGCGCATGGAACAGTTCCAAGCCGGCCTGGAGAAAATGGTCCTCGAAAAGGACCAGGCCCTCCGCACCAAACTCCTGGGCTAGCGCCCGTCTACATCTTCTTGCGCAGGAGCGCGACCGACTCGAACAACCCCGCTCGTTCGAGGTTGTTCAGAACGTCGCCGGTGGTTTCAGGCGGGTTCCGGTGTGAAGCGGCGATCTGGAGCACACAGGCCCAGACGATCTGATCATCGCGATCTATCAGATCCACAAGGAAACTGTCAGGGCTCTTCGCTGTGACGGACCATTCGCTCAAGCTGTCGGCGGGGAAGTCTGCGAGATTGAAGGTGACGATGGTTTTCGCGCCCGCGGTGATGGCCGCCGCCAGCACATGCCGATCGTCGGGATCCGGTAGTTCCAGTTTCTCGATCAGCGGTTCGAATCCCTTTACCAGGCACTTCGGTACCGCGTCGACGGTCAGCCGACGTACTCTGTCGAGCTTCGCCTGCGGGATGTCGGGGTACTTGCGCGCAACGCTGCCGAGAGCCTCGTCCAGGATCATGTCGGTCCATCTGGCTTCTACCAGATCGGACTGCGCAAGTCGGATCATCATGTCGCGCAGGGTATTTCCGTACAGAACATTGGCGTCGTAGAGTGCGACAACTGCCATGCTCAGATTCCGAGCTCTTGGCCGAGGGCGGCGAGCTCATCGGCCGCCGCCAGACTCTTCGCATCCATTTCCTGCTTGTACTTCTTCACGTCGTTGAAGCGGATCCGGCGGTGTGTACCCACCAATCGGAAGGGCATCGCACCGGATTCGAGCAAGCCGATCAGATGGGGTCGCGAGACGTTCAGCATCTCGGCGGCTTGCTGAGTGGTCAGCTCCGCGTGCGCGGGTACGATCGAGACCCCGTTCCCCGCAGCGGCTTCGGTCAGGATGAACGCCAGCAGGCGCATCACCTCTCGAGGGAGAACCAAGGGTTCGGGCTTGTCACTCTTGACGGTGACCTCGACGTCCCGTTCGTCGGGGTGCTGTACGAGGTAACTCTCTATCCCTTGCAGAGCGCGCGCCGCGGTCTCGGGTTCGATCGCTCCCGGATCGGCACGTTTGGTCAAATGCATGGTCATCTGAGCCTCCTGGCCACTAGTGGTCATTCGAATTATACGCAATAAACGCAACAAGCGAAAAGATTCGAGCTCCTGCCGCGTTGTCCCCGGATGAGTGCTCGCTACGGTTGACCCGTGGCGACTGACGAGACGATGCGAGGGCGGGGGGAGGACCCGGCGCAGTTTCGGCTGGCGGTGGTCGATCAGGCGTTGCGGTTATTCGCCGAGAAGGGGTACGAGGCGACGACCGTAGACGAGATCGCGGAGGCGGCCGGGATCAGCAGGCGGACGTTCTTCCGGCAGTTCCGGTCGAAAGAGGACGTGATCTTCGCCGATCACGAGGCGCAGCTGGCGCGGGCGGCCGCGGATCTGGCGGCGGCGCAGGGTGATCCGTGGGACGCGGTGTGCGCGGCGGTGGTGGGCGTGTTCGAGCGGTTCACGCAGTGGCGGGAGATCGCGGCGCGGCGGTACCGGGTGGTGCGGCGGGTGCCGGCGCTGCGCGAGCGCGAGATCGTCACGGTGTTCCGATACGAGCGGCTGTTCACCGACTATCTGCGCGAGCGGTTGCCCGACGCCCCCGATCTGGCGCGGGTGCAGTTCACGGCCGCGGTGACGGCGACGCACAACTATCTGCTGCGCCGGATGGTGCGGGGCGAGTCGGATGCCGGCGCGGCCGATCTGCGGGTTGAGCTGGCCGCGATTCCGCGCGGGCCGGGCGCCCGGCCCGGCGCCGGGGAACTGGTGGTCGCGGTGTTTCCGCGGGACATGCCGCCGGGTCGGATAGCCGATCTGGTGACTCGCAAACTGAGTAGTCTGGATGCCGAACCGCACGTGTGAATTGACACTCAGTGCCAATCGGTATCGGCACGTAGTTTCGAAGTGCAGGCGTATACTCGACCACAATGTGGCACTCAGTGCCGACATCGTTGACGACACAGCCAGGAGTGTGCCCCCATGGCGGGAAACCCGGATTTCGACCTGTTCAAGCTCGAGGACTTCCACGACGAACTGCGCGGTGCCATCCGCGGCCTGGCGGAGAAGGAAATCGCGCCGCACGCCAAGGACGTCGACGGTAACTCCCGCTTCCCCGAGGAAGCCCTCACCGCGCTGAACGCCGCGGGCTTCAACGCCGTGCACGTGCCCGAGGCCTACGGCGGCCAGGGCGCCGACTCGGTCGCCACCTGCATCGTGATCGAGGAGGTGGCCCGCGTCTGTGGTTCCTCCTCGCTGATCCCGGCCGTCAACAAGCTCGGCACCATGGGCCTGATCCTCAACGGCTCCGAGGAGCTCAAGACCAAGGTGCTCGCCGACATCGTCGCGGGCAAGATGGCCTCTTACGCGCTGTCCGAGCGGGAGGCCGGTTCCGACGCCGCCTCCATGCGCACCCGCGCCAAGGCCGACGGCGACGACTGGATCCTCAACGGCTCCAAGTGCTGGATCACCAACGGCGGCAAGTCCGACTGGTACACCGTGATGGCCGTGTCCGACGCCGACAAGGGCGCGAACGGCATCTCCGCGTTCATGGTGCACAAGGACGACGAGGGCTTCGTGGTCGGTCCGCTCGAGCACAAGCTGGGCATCAAGGGTTCCCCGACCGCCGAGCTGTACTTCGAGAACTGCAAGATCCCGGGCGACCGCATCATCGGCGAGCCGGGCACCGGCTTCAAGACCGCCCTGCAGACTCTCGATCACACCCGTCCGACCATCGGCGCGCAGGCCGTGGGCCTCGCGCAGGGCGCCCTGGACGCCGCGATCGCCTACACCAAGGATCGCAAGCAGTTCGGCAAGACCATCGCCAGCTTCCAGAACACCGAGTTCATGCTGGCCGATATGGCGATGAAGATCGAGGCCGCGCGCCTGATGGTCTACACCTCGGCCGCCCGGGCCGAGCGTGGCGAGAAGAACCTGGGCTTCATCTCCGCCGCCGCCAAGTGCTTCGCCTCCGACGTGGCCATGGAGGTCACCACCAACGCGGTGCAGCTCTTCGGCGGCGCCGGCTACACCACCGACTTCCCGGTGGAGCGCATGATGCGCGACGCCAAGATTACCCAGATCTACGAGGGCACCAACCAGATCCAGCGCGTCGTCATGTCGCGCGCGCTGCTGCGCGGCTGAGCGATCTGCATTACCGGCCGGGTGGCCGAGGCGATTTCGTCTCGGGCCACCCGGCCTTTTTTGTGTCCGTGATCCGAACGTCGCTGTAGTGCAATATTTCCGACGCCGTCGAGTTCCTCTTTCGTGTCCTCGGAAAGCATTCGGGTGCGCGGTGAAGAATGTAAAACCGATGTGGTCGCGCGACGCGCGGGTTAATTGGATGCAAGTGGCGAGATCGCCTGTGACCAGGCCATTCAAGGTACTTCGCGAATCGCGCGGGCGATGTTACGTGTTTTCGCGAGCGAATTTGCGAAGCTGCTGCCCCCAGAATTCGGGACCTGAATATCACTGTGAATACGCATCGGGAGGGTGGATACTCGACTTCGTAACGTGACGAGGTGAAGCATGACCAAGATCGTTATCGGACCGCGGTCGGGGATGAAATGGATCCCGCTGTCCAAGAACGAAATACCGAGCCCATGCACCAGATCCGCGGTGGATATCGTCCGGGGGTGGGCGCAGGACCATCTGACCGAGCACACACCCGCGCTGGGACGCGACGGCCCGGTGTGCCCCTATGTCGGTCCGTCGATTCGCCGTGACCTGATGTGGATCGGCCGGATCCCGGGTGCCCGGCCCGCGCCCGCCTACGTGCGCCGGGTGCTGGCCGACGCGCTGGCACTGTTCCCGGATCTGCCGCCCGTCGAGGGCGGGGCCGCGGCCCTGCGCACGCTGATCACCGCACTGCCCGACCTGCGCGAGTACACGCTGATCGACGAGTTGCACGCCGAGCTCAAGACCGCCTTCGTCGCACAGGGTTTCATGCTCGGCCAGTTCTATCCCGGCTGCGACCAGCCCGGCCTGTGGAACAAGGACTTCCATCCGCTGGATTCGCCGATCCCGATGCTGGTGGTGCGCACCATGATGGCGACCGATTTCCCGTTCCTGCTGGCGCGGCCGGAGTGGATGACGGCGTATGTGAAGAAGTACGCGCCCGGCCTGCCCGCCCACGTGCGGCACGCGGTGGTCAGCCGGTTGATCGCGCCACCGGGCACGGAGATTCCGGCCTACGTACAACGCACCGAGTCCGCGCCGGTAGCCGCCGCGCCCGGCCGGGCCGGCGCCTAGATCCGGGGGGATACCGATGACTCGTGAACTTTCGCCCGCCCACGGCACGGATTCGCCGACGCGCACCGAATTCCCGCTGGGCCCAGCGCAACTCGGTTTCTGGTACGCCCAGCAGCTGGACCCCGGAGTGCCGCTGTACGAGGCGCAGTACATCGACATGCGCGGGCCGCTGGAAGTGGAGACGCTGCTGCGGGCCATCCGCCGGGCGGCCCGCGAACTGGGGTCGGTGCTGGTGCGCGTGGTGCAGCGTGCGGACGGCCCGCACCAGGTGGTGGACCTGCGGCAGGAGCCGCTGGTGAGCTACCGGGACCTGCGCTCCGCCGCGGACCCGGTGGCCGAGGCCATGGCCTGGATGCGCGCTGATGTGGCTGCCCCGATCGACCTTTCGGCGGATCGGCTGGCGCTGATCGCCGTACTGCGGGTGGGACCGCGGCGGGTGCTGTCGTACTCGCGCATCCATCATGTGGCCCTCGATGGGTTCGGCTCGGTGACGATGCTGTACCGGGTGGCCGAGCTCTACAACGCCGACCTGGCGGGGGTGCAGCCGAAACCCGCTGCGGCGGAGGAGCTCTACCGGGTCTACCGCGCGGAGATGGACTACCGCGAGTCCGGCCGATTCGAGTCCGACGCGGCCTACTGGGCACAGCGGGTCGCCGGGATGCCGGAGCGATGCAGTCTGGCCGAGGGCGTCGCGCCCGCGCAGGCGCTGGCCCGGCAGCAGCGGATTACGCTCTCGCCGCGCCGGGCCGAGCTGCTCTCGGCGGCGGGGCGGCGATTCGGCACCGGCACACCGGCCCTGGTGCTGGCCGCCCTGGCCGTCTACTACGGCCGCGTGACGGGCCTGGACGAAGTGGTGGTGAACCTGGCGGTCTCCGGCCGCACCACGGCGCTGCTGCGGCGCTCGGGCGGCATGCTCGCCAACATGGTGCCCCTGCGCCTGGACGTCACCGAGCGCCGTACCGCCGGCGCGCTGCTCGAGGCCCTGCGCCTGGAATTGTCGGGCGCCCTGCGGCATCAGCGCTTCCGCTACGAGGAGATGCGGGGCGCGGCCGAGCCGGATCCGGTGGGCGGGCGCGGGGTGGTCGGGCCGGTGGTGAACATCGCGCTCTTTCCCGCCGAGGTCGACTTCACCGGTGTCGACACCGACCTGCACATCCTCACCTCGGGGCCGATCGAGGACCTGTTCGTCAACTTCTACCAGCACGGCGCGCACAGTCCACTGCACCTGGACTTCCATGCCAATCCTGCGCTGTACGAACAGCATTCGCTGGCCGAGCATCATCGGCGGTTCCTGCGGATACTGGACGAGCTGCTCGTCGCACCGCCGGAAACCCCGCTGCGGGCGCTGCACTGTCTCCTGGACGACGAACTCCCGGTCCTCGAAGGCGTCCCGGCACCCGCCCGCAAGTTGCTTCCCGAACTGCTCCGCGAAGGTATGCGGGCGGCGGGCGGAACCGCCGCGGCGGTGGTCACGCCGGGCTCGCCGCGCGAGCTGACCTATGCCGAACTCGATGCCCGTGCCGATCGGCTGGCCGACCGCCTGGCCGCGTGCGGCGCAGGGCCGGAATCCTCTGTGCTGGTAGCACTTCCGCGCTCGCAGAACGCCGTCGTCGCGTTCTGGGGCGTGGCGCGTTCCGGGGCGGCCTATGTGCCGGTCGGTGCGGGCAACCCTGTCGAGCGGGTCGCGCGGATGGCCGCGGTATCCGGCGCTCGTCTGGGAATCACGGTGTCCGCGCACCGGGCGGCGCTGCCGGACGGCGTCCGCTGGATTCTGCTCGATGAGCCGGAGCCCGAAGGCATCCCGCGGGCCCGCCCGCCCGCGATACTCCCGGATCATCCGGCCTATCTCATCTTCACCTCCGGATCGACCGGTGTGCCCAAGGGTGTCACCGTGACCCACGCCGGACTGGCGGGACTCGTCGCGGCCGTGCGCGATTCCTATCGGGCTCGGCCCGGCGCGCGCGTATTACACTGCCTCAACCCGAGTTTCGACGCGGCGCTGCTGGAACTGCTGGTGGCCTACACCGCCGGGGCGACCCTCGTGATCGCCGAGGGCGACGTGCTGACCGGCCCGGAGCTGGCCGCGGTGATCGCCGAAAACGGCGTCACCCACCTGTGTTCCACGCCCGCCGTGCTGGGCACCCTGCCCGCGGGCGCACTGGCGGGGATCGAAGCGGTCTCCACCGGCGGCGAGCCCTGCCCGCCGGAGGTGGTGGCCCGGTTCGCCGCAGGCCGGCGGCTGCTGAATTCCTACGGTCCCTCCGAGTCGACCATCGCGGCCACCTTCACCGAACCGATGGCGGTGCACCAGGTCTCGGGCCTGGGCGTCCCGGTGCCGGGAATGCGCATGATGGTGCTGAACCGCCGCCTGCGCCCGGTGCCGCCGGACACGGCCGGCGAACTGTATCTGGCGGGCCCGGCCCTGGCCCGCGGGTACGCGGGTCGATCCGCGCTGACCGCCGAGCGTTTCACGGCCGACCCGTTCGGTGCGCCGGGCGCGCGCATGTACCGCACCGGCGACCTGGTCCGCCGGCGCGGCACCGACGCGGGCGCGCCGATCCTGGAGTATCTGGGGCGCAACGACTTCCAGGTTAAACTGCGCGGTGTCCGGGTGGAGCCCGGGGAGGTCGACGCGGTGCTGACCGCCCACCCCGACGTGTCGGCGGCGGTGACGGTGCCGTGGTCCGGTCCCACCGGGAGCACGGCGCTGGCCTCCTACATCGTGCCGCGCGTGGGCGATCGTCTCGATCCGGCGGAGTTGCGCGAGTTCTGTGGGCGCAGGCTGCCCGCGCACCTGGTGCCCGGCACGATCACCGTGCTGGACGCGCTCCCGCTGACCGGCAACGGCAAGCTGGACCGCCGTGCCCTGCCCGAGCCGGTGCTGCGGTCCGGCCGCTACGAGCCGCCGGAGACCCGGACCGAGCGGGTCGTCGCCGACGTCTTCACCGAGCTCCTCGGCGTTGCCCGGGTCGGCCGGGAGGACGACTTCTTCGCCCTCGGCGGCGACTCGCTGCTGGCGATCCGGTGTGCCGCCCGGCTCAGCGCGCAGCTCAGCACCCGGATCACGGTGCGCACGGTCTTCGACGCGCCCACCGTGGCCGAACTCGCCCGGGCCGCGAGCGGCGCGGTCCGGGCGGCGGGTCCGCGCCCCGGTCCGCGTGTTCGGCCCGCGCGTGTTCCGCTGTCGGCGGCGCAGCGCCGCATGTGGTTCCTGAACCAGTACGACCCGGCCTCGCCGCTCTACAACGTGCCTATCGCCGTGCGCCTTTCGGGCCGGTTGGAGCCGGAGATCCTGCACCGCGCCCTGCTCGACGTGCTCGACCGCCACGAGGCGCTGCGCACTCGCTATCCGGTCGGCCCGGATGGGGAGCCCTACCAGCGGGTGCTGCCGGAAGCCGCTGTGCGGATGCCGGTTTCGGAGGTCGACGCCGATCGGCTGCCCGATCAGCTGACCCGGGTGTGCGGGGACGGCTTCGATCTGACCACCGAAATGCCGGTGCGCGCCGAGCTCTTGCGCCTCGCGCCCGAGGAGGCGGTACTGGTGGTCGTGCTGCACCACATCACCTCCGACGGCTGGTCGCTGGCGCCGATGACGCGCGATCTCATGGTCGCCTTCGCCGCGCGGCGCGCGGGTGGCGCGCCCCCATGGCCGCCGCTGCCCGTGCATTACGCGGACTACACCCTGTGGCAGGCCGAATTGCTGGGCGCGGACGGCGATCCGGCGAGCGTCGCGCACCGGCAACTCGAGTACTGGCGCGGCGCGCTGCGCGGGCTGCCGGCGGTGCAGGCGCTGCCCACCGATCACCCGCGGCCGCCGGTCCGGACCCATCGCGCGGGGCGGGTCGAGTTCCGGATCGAGCCGGCCGTGCGCGAGCGGATCGAGCGCACCGCGCGCTGGTACGGAGCGAGCACCTTCATGGTCGCCCACGCGGTCCTCGCCGTGCTGCTGGCCCGGCTGTCCGGCCGCCCCGAGGTGGCCATCGGTTCGGTGGTGGCCGGCCGCGGTGACGGCGAATTGGACGACCTGGTCGGCATGTTCGTCAACACGCTGGTGCTGCGCAGCCGGATCGAGCCCGGCCAGAGTTTCGAAAGCGTACTGGCGGCGACCAAGAACGTCGACCTCGACGCCTTCGGCAACGCCGACCTGCCCTTCGAACAGCTGGTGGAGGCGCTGGCGCCGGCGCGCTCGACCGCGTATCACCCCCTGTTCCAGGTGCTGCTGGTCTTCCAGAACTTCGACCGGGTGCCGGTGCGGCTGCCCGGGCTCGACCTCGAAGTGCTCGAACAGCCCGCGCCCGGCGCGAAATTCGACCTCGAGTGGATGCTGGCGGAGGACCTCGACCCGCACGGCGCACCCGCCGGCCTGACCGGCAGCCTGACCTTCGCCCGCGACCTGTTCGAGCCCGCCACCGCGCAGGCCATGGCGGACCGGTTCGCCGATCTGCTCGGCGTGCTCGCCGCGAACCCGGCCCTGATCGTGGACGACCTGGACGTCACCGCGCCCCCGGGCACCGTCGTCTATCCCGCGCCGCCGCTGCCCCGGCCACGCGGCGATCTGCCGTATCGTCCGCCGACCGGACCGGAGGAGCGGGCGATCGTGGCGGCGTTCGAAGCGGCGCTGGGCGCGGACCGGGTCGGGCTGGACGACAACTTCTTCGAACTCGGCGGCACCTCCATGGTCGCCACCCGCCTGATCACCGATCTCCGCGCGCGGCTGGATTTCGCGATGCCGATGCAGTGGATGTTCGGCGAGCCGACTCCGGGCGCGCTGGCCCGGCGCATGCGCGAGGAACGCCCGCAGGTGGATCCGGCGTGGCGCACCGTGCTGCCGTTGCGTCCGCACGGTAGCGGACCCGCCCTGTTCTGTATCCATCCCGCCATCGGATTGGCCTGGGGCTACGCGGGTTTGCTGCGGTACCTGGGCGGTGACCACCCGGTCTACGGCATCCAATCGCCCGGAATCCGGGGCCCCGAGCCCGAAGAGCCGCTGGCCGCGCGCGTCACCCGCTACGCCGACGCGATCCAGCGCACGCAGCCCACCGGGCCCTACCGGCTCTTCGGCTATTCCGCCGGTGCTCCGATCGCGCACGCGCTCGCGGTCGAGTTGCAGCGCCGGGGCGCGGCGGTGCCGACCCTGGTGCTGATGGACGGTCGCGCGGATCCCGAACCCGAGACCGCCGAGTACCTGGCGCCGCCGGAGGTGCTGCTGGTGGAATTCGGTGGCCTGGCGCCGGCCGAGATCGGTTACGAGCCGGGCGATCCCGGCACCGCCGTCCCCACCCCGGAGCGGCTGGGGCCGCTGACCGAGCGGGCCGCCGAATTACTGCGCGACTCGGCAAGCACCCTGTCGACGCTCACCGCGACCGACCTGGCGAACCTCTACGCCGACTACCGGAACCTGATCCGGCAGGCCGCCGCCTACCGCCCCGAACCCTTCGACGGCGACCTGATCTTCTTCAGCAGCAACAACGCCCATCCGGACTACACCCCCAACGTGGTCACCTGGCGGCCCTACGTCACCGGCGCGATCATCGATCATCAGACCGGCTTCGAACACCACAGGATGACCACCCCGGAGGCCAACGCCGTGATCGGCCCGATCCTCGCGGCGCATCTGGCCGGCCCGATCAGCTGACCAGGTCGGCGTACTCCTTGTGCTCGGCGATGTACTTCTCGACGTACCAGCAGGTCGGGACGACCGTGTAGCCCGCCTCGCGGGAATCTCGCAGCGCGTAGTCCACCACCTTGGCCGCCACGCCCTGCCCGCGGAATTCCGGGAAGGTCATCGTGTGATGGAAGTCGCGGACCTTCACGTCCTCACGGTCGGCGTAATCGGCGTACCCGGCGAGGGTGTCGTCGATGTAGATCTCGAATCGGGTGTCGGCGACATTGTGCTCGAGCCTGGTGGTCATGAGTGAAGCGAACTCCTTCGCAGGCGGGTTTGTTCCGTGAGTCTAATCAGAGGATGGAGCCCGGATTGAGAATGCCGCGTGGGTCCAGGGCGTCTTTGACGCGCTGGGTCAGATCCATCACCTCCGGGCCGAGCTGATTCGGCAACCAGGCTTTCTTCAGGCGGCCCACCCCGTGCTCGCCGGTGATGGTGCCGCCGAGTTCGAGGGCCAGATCCATGATCTCCCCGAACGCCCGGTGCGCCCGCGCGGTGTTGTCGGCGTCGGCCGGGTCGTGCACGATCAGCGGGTGCGTGTTGCCGTCGCCGGCGTGCGCGATGACCGACACCAGCACGTCGTTGCGCGCCGCGATGGCCGCGATACCGGTGACCAGGTCGCCGAGGCGGGGCAGCGGCACGCCGACGTCCTCGAGCAGCAGCGGGCCGATCTTCTCCACCGCCGGGATGGCGAATCGCCGTGCGGCGGTGAAGGCTTCGCCCTCCTCCGCGTCCTCGGTGCTGAAAACCTCGGTGGCCCCGGCCTTTTCACAGGCTTCGAGCATGAGCTGCGCTTCCCGGGCCGCGAACTCGCCGGGCGCGTCCGAGCGCGCCACCAGCAGCCCGGCGGCATTGCGGTCCAACCCCATGCGCATCTCGTCCTCGACGGCGTTGATGGCCACCGCGTCCATGAACTCGAGCATGGACGGGCGCAGCGCGCCGGTGATGGCCAGGATCGCCTCCGTCGCCGCGGTGAGGGTGCCGAAGGTGGCGACGACGGTGGCCTGCGGCGGCTGCGCGGGCAGCAGCCGCAAGGTCAGTTCGGTGATGATGCCGAGGGTGCCCTCGCTGCCGACGAACAGCTTGGTCAGCGACAGGCCCGCCGAATCCTTCAGCCGTGGGCCGCCCAGCCGGACCGCCGTGCCGTCGGCCAGCACCACCTCCATGCCGAGCACGTAATCGGTGGTCACGCCGTACTTCACACAGCACAGCCCGCCCGCGTTGGTGGCGGCGTTGCCGCCGATGGAGCAGAACTCGAACGAGGACGGATCCGGCGGATACCACAGGCCGTGCGCCGCGGCGGCCTGCTTCACCTCGGCGTTGAACAGGCCGGGCTGGGCCACCGCAGTCCGGGTGACCGGGTCGACGGTGATGTCGCGCATGCGCTCGGTGGAGAGCACGATCCCGCCGTCCAGCGCGGTCGAACCGCCGGACAGGCCGGATCCGGCGCCGCGCGGCACCACCGGAACGCGGTGCTCGTGCGCCCAGCGCAGCGTGGCGACCACGTCGGCGGTGGTCCGGGCGCGCACCACCGCCGCCGGGGTACCGGCGTCCGGGTCCAGTGCCCGGTCCTGCCGGTAGGAGGCGAGCAGGTCCGGGTCGGTCAGCACGGTGCCGTCGGGAAGCCGGTCGATCAGGTCATGCAGGTCCACGCGTCAACGCTAGCCCGCCGCGCGCATCCCGCGGGATCGAGGGCTTACCAGCGCCGGGCGACGCGATTAAGGTAGGGCCGGGATGTGATGTCGGACGGTCTCGGCGGTGCCGCCGATGCGCCGCGAAGTCGGAATTCCGGTACAGGGGTCGGGGACCACTGCTCGAGCGTGCGGCGCACAGCTCGCCATAGCCGGAGGGGACGTTTGTCATGCCAGTCGAATCACCGCGGTACCGCGAGTTGGTTGCCGCGATGTTCGCCGACGAATTCCCCGAGGGCGTCGTCGATGTCGCGGCGCTGCGGCGTCTGCACGCCGGCCAGGTGGGCGAGTGGCTCGGCGCGCTGGATCGGTCCGGGCTCTTCGGCCGGGAGGCGCTCGCCGCGCTCGCCGAGCAGTGGGTGCGCGAGCCCGCGATCCTGCTGGATGCCCTGCTCAGCGATTCCGACGATGTCACCCGGCGGCGCTGGCTGATGGCCTGGTCCGCGCTGGACCGCCCGAAGCGCCTGGGGCAGATCGGCTGAGCGCGGGTTCGCTCACTGCTCACCTTCCCGTCATCTGACGCTGGCACGGTGGTCGTGTGCTCGAGACGGCTACCACCGACACCCTCGCGGACCGGTTCACCCGGCTCTGCACGGCGGTCGTCGCCCGCCTGCCCTGGGGGCTGAATCGCCTTGTGGCGCCGACGTTCCTGGGCTTCGCCGTGATCAACAGCGGTACCTTCGCCGTGGATCTGATCCTGCTCACGCTGTGCCGGGGCGTGCTCGGACTGCCGCTCTGGCTGTCGATCACCATCGGCTACCTGTGCGCGTTCGGGCTCGCGTTCGTGCTGAACCGCACCTTCAATTTCCACTCGCACGCGCCCGTCGGCCGGCAGGCCGCGGTGTACGTGGTGGTCGTGGTCGTCAACTATCTGGCCTTCATCCTCGGTGTCGGCACCGGGCTGACCGCGCTGGGCCTGGACTACCGCCTGTCGCGGTTGCTGGCGGGCGGCTGCGAGGCCGTTTATATGTACTCGGCGCTGCGCTGGGTGGTGTTCCGCCGCTAGGGCAGCAGTTCGGTGCGCGGCCCGTCGACGACGACCACCGCGTCGTCGGTGAGCGCCCAGTGCGCGATCCGCGCGGCCCGGTAGTCCGCGGCCAGCCGGTTGCCGAAGCCGTCGGGGTCCAGCGCCGAGTCGATGTGCGGGACGATCCGGTGGTCGACGAGACCCAGTCCGTCCCAGCGCGGGTCGATCCCGCACGCGGGCCCGACCTCGGCCGGGTCGTCGCTGGTCTCCAGGCCGCGTAGATCCGGCGTCAGCACGCAGGCGCCCGCGCTGTAGCCCGCGTAGGCCAGCGCGTCCGCGGCGAGCAGGCGCGGCAGCACCAGATCGGCTCCGCTGCGCGCGAATTGCGCGCGCAGCACGAACGTGTTGCCGCCGCGCACCCACAGCAGCGGGAACCCGCGCAGGGCTCGCTCCAGATCGTCCGGGCGGCCGACGAACTCGCGCAGGTCCAGCACCTCCGGGGAGTACCCGAGCTTGCGCAGCGGGACGAGATCGCTGGTCACGGCCCCGGACCAGGCCTGCGGCCAGGCGTCGCAGGCGTTCGGGATCACCGCCACCCGGCCGGGCGGTCCGGCCAGCGCGGCGAGCCGGTCGGGGTGCGCCCCGAAGCGGTAGCTCGCCAGGAACAAGCGCATCAGAGCGTGAAGGCGAGGCTGCGCACCAGTCGCTGCCCCAGCTCCTCGTCGCCGCTGATCGCGATCTCGTCGAGGTGTTCCCCGGCGGTGGTGCGACCGCCGCCCAGGCGCACGAAAAGCCGGGAGTCCAACCGGATCTGGACGGTCGGCGGGGTGTCGAACTCCGCGGCGTAGGCGGCGCGACCGGCCTCGACCTGGACGCGCAGGGTGCGCGCGTGCGGCCCGGTCAGGTCGAACAGCACCCTTGAACCGTCGGGCGCCTTGCCGAACTTGCCGACCGCGCGCGGGATCGAGATGAGGAACTCCTCGAACGCCAGCGCGCCGCGCTTACCGCCCTCCTCGACGGTGACGCCGAGGGCGTCGGCCACGTCGAGTTCGTGCATCCAGCAGTCGAACAGCCGCACCCGCATGAAGCGGCCGTAGGGCACCTGCCCGATCGGCGACTGCGTCGGCGTCGTCCACTCCTCGTCGCTCAGCGCCCCGAGCGCCGCGTGCCGCCGGTCGGTGACCTCGCGGAACAGCGCCAGCAGTCGCGCGCCGGGCAGCGGCCGCAGCCGGTCCACCCAGATCTCGTTGAGCACCGCGACCTCGTTGCGGACGTGCGGCAGCGTGCGCACATCGGTCTTGGGCCGCATCGGATCGTGCGCCGGGGGCTGCTCGCCGAGCAGCCAGGACTCGGTCCCGACGACGTGGGCGAGCACATCGAACACGGTCCAGCCGGGCAGCGGAGACGGTGTGCGCCAACGGTCTTCGGGCAGGTCGGCGACCAGCGCGGCGAGCGCGTCCCACTGCTGTGCGAGCAGGGTGGTCAGCTCGTCCCGGTCCAGCGTCATGCCTGATTTCCTTCCACGTGATCGGTGTCCGCGGCGGGCAGCGCGGCGAGGCCGGCGCGGAGCGCGGCGGCGGTGCTTTCGGTGTCGTGCGGGCGGCGCAGCAGCAGGCCCTTGGCGAAACTGAGTTTGTCGCCGGTGTGGCGCGGGACGACGTGCAGGTGCACGTGCGCGACGGTCTGGAAGGCGGCCTTGCCATCGTTCAGCACCAGGTTCGCGCCGTCGGCGGCGAGCGGACCGCGTCGCACGGCCAGCGCGAGGCGGTGGCCGGTGCGGAAGAGCCGCGCGCCGGTGTCGGCGTCCAGGTCCGCCAGGTCGGCGGCGTGCGCCTTGGGAATGATCAGGGTGTGCCCGCGCGCGATGGGGCGGATGTCGAGAAACGCACAGAGCGTGTCGTCCTCGTAGACCTTGGTCGCCGGAGCGGTGCCCGCCACGATGCGACAGAAGACGCAGTGATCCACACGCCAGACCATACGGTGTACGACCTCGCGCGCACAGTCCACGGCATGACGCATATCACGCTGGGCCGTTCTGACCTGGAGAACAGTCC
Organism: Nocardia sp. NPDC050435; assembly: GCF_040655395.1. NCBI lineage: Bacteria > Bacillati > Actinomycetota > Actinomycetes > Mycobacteriales > Nocardiaceae > Nocardia > Nocardia sp. NPDC050435. The sequence goes on from NZ_JBFAJW010000007.1 coordinate 417,459, forward strand.
GCTCAGCGGTTTTCGGCCACCGCTTGTGACGGGCATCTCAACTACCCTCACTGCCAGCCGGGTACAGTTGCGAGGATTTGGACGTACTTACTCACAAGTAGCATCGTCCAGCCCTCGTTGTGCGGTGTTGTTGTCTACCAATAACGCGCCGCGCCCTGACGCTGAGCCAGTTCGAGTAAGGAAGTCTGACAAGTGGAGACAACGCAAAACGTAGGCGATTCGTCGCCGCGCGGAGCGCGTGTCGGAGTCGTTCGCGAATCCACCGCGGGCGAGCGGCGTGTCGCATTGGTGCCCAAGATCATCCCGTCGCTGCTGAAGCAGGGCGTCGAGGTCGTCGTGGAGGCCGGCGCCGGTCTCGGCGCGCTCATCCCCGACGACGCCTACGTCGCCGCCGGCGCGACCATCGGTGATCCCTGGTCGGCCGAGGTGGTCGTCAAGGTCGCCCCGCCCTCCGACGCCGAGGTGGCCAAGCTGTCCGACGGGCAGACGCTGATCGGCTTCCTCGCGCCGCGCAACGCCGACAACCAGATCGGCGCGCTGAAGAACGCGGGCGTGCAAGCCTTCGCGGTCGAGGCGATCCCGCGTATTTCGCGGGCCCAGGTGCTGGACGCGCTGTCCTCGCAGGCCAACGTCGCCGGCTACAAGGCCGTGCTGCTCGCCGCCTCGGAGTCGACCCGCTTCTTCCCGATGCTCACCACCGCCGCGGGCACCGTCAAGCCGGCCACCGTGCTGGTCCTCGGTGTCGGCGTCGCCGGTCTGCAGGCGCTGGCCACGGCCAAGCGGCTCGGCGGCCGGACCACCGGGTACGACGTGCGGCCCGAGGTCGCCGATCAGGTGCGCTCGGTCGGTGCGCAGTGGCTCGATCTCGGCATCGACGCCGCCGGTGAGGGCGGCTACGCCCGCGAGCTCACCGACGAGGAAAAGGCCAAGCAGCAGCAGGCTCTGGAGGACGCGATCAAGGGCTTCGACGTGGTGATCACCACCGCGCTCGTCCCCGGCCGCCCGGCCCCGCGCCTGGTCACCGCCGGCGCGGTGGAGGGCATGAAGCCCGGCAGCGTGATCGTCGACCTGGCCGGTGAGACCGGCGGCAACTGCGAGCTGACCGAACCCGGCCAGACCGTGGTCAAGCACGAGGTCACCATCGCCTCGCCGCTGAACCTGCCCGCGACCATGCCCGAGCACGCCTCGGAGCTGTACTCGAAAAACATCGCGGCACTGCTGGAACTGATGCTGGTGGACGGCAAGCTCGCCCCCGACTTCGGCGACCAGGTGCTCGCGGATTCCTGCGTGACTCGTGAGGTGGACGCCTGATGTACACCGGACTTCTGGCCAATATCGCGATCCTGGTGCTGTCCGGGTTCGTCGGCTTCGCCGTCATCTCCAAGGTGCCCAACACCCTGCACACCCCGCTGATGTCGGGCACCAACGCCATTCACGGCATCGTCGTGCTGGGCGCCCTGGTCACCCTGGGCAAGATGGAGGACCCCTCCCTCGGCATCCAGATCATCCTGTTCGTGGCCCTGGTCTTCGGAACCCTGAACGTCATCGGTGGTTTCGTCGTGACCGACCGCATGCTCGGCATGTTCAAGGGCAAGAAGCCCGCCGCGGCTGAGAAGGCGGAGAAGTAAGCCATGGACAATCTCGTCAATATTCTCTACATCATCTCCTTCGCCCTGTTCATCTACGGCCTGATGGGCCTGACCGGGCCGAAGACCGCCGTGCGCGGCAACTGGATCGCCGCGGTGGGCATGTTCCTCGCGGTGGTCGCCACCCTGATCGCGGTGCGCGACACCAACAACTGGATCCTGATCGTCGCCGGTCTGGTGGTCGGTGTGGCGCTCGGCGTGCCGCCGGCGCAGCGCACCAAGATGACCGCGATGCCGCAGCTGGTCGCCGCGTTCAACGGCGTCGGCGGTGGCACCGTCGCGCTCATCGCGTGGGCCGAATTCCTGGACACCACCGGCTTCTCGGCGTTCAAGCACGGCGAGGAACCGACCGTGCACATCATCATCGGCTCGCTGTTCGCGGCGATCATCGGCTCGATCTCGTTCTGGGGCTCGCTGATCGCGTTCCTCAAGCTGCAGGAGACGCTGCCGGGCCGCCCGATCGGCATCGGCAAGCTGCAGCAGCCGCTGAACCTGTTGCTGCTGCTGGTCGCCGTGGCCGCCGCCGTGTTCATCGGCATCCGCGCCGCCGACGGCGGTGCGCCGTGGTGGTCCATGGTGGCGCTGCTGATCGCGGCCGGCATCCTGGGCCTGATGGTGGTGCTGCCGATCGGCGGCGCCGACATGCCCGTGGTCATCTCGCTGCTCAACGCGCTCACCGGTCTGTCCGCCGCGGCGGCGGGCCTGGCGCTGAACAACACCGCGATGATCGTGGCGGGCATGATCGTCGGCGCGTCCGGCACCATCCTGACCAACCTCATGGCCAAGGCCATGAACCGCTCCATCCCGGCGATCGTCGCGGGCGGCTTCGGTGGCGGCGGCGCCGCGCCGGGCGCCGCCGACGGCGAGCAGAAGCAGGCCAAGGCCACCTCCGCGGCCGACGCGGCGATCCAGATGGCCTACGCCAACCAGGTCATCGTGGTGCCCGGCTACGGCATGGCCGTGGCCCAGGCCCAGCACGCGGTCAAGGAGATGGCGGCGCTGCTCGAGGCCAAGGGCGTCGAGGTCAAGTACGCCATCCATCCCGTCGCCGGTCGCATGCCCGGGCACATGAACGTGCTGCTGGCCGAGGCCGAGGTGTCCTACGACGCCATGAAGGAAATGGACGACATCAACGGCGAATTCGGCCGCACCGACGTCGCCCTGGTGATCGGCGCCAACGACGTCACCAACCCGGCCGCTCGCGAGGACGCCTCGTCCCCGATCTACGGCATGCCGGTGCTCGACGTCGACAAGGCCAAGTCGGTCATCGTGCTCAAGCGCTCGATGAACTCCGGCTTCGCCGGTATCGACAACCCGCTGTTCTACGCCGACACCACCTCTATGCTGTTCGGCGACGCGAAGAAGTCCGTCGGTGCGGTCACCGAGGAACTCAAAGCGCTGTAAGTAGATCGAGCCACGCGGCGGCCCTCCGTTCTCGCGAGCGGGGGGCCGCCGTCGTCTGTGTACAGAGAGTTGCCCCGCACGCATGACCATGCCACCGAATGTCCCGTTTCGCGGCCGGCCCGGACCGGGCAATCCCGGCCTGGCCCAGGGATATCCGATGGCCCCGCCGCCGCACTTCCCGCCGCCGCAGCCCACCCGGGCCAAGGTGCTGAGCTGGCTCGCGGTGATCGCGCCGGTGCTCGTGCTCTTCCTGATCGCCGGGGTGGTCTGGCTGGTGCGCGGCACCGGCAACTCGGCCGCGGTCGGCGACTGCGGCATCCTGGCCGGCACCAGCGCCGCCGCGACCTTCGAGCGCGCCGATTGCGCCGACCCGGCAGCCAACTACCTGGTGGCCGAGGTCTTCGACGGCGCCGATTCCCAGTGTGCGACAGCGGATTACACCAGTTACTACCAGTCCGGCGGCAACGAGTACACGCTGTGCCTGCGGCTGAACGCCCGGATCGGCGACTGCTTCGCCGGTGGCCCCGGCCGCGCCAGCCTGCGGGTGGAATGCACCGGCTCCGCCGACTTCAAGGTCGACAAGATCCTGCACGGCGTCGCCGACAGCGCCGCCTGCGGGCCCGCCGCCTCGGCCGAGAACACCATCGTCTACCCGAAGCCGGAGCAACTCACCTTCTGCCTGGCTGCCCCCAGATGATCGGTCTCATTCGCGGACCCGGGCATTGACCGGGGCCACCACTCCGGCCTGCCAACTGCACACCAGCAGCAGGACCAGCGGTGCGGCGAGAGCGGTGGTCAGCGGGACCAGGGCGGTCAGCCAGCCGATGATCGCCGGGCCCGCGAGCAGGCCCAGGTAGCCCAGGCTGAAGACGCGGGACATGTCCGTCGCCGCGGTGGTGGAACCCAGATTGCCCGCCGCGGTGAAGATCTGCGGGATGCCGCCGGCCAGCCCGATGCCGCACAGCGCCCAGCCGAACAGCGTCAGCGGGATCCAGCTGGAGATCAGGATCAGGCCCAGTCCGGCCGCGCAGATCAGCGTGCCGTAGCGCACCACCGCGACCCGGCCGACCGCGCCGGCGATGCGGTCGGTGGCCAGGCGGCCCGCGGTCATGGTGAAGGAGAACGCCGCGAACGCCAGCGCCGCTGTCGCCTCGTCGGCCCCGAGATGTTCGCGCACCTGCAGGGCGCTCCAGTCCGCGGCCGCGCCCTCGCACAGCAGCAGCACGAACGCGATCAGCGCCAGCGCCACCACCTTTCGAGTGCGCGCCGACCGTGCCTGCTCGGCCGACACCGCGTCGGCCGGCGGCTGATCCTCGACCTCGGGCGTATCGCGGAGCAGCAGCGGCACCAGCGCCGCGATGAGCGCCAGGCAGGCGACCGAGGCCACGCCCAGGGTGATCCGCACGTCCCAATCCGCCCGCTGCGCCGCCGCGCCGAGCACCGAGCCCAGAAAGCCGCCACCGGAGAACAACGCGTGGAAGGCCGACATGATCGGCCGCCCGTACGCCCGTTCCACGTGGACGGCCTGGGTGTTCATCGAGACGTCCAGCGCGCCGTTGCCGAAACCGAAGCAGGCCAGCGCGATCGCCAGCGCCACCGGCCCGGTGGCCAGACCGGGCCCGAGCACCGTCACCGCGGCGAGGGTGGCGGCCGCGGCGACCAGCGTCCGGCTGCCGAACCGGTCGGCCAGCGGCCCCGCGATCCGCATGCCGATCACGCCCGCGCCGGCCAGCATCAGGATGAACGTGCCCAGTGTGGATTTCGCGACCCCGGTGCGATCGGTGATGACCGGAATGTGCACCACCCACATCGCCACCAGGAACCCGTTGAGCGCGAAGACGGTGAAGACCGCCAGGCGGGCCCGCCGCATCGGACGCTCGATCATCGAATCCAGCATCACTCGACGGTACCGACTCGGCGAACCCGGCGGTGGCCGCTGCGCCGGGGTCTAACCGGCCGCCTGCTCCTGGACCGACCAGACTCCGGCGGCGGCCGTTTCCGCGGCGTACTCGCGAAAGTCCCTGGGGGCGCGGCCGAGTGCGCGCCGCACCCCGTCGGCCGTGGCCGAGTTGCGGCCGTCCAGGATCGTGCCGAACAGGTAGTCCAGCAGGCTGACCGCATCGGCGGGCACCTGGAGTTCGGTGAGACCGGCGACGAACTCGGTGCGGGTGATCAGGGTGTAGTCGATCTCGCGCCCGGTGGCCGCGGCGATCTCGGCGGTGGCCTCGGCGAAGGAGAGGGCGCGCGGGCCGGTCAGTTCGTAGAGTTCGCCGCCGTGCCCGGGGGTGGTGAGGGCGGCGACCGCCACGTCGGCGATGTCGTCGGCGTGCACGAACGGCTCGGGCACATCGCCGTTGGGCAGGGCGACGTGCCCGGCCAGGATGTAGTCGGTGAACGCGCCCTCACTGAAGTTCTGGGCGAAGAAGCTGCAGCGCAGGATGGTCCACTCCAGACCGGACTCGCGCACGATCTGCTCGCATTCCTCGGCTTCGGGCTCGCCGCGGCCGGAGAGCAGCACCAGCGTGCGCACCCCGGCCTGCTTCGCGGCCGCGGTGAAGGACTGGATCACCTCGGGCGCGCCGGGCACGGCGAGATCGGGCTGGAAGGCGAGGTAGACCTTGCCGACCCCGGCCAGGGCCGCGGGCCAGGTGCCGCGGTCGGTCCAGTCGAAGGGGATCGCGGCCGTGCGGGAGCCGAGCCGGACCGGGTGGCCGGCCTGCCGCAGCCGGGCGGCGACCCGGCCGCCGGTCTTGCCGGTGCCGCCGGTGACGAGGATGAGGGGCTGGTTGGTGTCGTTGTTCGTCATGATCTCAGTACAGCCGCCCGGGGCGAGACGCCACATAGTTCAGCCGCTCATGATCATGCGTCTGCGTCTACTGCCGTGCCGGTATGTCTGCGTCTACTGTGGGTGTGTGGATGCGCTCGCCAGTCTGCTCGAAGGTCCACGCGCCAGAGGTGCGTTCGTCATGTGCTCGCTGCTGGATCCGCCGTGGTCGTTGCGTATTCAAGACGAGGCGCCGCTGACGGTCGTCTCGATGGTCCGCGGCACCGCCTGGATCGTGCCGGACGCGCCCAAGCGGCCGAATTCCGTTGCGGCGGGCGGTTCGCCGACCAGTCCGCGCCAGCTCACCGCCGGCGATGTCGCGATCTTCCGTGGGCCGCAACCGTATACGGTCGCCGACGATCCGGGCACCGCGCCGCAGATAATCATCCATCCCGGTCAGGTCACCAAGACGCCCGACGGCGAGATCCTCTGCGAGACACTGAGTCTGGGTACCCGGCAGTGGGGCACCGATCCGGACGGCGCCACCGTGATGGTCACCGGCACCTACGAATCCGCCGGCGCGGCCAGCCAGCGCCTGCTGCGCGCGCTGCCGCCGGTCATCGTGCTGCCGCACGGCGATCTGGACGCGCGTCTGCTCGATCTGCTCGCCGACGAGGCCACCAAGGACGAACCCGCGCAGAGCGCGGTGCTCGACCGCCTGCTCGACCTGGTGCTCATCGCGGCCCTGCGGGCCTGGTTCGCCCGCAACGACGCGCCCGCCTGGTACCACGCCTACGCCGACCCGCTGGTCGGCAAGGCGCTGCGCCTGCTCCAGCACAACCCCGCACACGGCTGGACGGTCGCCGGGCTGGCCGAGGCGGTGGGTGTCTCGCGCGCGGCGCTGGCCCGCCGCTTCACCGACCTGGTGGGGGAGCCGCCGATGGCGTTCCTCACCGAATGGCGGCTGGCCCTGGCCGCCGATCTGCTCCAGGAGACCGACGCGACCATCGAGTCGATCGCGGGCAAGGTCGGCTACGGCAGCGCCTTCGCCCTGAGCGCGGCCTTCAAACGGCACTTCGGGGTGAGTCCGCGCGACCACCGGCAGGGGGCCGGGGCGGCTGAGCTATCGTCGGCCGGGTGAGCAAGCAGTATCCGGTTCTGTGGCCGATGCCGACGCGGTGGGCCGACAACGACCACTACGGGCACGTCAACAACGTGACCTACTACTCGTACTTCGACACCGCGGTGAACGCCTGGCTGATGCAGGCCACCGGCACCGACATCCGGGAACTGCCCGCGCTCGGCGTGGTCGCGCAGACCTCCTGCCAGTACCTGGGTTCGATCAGCTTCCCGGATCAGCTGCGGGTGGGCCTGCGCGTCTCCCGGCTGGGGCGCTCCAGCATCACCTACGATCTGGCGATCTTCCGCGACGCGGACGGCTCGCTGGAGCTCGCGGCGACGGGCGTTTTCGTGCACGTCTACGTGGATTCGGAGACCCGCAAGCCGATCGAGATCCCGGAGGTGATCCGCACGGCCGCCGCGACGCTGGTCGTGGCGGAGGACTAGCCGCGCAGCAGCGCCTGGAAGCGCCGCATCCCGTCCAGCCAGCGGTCGTAGTCGGATCCCTTGTGCCGGTACATCTTCAGCACCTCCGGGTGCGGCAGGATCAGGAACGTCTCGGCCTCGACCCCGGCGATCACGATGTCGGCGACCTGCTCCGGGGTGAGCACGGCGCCCGCGGTCTTCACCGCCTTGACCGCGAGGTCCGCGGCGGCCGGATCGCCGGGCACGAGTTCGCCGCTCAGCAGCCGGGTGTCCACGCCCATCGGGCAGACGCAGCTGACCCGAATGCCTTTGTCCCCGTAGGTGACCGAGAGCCACTCGGCGAATCCGACGGCCGCGTGCTTGGTGACCGAGTAAGGCGCGGAACCGATCTGGGTGAGCAGGCCCGCCGCCGACGCGGTGCTGACGAAATACCCGCTGCCGCGCTCGAGCCAGCCGGGCGTGAGCAGGCGCGCGGCCCGCACGTGCGCCAGCACGTTGACCTCGAGTGCGGCCGACCACTGGTCCTCGGTGCTGTCCAGGCCCGGCCCGCCGCCGATCCCGGCGTTCGCGAAATACAGGTCCACCGGACCGAATTCGGCCTCCGCCCGGTCGATCAGCTGCCGGATCACCCGCTCGTCGGCCACGTCCCCGCCGACGGCGACGGCGTTCGCCCCGATCTCCGCGGCCACCGCCGCGGCCCGATCGGCGTCCAGATCGGCGACGACCACCCGCGCCCCGCCCGTGCTCAACCGCCGCGCCAACGCCGCCCCGATGCCCTGACCGCCCCCGGTAACCACCGCGACTTTGCCCGAAATCTCCATTCCCGCACCCTAAGCCCTGGCCCGGAGACCGCGCGCCGGTGGCGATCAGCCGGAGGCGAGCCGGTCGAGCAGGGGAGCGGTGCGCGGACCGACGAGTTCGCGCATGACCAGGGCCATGTTGGTGCGTTCCACGCCGGGGATCTTCAGGATCTGGCCGGCGATGCGGTAGAGGTCGTCGGCGTCGCGGGCGACGACGCGGACGGTCAGATCGGTCAGGCCGGTCATGCCGCAGACCTCGGTCACCTCCGGAACCTCGGCCAGGGCGTCCACCACCGCGTCCAGCTGGTGCTGATCGACGACCACGGCCACGAACGCGGACAGCGGATAGCCGAGCGCGCGCGGGCGCACCCGTCGTTCGAAGCTGCCGAGTACCCCGCTGGCCTCCCAGCGGGCCAGCCGCGCCTGCACGGTGTTGCGGGACAGGCCAAGGCGCGTGGCCAGTTCGACGCCGGTGGCGCGGGGGTTGGCCACCAGCTCGAGCAGCAGCCGCGCGTCGGTGGCGTCCAAGGTCGGGTCGACGGGTTCTCTACCGGACATATGCGCAGTATGACATCCCTGCTGCCCGAACTTTTGAGCATTCTGCGCAGGGCCTTCCAGGTCGCTTGCGCACTCCGCCAATCCGGGCATGCTGTGAGGTAGAGCACACCCTGCTCGACGCCAGTTGGTAGGAGGCGATCCCTATGCCAGACAAGCTCGCGTATCCGGTTCAATTGATCCAGCCCGATGGCCGCCGCGTCCTCGACCGGGAGCATGCCGCCCTGGTCGCCGATGTCGGTCCGGACCAGTTACGCGCGCTGTATCGGGACCTGGTGGTCACCCGCCGCATCGATACCGAGGCCACCGCACTGCAACGCCAAGGGCAACTGGGATTGTGGCCCCCGCTGCTCGGCCAGGAGGCCGCCCAGGTCGGCTCCGCCCGCGCTCTGCATCCCGACGACTACGTATTCTGCAGCTACCGCGAAGCCGCCGTCGCCTACTGTCGTGGCGTGCGGCCCGGCGAGCTGACCCGGCTGTGGCGCGGGGCCGCCCATCACTGCTGGGATCCGGACGCGGTCCGCATGACCAACCCGAACATCGTCGTCGGCGCCCAGGGCCTGCACGCCACCGGCTACGCCTACGCCGCGCATCTGGACGGCGCCGAGATCGCGACCATCGCCTACTTCGGCGACGGCGCGACCAGCCAGGGCGATATCGCCGAGGCGCTGGGTTTCGCGTCGAGCTGGAGCGCGCCGGTGGTGTTCTTCTGCCAGAACAACGGCTGGGCGATCAGCGCGCCGGTCCGGGTGCAGAGCGCCACCCCGATCGTGCGGCGCGCCTACGGCTACGGCATTCCCGGCACTCAGGTCGACGGCAACGACGTGCTCGCGGTGCTGGCGGTGACCCGGCGCGCGATCCAGCGCGCCCGCAGCGGCGGCGGCCCCTCGTTCATCGAGGCGATCACCTATCGGATGGGTCCGCACACCACCGCCGACGATCCCACCCGCTATCGCGCCGCCGCCGAAACCGAGGAGTGGAAGCGGCGCGACCCGATCGACCGCCTGCGCCGGCTGCTGGAACGAGAAGACCTGTACGACAGCGCTTTCGAGCGCGCTGTCGCCGACCGGGCCGACGCGGTCGCGCACGAGGTGCGCACCGCGACCCTGCGGATGCCCGACCCGGGACCGGAGGAACTGTTCGACCACGTCTACGCCACCCCGCATCCGCTCCTCGATCAGGAGCGCCGGGAGTATCTGGAATACCTCACCGGCGATCCCGGTGCGGCAGCCGCGCCGGAAGGAGTTCGCGCATGATCACCACCTTCGCCGCCGCCCTGAACGCCGGGCTGCGCAGGGCGCTGGAGGACGACCCGAAAGTACTGTTGATGGGCGAGGACATCGGTCGCCTCGGCGGCGTCTTCCGGGTCACCGACACGCTCCAGAAGGATTTCGGCGACAACCGCGTGGTGGACACCCCGCTGGCCGAATCCGGCATCATCGGAACGGCTTTCGGGATGGCGCTGCGCGGCTATCGCCCGGTGTGCGAGATCCAGTTCGACGGGTTCGTGTATCCGGCCTTCGATCAGATCGTCGCCCAGGTCGCCAAGATCCACTACCGGACGCAAGGGAAGATGAAGGCGCCCTTGACGATTCGCATTCCGTTCGGCGGCGGCATCGGTTCGGTCGAGCATCACTCCGAATCGCCGGAGGCGTATTTCGCGCACACCGCCGGGTTGCGGGTGGTCGCGCCGAGTCACCCGGCCGACGCGTATCACCTGATCCGCCAGGCGATCGCGCTCGACGACCCGGTGATCTTCTTCGAGCCCAAACGCCGCTACTGGGACAAGGCCGACGTCGATTTCCGGGCCGCGCCGGAGCTGCCGATGGATCGGGCGCGGGTGTGCGCCGTCGGCACGGACGCCACCGTCGCCGCCTACGGCGGCACCGTGGCCACGGCGCTCAACGCGGCGAAAATCGCCGCGGAGGAAGGGCATTCGCTGGAGGTCGTCGATCTGCGCAGTCTGTCGCCGATCGACTTCGACACCCTCGCCGAATCGGTGACCAAGACCGGGCGGCTCATCGTCGTCCACGAGGCGCCGGTCTCCGGCGGCCTCGGCGCGGAGATCGCGGCCCGGATCACCGAGCGCTGCTTCTATCACCTGGAGGCGCCGGTGCTGCGCGTCGGCGGGTTCGACATCCCGTATCCCCCGGCTAAGCTCGAAAAACACCATCTGCCCGACCCCGATCGCATCCTCGCCGCGGTCGACCGATCGCTCGCCGCGTGAGAGGTGTCAGCCGTGCCGAACGACGTCCTGGAATTCCGGCTACCGGATCTCGGTGAAGGCCTGGCCGACGCCGAATTACAGTCCTGGGCGGTCGCGGTCGGCGACACCGTCGAACTGAACCAGACCATCGCCGAGGTGGAGACGGCCAAGGCGGTGGTGGCGCTGCCCTCGCCGTTCGCGGGCGTGGTCGTGGAATTGCTGGCCGAGCCGGGGGATACGGTCGCGGTCGGCGCGCCGTTGATCCGGGTGCGCGGCGAGCAGGACGCGCCGCCGGCCGAATCCGGTCGCACCGCGGTGCTGGTCGGCTACGGGCCCGAGGGCGAAGCGGTCTCGCGTCGCCGTCGTGCGGTGAAACCCACTGTGCCCGAAGATGTTCCGTCCGACAACGGTACCGCCGCGCGCGCGGCCGCGACCCCGGCGGCCCGCAAACTGGCCAAGGAACTCGGTATCGACCTCTGGTACGTCGCGGGCTCCGGCCCGGAGGGCGCGGTGACCGTCGAGGACGTGCGCGTGGCGGTCCCGGTCTCGCAACCGCGCACTCCGGCGGGCCGCCCCGCCGAAACGGTGCGGGAGCAACGTCCCGCCGCGCGCCGGCCCACCGATCGCGAGGAGCGCACCACCATCAGCGGCGTGCGCAAACGCACCGCCGCCGCCATGGTCGCCAGCGCGCGCACCATCCCGCAGGCCAGCACCTTCGTCACCGTCGACTGCACCGCGTCGATGGAACTGCTCGATCATCTGCGCAGCACCAAGGCGTTCCAGGGGCTGACCCTGACCCCGCTCACGCTCGTGGCCAAAGCGGTGCTGGTGGCGCTCACGGATTTCCCCGCCGTCAACGCCTCCTGGGACGAGGCCAACCAGCAGATCATCACCAAGCACTATGTGAATCTGGGCATCGCCGTCGCCACCGACCGCGGCCTGCTGGTCCCCAATCTCAAGGACGCCGAATCGGCGAGCCTGCGCGATCTGGCCAAGGAACTCGGCTGGCTGGCCGAGACCGCCCGCTCCGGCAACGCCACCCCGGTCGATCTGCGGGGCGGCACCTTCACTATCACCAATGTCGGCGTCTTCGGCGTCGACGCCGGTGTGCCGCTGGTCAATCCCGGCGAGGCCGCGATCCTGTGCCTGGGCGCGATCGCCAAGCGGCCCTGGGTGCTGCGCGAGGAACTCGCGGTGCGCTGGGTCACGACCCTGGGGTTGAGCTTCGACCATCGGATGGTCGACGGCGAGCTGGGCGCGCGGTTCCTGGCCACCGTCGCGAGTCTGCTGGAGGATCCCCTCACGCTGCTGAGCCGCGGCTGAGTTGGACTACTTGCACACCCAGGCGGGGGCGTGCAAGTAGCTCCCCCAGTGTGCGCTCCGCCACGGTGGTCCGGGGCGGATGTCACCGGCGGGAAACACGAAGCGTGCGCTGCCCGTAACGCGTGCCGGATACCTGTTGTACATGGCAATAGCAGCACATCCCGTCGACACCCGGTTGCCGTTCGCGCGGCAGCTGGCGTTCGGCATCCAGCACGTTCTGATCATGTACACCGGCTGCATCACGGTGCCGCTGGTGTTCGGTGCCGCCGCCGGGCTGGACCGGGCGACGGTGGGCCTGCTGATCAGCGCCGACCTGCTGGTCGCCGGCATCATCACGGTGATCCAGAGCCTGGGCGTCGGCAAGCTCGCGGGCGCCCGGCTGCCGATCATCTGCGGCGCGACATTCGTCGGCCTGAATCCGATGATCCTGATCGCCAAGGAGTACGGGCTGGCCGCGGTCTACGGGTCGATGCTGGTGGGCGGCGTCGTCGGCGTGGCGCTGGCCTATCCGTTCGCGCGGGTGGTGCGGTTCTTCCCGCCGCTGGTCACCGGCACCGTGCTCACGGTTGTCGGGGTTTCCCTGATCGGCGTGGCCGGCGGCTTGATCATCGGCTCCGATCCGAAGGCCGCCGACTTCGGTTCGCCGTCGCACATCGGGCTGGCGGCGGTCGTCGTCCTGGTGGCGGTGGGCTTCATCTGTGTCGGGCGCGGCGTGTGGTCACAGCTGGGCGTGCTGATCGCGCTGGTCGTCGGCATCCTGCTCGCGATTCCGATGGGGCTGGTGCGCGCCGACGGCATCGGCGGGACCGCCTGGCTCGGACTGCCGGACGTGTTCCATTTCGGCGCACCCGAATTCCCGGTGACCGCGGTGGTGGCGATGAGCATCGTCATGGCGGTGGTCTTCGCTGAGTCCACGGCCAGCATGCTCGCGCTCAGCGAGATCACCGGAAAGCCGATCGGCAAGGGCGATCTGGCGCGCGGCCTGGTCGGTGACGGGCTCTCCGGCGTGCTCGGCGGCATTTTCACCGCGTTCGTCGACACCATCTTCAACCAGAACGTGGGTTCGGTGGCCGCCACCCGCGTCTTCAGCCGTTACGTCACGGCGGTCAGCGGGGTCCTGCTGATCGTGCTCGGCGTGGTGCCGCGGATCGGCGCGGTGGTCGCGGCGGTGCCCAAGCCGGTGGTCGGCGGCGTCGGCCTGGTGCTCTTCGCGACGGTCACCGTGGTCGGCGTGCAGACGCTGTTGCGAGCCGACCTCTCCGATCGCATCAATGCCACGATCGTGGCCGCGGCGGTCGGGATCGGGCTGCTGCCGGAGATGGCGGGGGAGATGTTCGCCAAGTTCCCCTCCTCCGCGCAGATCCTGCTGACCAGCGGCGTAACCCTCGGCGCGGGCACGGCTTTCGTGCTGAACCTGCTCTTCAACCACACCGCGCTGGGCACCATGGCGCGAAGTGCGCGGCACCCTGTCCAGGGCGAAGCACTTCCGGCCGAGCCCGGTTCGGCCGGGGCTGCTTCTTCCGATCGCGACCCGGCCGAGCCCGACCCGGCTCCGGTGAAAGCCTGAGTCAGGCGCGCGACTTCAGGACCTGCCGCACCAGCAGGCCCGCGAGCAGAGCCCAGAAAGCCGCGCCGACGCCGAGAAAGCCCACGCCGGAGGCCGCGATCAGAAAGGTGACGATCCCGGCTTCGCGGTGCTCCTCGGCGCGCAGCGCGCCCGCGAGGGCGGCGGCCAGGGTGGCCAGCAACGCCAAGCCCGCTACGGTTTCCAGGGTGCCCTCCGGGGCCGCGGCGACCACGGCGACCAGGGCCGCGGAGCCCAGGGCCAGCAGCACATAGGCCGCGCCCGCCGTCGCGGCGGCGATCCAGCGGCGCTTGGGATCCGGATGCGCGGCGGGCGCGGCGGACAGCGCCGCGCTGATGGCGGCGAGGTTGATCGCGTGCCCGCCCGCCGGCGCGCCGAGCGCGGTGCCCAGGCCGGTGACGGTCATGGCGGCCCGCCACGGCACCTGGTAGCCGAAGGATTTCATCACCGCGGTCCCGGGAATGTTCTGCGAGGCCATGGTGACGATGTACAGCGGGATCGCCACGCCGATCACGGCCTGCCAATTCCAGTGCGGCAGCGTGAATTCCACCGTGGGCGCCAGCGCCGAGGCGGGCAGCGGCCGGTGCTCGGCCACGATGCTGATCCCCGCGCCGACGGCGGCGGTGGTGAAGGCCACCAGCACCGCCCAGCGTTTGGCGTAGCGCTGCAACACCAGCCAGACCAGGATCACCGGAATCACCACCGCCGGACTGGTGCGCACCGCCTGCACCGGCGCCAGGCACAGCGGCAGCAGCACCCCGGCCAGCATCGCCTGCGCGATCTCCACCGGAATCGCGGCGACCAGGTCACCGAGGCGCTGCCACCAGCCGGTGATCACGATCAGCACCCCGGTCAGCGCGAATGCGCCCACCGCCGCGGACCAGCCGCCCGCCACCGCGCCCGTGCTCGCGAGCAGCGCGGCTCCCGGCGTCGACCAGGCCAGCGTGATCGGCATCCGATAGCGGAAACTGAGCAGCAGCATCCCGAGCGCCTGGGTCACGCACAGCGCCAGCAGCCCCGACGCGGCCTGCGCCGCACTGGCCCCGACCGCCGTCAGTCCGGCCAGCACCACCGCGAACGAGCTGGTGAAACCCACCAGCGCCGTCACCACCCCGGCCCCGATCGGCTGTCCGACCCCGGCCCGGGGCTCGGACTGCGAAACCGTTGCGTCGGAAACTGTGGACATTCGCCGAATCATCCCCCGGCCGGCGCGCGCTGTCCCCGGCCAATCTCCCGAAACTGGCCTGAATCCGGTGCTCAGCGCACCGGAGACGGAACTTGCCCGCCCACCGTCGGTCCCGGGCCGTAGCATCAGGGCGTAAGCAGTTGCGGTATCGCGGACTTCGACACGAGGAGCTGGGTTGGGCGCCGTACTGATTTCGCCGGTGGAGCTTCGAGAAGCGTTGGCGGACAAGCAGGTTCGGTTATTGGACGTACGCTGGGCGCTGGGCGATCCGGACGGTCCGCAACACTATCTCGACGGCCACATCCCGGGTGCGGTCTTCGTCGATCTGGAAACCGAACTGGCCGCGCCCGCCTCGCCCGCGCGCGGTCGGCATCCGCTGCCCGATCTCGCCCAGTTGCAGCGCTGCGCGCGCAGCTGGGGCATCCGGTCCGGTGACGCGGTCGTCGTCTACGACGCGACCGGCGGCATGGCGGCGGCCCGGGCCTGGTGGCTGCTGCGCTGGGCCGGTCTGGCCGATGTCCGCATCCTCGACGGCGGCCTGCCGGCCTGGCAGCACGCCGGGGGCGCGCTGGCCACCGGCACCGAACCGGATCCGGAGCCCGGCGATGTCGACTTGAGCCCCGGTCATCTCCCGGTCGTCGACGCCGACGCCATCGCCACCTGGGACGGCCTGCTGCTGGACGCGCGCGCCGGCGAGCGCTACCGCGGCGAGGTGGAACCGGTCGATCCCCGCGCGGGCCACGTGCCCGGCGCGATCAGCGCCCCCACCGCCGACAACCTGGACAACGACGGTCGCTTCCGCGCGGCGGACCAACTGCGCGAGCGCTTCGCGGCCCTCGGCTCCGGCCCGGTCGCGGTCTACTGCGGCTCCGGCGTCACCGCCGCCCACCAGATCGCGGCCCTCGCGGCCGCCGGCATCGACGCAGCCCTCTACCCCGGTTCCTGGTCGCAGTGGTCCAACGATCCCAAGCGCCCGGTGGCCGTCGGCGCGGAGTAGCGGTCGGCGCGATGCTTCCGACTGTCGAGCAGGTGCACCGGTTGGCCGGCGCTTGCGAGCGGTTCCGAGATGCCAAGGCCCCGACGGGTTATCCGACGGGTCTCGCGCTCTGCGTAGTCGACTCGATTCAGTCGACCGGTGTCACCTACACCAGTGTCGAAAACGTTGTCGCCAGGTACCGGGAGTTCCGGCGGAGCCGTGATCGTGACGCTTTCACCGACGGCGCACCCGAACTCGCCGGTACTTTCGTCGAAATCGGCGGGCCGGACGCCTGGGCAGAGCGAATCGGAAACCGGAATAAAGTGTCCACGCGCACAGGGGCGCCGCTGAAGGCCGTCGCCATCGAGCTCGCGGCGCACACGCTGATCGAACAGTCCGTGGCCACCACACATGATCTGCGGCTCGCCGTCGAGGATCCTGCCCGTCTCGGCGAGATTCGCGCCTCCTGGCTGCGTATCCCGGGCCAAAGATCGGGTATCACCTGGCACTACCTGCAAATGCTGGCCGGAATCCAGGGCGTGAAACCCGACCGGATGATCATTCGGTTCGTAGCCGACAGCCTGAATCTGCCACGCCGCCGAGTGACATCCCAATTCGCGTTGGCGGCGGTCCTGTCCGCGGCAGACGAAATGAAGATGTGCCCGACAGACCTCGATCACGGAATCTGGCAATGGCAGAGACGCCGAAACTGATCGGGGGCCGCGGCACCTGGACCGTCTTGGGCGAAGACTTCGCGATCGCCGAGCGGATCGCGGCGGCCATCGCGTTCGTCGGCCACGACGCAGCCGAACTGTTGCCATTGGGCGGCGGCGACGTCATCGTCGTCAACGGGAGCGCCCGGCCATCCGCAGGCGACTCGATCGCGCGCGGCACCGTAGACCCGCACCAGCTACAGCGGTGGGTCGATGGCGGCGCCGACGTCTACCTGCACCCGTGGCTGCATGCGAAGCTGATCGCGATCGAACTCGGTCGTGGTCGCCGCGCCAGCGTAATCGGTTCTGCGAATGTCTCCCAGCATTCGGAGAACTGTCTCGAAGAGGGGACGGTCGTCCTGTACGACGCCGGCGTCTTCGCGGCGGTGCACAGCGCCGTCTTTCGGTGGATCGACGACGCCGCGCCCGTTACGCAGGCTTGGCTCGACCGTGCGAAAGAACGCTTCCGGCCGCCCGAATTGCCGGCCAGGCCAGAAAAGGCGCAGGGCGAACAGATCCTCTTGTCGGACGAACGTCTCCTACTCGGATACGCGTATCCCGCTGCGGATCCTGAGGATCCGGATGTCGAGGCGGCGCTGGTAGAGGAGCGGGGAACAGTGGCGGACCAACCGGTGGAATGGTGGCGGTGCCAAGAGGAAACCGAGGTGGATTTGCAGCCCGGCGATACGCTGATCCTCATCGAACTGCGCGATGACGAGAATGGGCTGGCTGATCTCGACCCACGCCGGCGAACAGCACGACCCGCCCGGGTGGTCAGGCTTGTTGTGAGCAGTGGCGACACCTACGTTCTTTTCCGGGAAGCGATCGATCGGAATCCCACAACGATCTCGAGACTGCGCAGAGTGCTTCCGGCCGGCTGCTTCGACGAGCACGCTGCATCGACCGATCGTCGCCTCAATCGCGCGATCCTGGATCTTTTCTCTGGACGTGAGCCGCGACGATCATCTACGTGACCGCTCACGGGCAGGTGCGGGCGATGTCGGCCAGGGTGGCGTTGTCGGCGGCGGTGATCGGGAGGTCGTAGCGGACCGCCACTGTCAGGTACTTGCTCGCGTAGAAGCAGTGCAGCGCTTGGGCGGGCGGCAGCCATTGCGCGGGGGTGCTGTCGCCCTTGGCCTGGTTCACGGCGGCCGCGGTGGCCAGCAGGTTGGTCTCGATGTCGTTGGCGAAGCGCACGCGCTGCTGTGCGGGCCACATCGACGCGCCCATATCCCAGGCGGCGGCCAGCGCGTAGACGTGATCGATCTGGATGTCGCCCGCGTCGGCCTTGCCGAAGGTCAGGCGCTGCCCGGTGTACGGATCGTCGAGCAGGCCCGCGACGACAACGCAATCCCGGGTGCCGGGCCGATACTCCACTGCCGTGAGCTGTTGCGCCAGCACGTTGTCGCGGGTACCGCAGCCGTCCCGCCCGCCGGGACCGTCGTAGTCGTCGGTCCAGGACGCCCCGAAGACGCAGGCGTGCCCCGGCGCACAGGAACGGTCGTAACCGCCCGGGTGCGGTCGCTCCGCGATCACCCGCACCGAGGCGAGCAACTGCTCGACCTGCGCCCGCGTCGGACTGCCGGGCGCGGGCGGCACGACCGGACCGGACAGGCCGGAGCAGGCGGTGAGCAACAACAGCGTGACCACTGCCGAGCCGCGGATACCGGTGCGCACGGCCTTCGTTCTACTCGTCCGCACCGACACCCGCCGACGATTACATCCAGGCCCGGGTGAGCAACTCGTCCTCGGCCACTTCGACCGCGCTCGGCGGGAACCGGGTGGCCTCGATGGTCTGATGCCGGGACCCGTCGTGCCCGATCACCCACGAGCCGCCGCGTTCCTGGCACTCGGCGATCTTGGCGAAAGTGGTGAGCAGGAAGGTGATGGCGTCGGCCGGCGCGGGTGTGCGGGCCAGACGCTGGGATTCACCGGGGCGGGAAAGATCCAGCCAGACCCCGGACTGACCGTCCAGGCGCATGCCGACGATTTTCCCGGCATCGACGAAGGTGAATTTGCGCCGCTCCCACGGAGTCGTCGGCGTGAAGCTCTGCTCGAGAACCTGGAGCAGAATCGTCATGCTGCTGCCCTGCCTTTCTAGGCTGGGGGATTACCGCGGATTTGCGGTTCTGATGCTATGACCAGCGGATATTCAATTATGAGCCGCGCACGCGGAGAAATCCAGGGTCGCGCCGATTCCCGTGCCGCGGCCTGGTCGCTGTCGGTGGCACCTGATTGGATGGGCGGATGCTGCACGGGCTGTGGTCACCGGGTTCCGGGTTGCTGCTGTGGACGGACACGGCGGTGCCCGGCGATTTGCCGGATCCACTGGGCAGCGTGCTGAGTTCGTCGCGGTGGCGGCACCGGGCCGAGGTGCTCTCGGCCGGTGCGCCGACGAAGGTGCAGGCCCACGCCCTGGTCCCCGCGGCCGCGGTGTCGGCGCTGCGGCAGCGACTGCCCGCCGATCGGGTTGCCGGAGATCTGCGCTTCCTCGCCCATGTCGCCGCGGGCATCGAGCGCTGGGCCCGGGCCGGGCGGGTGGTGCCGGAATTGCGGCGCGAGGACGGCCAGTGGTGGGTGCGCTGGCGTCTGGTCGGCGGCGCCCGGCAGCGGGCCTGGCTGGCCGAACTGGCGGTCGCCATGCCGGCGGCGCTGCGGATCGCGGGCCGCCCGGCGGCCGTGCTGGAGGATCTGGTCGGCGAACTCACCGACCCGCTCGTCAGCGAGCTGATCGATGCCCCGCCGCCCACTCATCCGTTGCTGGCCGCCCTGGTCGGCGATACCGATCTGGACGCCGGCAGCCATCAGCTCGCCGAAACGCTGGAGCGCTGGCGGGCCAGTCTCACCGTCGACGAGCCCGAATTGGTGCTGCGGCTGCTGGAACCCGACGGTGACGAGGACGCGGAGCTGACGCTGTGGCGGCTCGAGGTGTGCCTGCGCACCGAGGGCGAGGCGCCGTTTCCCGTTCCGCTGCTGGGCGATCCGAGCCTGGTGCGCACCGCCGCCGAAAAACTGGGCGAGGCCCGCCGCGCGTACCCGCGGCTGCGCGATCTGCCCACCGACGGCCAGACCATGGACCTGCTGCTGCCCACCGCCGTGGTGGCCGATCTGGTCGAGCACGGCGCGCACGCGCTGCGGGCGGCCGGCGTCAAACTGCTGCTGCCGCGTGCCTGGAACATCAGCGAACCGTCGCTGCGGTTGCAGGTCTCGAGCGCCGTCCCGGCCGCGGAGAGCACCGTCGGCATGCGCGGATTGGTCTCCTACCGCTGGGAATTGGCGCTCGGCGACATCGTGCTCACCAAGGCCGAGATGCAGCGCCTGGTCCAGTCCAAATCGGATCTGGTGCAGCTGCGCGGCGAATGGGTGCAGGCCGACCACAAGGTGCTGGCCGCCGCGGCCCGCTATGTCGCCGCGCACGCCGACACCAGCCCGATCACCCTGGCCGACATGCTCGGCGAACTGGCGTCGGGCAGCGTGGCGCAGGTCCCGCTCACCGAGGTGACGGCCACCGGCTGGGCCGGGGACCTGCTGGACCGCCGCCACGATCCGGAGCCGATCGCCGCGCCCGCCGGGCTGCGCGCGACGCTGCGGCCGTATCAGGAGCGCGGCCTGTCCTGGCTGGCCACGATGAATCGAATGGGCTGCGGCGCGGTGCTCGCCGACGACATGGGCCTGGGCAAAACGGTGCAGGTCCTCGCCCTGCTGCTGCACGAAAGAGAACAGCGTTCGGCCGAGCCGCCGGGCCCGACGCTGCTGGTGTCGCCGATGTCGGTGGTCGGCAACTGGCAGCGCGAGGCCGAGCGGTTCGCGCCCGGCCTGCGCGTGCTGGTGCACCACGGCGTCGGCCGCCGCACCGGCGCGGAGCTGGACGCGGCCGTGGCGGCCGCGGATCTGGTGATCACCACCTACGCGCTGCTCGCCCGCGATCTGGAGGAGTTCCGCCGCCAGCCGTGGGAGCGGATCGTGCTGGACGAGGCGCAGCACATCAAGAACGCGAATACCCGCCAGGCCCGCGCCGCGCGCTCGCTGCCCGCCCGGCATCGGCTGGCGCTCACCGGAACCCCGGTGGAGAACCGCTTGGAGGAGCTGCGCTCCATCCTGGATTTCGCGCAACCGAAGCTGCTCGGCACCGCGCCGACCTTCCGCGCCCGCTTCGCGGTCCCGATCGAACGCGAACGCGACCAGAACGCCATCTCCCGCCTGCGTTTCCTGACCCAGCCCTTCGTGCTGCGCCGCGTGAAATCCGACCCGGCGGTCATCTCGGATCTGCCGGAGAAGCTCGAGATCACCGTGCGGGCCAACCTGACCGTGGAGCAGGCCGCGCTCTACCAGGCGGTCGTGCAGGACATGCTGGAGAAGATCAAGGGCGCGAAGGGCATGGCCCGCAAGGGCGCGGTGCTCGGCGCGCTGACCAGGCTCAAGCAGGTCTGTAACCATCCGGCGCATTTCCTGGGCGACGGCTCGGCGGTGCTGCTGCGCGGCAGCCATCGCTCCGGCAAGCTGGCCCTGGTCGAGGACGTGCTGGAGTCGGTGCTCGCCGATGGCGAGAAAGCCTTGCTGTTCACCCAGTTCCGTGAGTTCGGCGAGCTCATCGCCCCGTATCTGACCGAGCGCTTCGGCGGCGAGGTCCCGTTCCTGCACGGCGGCGTGCCCAAGAAGCGGCGCGACAGCATGGTCGAGCGTTTCCAGGCCCCGGACGGCCCGCCGCTGATGCTGCTCTCGCTCAAGGCCGGCGGCACCGGCCTGAACCTCACCGCCGCCAATCATGTGGTGCACCTGGATCGCTGGTGGAATCCGGCGGTGGAGAACCAGGCCACCGACCGCGCCTACCGGATCGGCCAGCAGCGCAATGTGCAGGTGCGCAAGCTGGTCTGCGTGGACACCATCGAGGAGCGCATCGACGAGATGATCAACGGCAAACGGCATCTCGCCGAGCTGGCCGTCGGCGCGGGGGAGAACTGGATCACCGAGCTCAGCACCGACGAGCTGCGCGAGCTGTTCACGCTCGGGGCGGAGGCGGTCGGCGAATGAGCCCGTTCGAGGATTACAGCAAGTACGGCAAGCGCCTGCCGGTGCGCGGCGGGGTCGAAGCACGCAGCCGGCGGGGCGGATTCGGCCGCACCTGGTGGGGCAAGGCCCTGATCGAGGCCGTGGAGGCGATGGCCGAGCCGGGCCGGCTGGCGCGCGGGCGCACCTATGCCCGGTCCGGCCAGGTGGTGAGCTACCACATCGCGCCGGGCGCGGTGACCGCCGAGGTGCAGGGCAGCCAGCCGCGCCCGTTCACCGCGGTGTTCACCGTCCGCCCGCTGCGCGACGAGGAACTGGAAATCCTGATCGACACCATCCGGACCGCGCCGGGCATGCTCGCCGACATCGCCTCCGGCGCGCTGCCCATCGGCCTGGGCCCGCTGCTGTTGCCCACCACGGCCGCGGATCTGGATTTCGAATGCACCTGCCCGGATCCGGGCTGGCCTTGCAAGCATGTGGCCGCGCTCTGCTACCTGCTCGCCGAGCGCCTGGACGAGCGCCCGCGCGAGATCCTGACCTTGCGCGGCCTGGATCTGGACACCCTGATCGCCGGGATCGAGCGTGATCCGCAGCCGGTCGAGTCGGCCGATCCCTACGGTGACGACGCGGTGCTGCCGGAACTGCCGAAGCTCGAATTCCGGCCCGCCCCGGACGATCTCGATCCCACCCTGCTGCGCCGGGCGCTGCGGATGAGCAGTGCGGACGAGCCGGCCGCGGCGGCGGGCCTGCGGGAATTGCGTGAGCTCTACGCGCGCCTGGAGCGCTGAGACCACCCCGAGCGCCAGGTCCGCGCATCCGGAGTCTGCGGAACCTGATGCGGGCAGTCGGACCTGGCGCCCCTGGGATGGCGGAGACACTCACTGGGGCAAGTGATTGCTCGCCAGGCATCCGGCGCCGGGGCCGACTACGCTTCCCGGGCTTTGTCTGGCTGGATCCCTGCCCGGTGCGATGTGGGCCGGGACTTCCCGACGCCGGATGCCATGTCTCAGTGTGCGCCGCGGGCCCGGCCCGAGAACTGCCCGATTACTGTCCATTCGCTGCCCTTGCGCCGAACTTCGTGGTCGGCCCGGTCCGCCCCGAATCAGCGAAACGCGCTGTAACCAGGCCGTATGCCGCGCCGGACGGCATTGGAGCGAAACGCTCGCGATTCAATTCGGTGACGGCGCGGACTCGCCCGCGACGCCGCTCGCCGCCCGGGCAACTCCGGAGCACGGCGATAGGCTGGGACGGTGGCAGGCCAGACGATCCGCGACCGGGTTCGCCGGTGAGCACCCGGCAGGCGCGCTGGGCGCCAGACGATCTCGGCGGCAAGGTCCCGCTCACCCGCCCGGTGCGCCGCGTCGTGTCGCTGGTGCCCTCGCTCACCGAGTCGGTCGCGCTGACCCGCCCGGAGCTTCTGGTCGGCGCGACCGAATGGTGCACGCATCCGGCCGATCTCGCGGTCGAGCGCGTCCGCGGCACCAAGAACCCGAATGTCCGCCGCATCATCGAGCTGGCACCCGACCTGGTGCTGTGCAACCAGGAGGAGAACCGCCGCCGCGACGTGGAGCGCTTGCGCGACGCGGGAATTCCGGTGTGGGTCACCAGGATCGAGTCCGTCGACGCGGCCTTCGCCGCGCTGACCAGAATGTTCACTGTCGCGCTCGGCCTCGAGCGCCCCGGCTGGCTGGACGCGGCCGAGCGGGCCTGGGCGGCCCCGGCTCCCGCGCCGGCCCGCCGGGCGGTGATCCCGATCTGGCGCGATCCGTGGATGGTCGTCGGGCGCGACACCTTCACCGCCGACGTGGCCGCCCGCCTCGGTCTGGACCTGGTGCACGCCGCCCACCCCGACCGCTATCCCCGCCTCACCGCGGCCGAGCTCACCCGGGATGTCGAGCTGGCCGTGCTGCCCGACGAGCCCTACGTGTTCACCGAAAGCGACGGTCCCGACGCCTTTCCCGGCATTCCGGTCGCACTGGTCGCCGGCCGCGACCTGACCTGGTACGGCCCCTCGCTGACCGCGGCCCGCGCCACCCTGAGCGCGCAACTCGCCGCTGCCACGGTCCGCTGACCTGCAATGTGGTCCCGTGCCCGGCCTCGGGCGCGCACACTGGAATCATGTTCCGGCACCGTCCCGGACGTCTCGCCACCCTCTGGCACCGGGTGTTCGAGTACGCCGCGCCCTGGCTCGCGCTCCTGCTGTTCGGCACGTTCCTGGGGGTGCTGGCCGCCTTCCTGCTCGTGCCGGGCCCGGGAATCGGCGCGCGGCTGCTGGCGCTGCTGTGCGCGGGCCATCAGATCCTGCTCTGGGGCGTCTATTTCAGCGTGGTGGAACTGGCCGACGACCAATCCACCTGGGGCACCGAGGTGGTGCCCCGCAAACGCCTGGGCACCGAGATCGTGCTGGCCACGCTGTTCTGGACGAATCTGGTGCTGCTCAGCGGCGTGCTGTGGCTGCTGGTGACACCGCTGCTCGCCTAGACATTGCGCCGGTACTGCCCGCCCACCCGGAAGAACGTGTCCGTGATCTGCTGCAGCGTGCAGACCCGGGCGGCATCCATCAGGACCTCGAAGATGTTGTCGTCGGTCCGGGCCACCGCCTCCAGCCGCGCCAGTGCCGCGTGGGCCGGGTCGCGGTGCCGGTTCTGGAAGTCGCGCACCCGCGCCAGCTGCGACTGCTTCTCGGACTCGGTGCCGCGCGCCAATTCGATGACGTGGTGCGGCTCCCCGTGCGGATTGCGAAAGGTGTTGACGCCCACGATCGGCAGCGATCCGTCGTGCTTGCGCTGCTCGTAGCGCATGGATTCGTCCTGGATCCGGCCGCGCTGATAGCCGGTCTCCATGGCGCCGAGCACGCCGCCGCGCTCGCTGATCCGCTCGAATTCGCCGAGCACCGCCTCCTCGACGAGATCGGTGAGCTCGTCGATGAGAAAGCTGCCCTGCAAGGGGTTTTCGTTCACGGCCAGGCCCCACTCGCGGTTGATGATCAGCTGGATCGCGAGCGCGCGGCGCACCGATTCCTCGGTGGGGGTGGTCACCGCCTCGTCGTAGGCGTTGGTGTGCAGGCTGTTGCAGTTGTCGTAGATCGCGATGAGCGCCTGCAGCGTGGTGCGGATGTCGTTGAAGTTCATCTCCTGGGCGTGCAGCGACCGGCCGGAGGTCTGGATGTGGTACTTCAGCTTCTGCGAACGATCGTTGGCGCCGTAGCGGTCCCGCATGGCGATCGCCCAGATCCGCCGCGCGACCCGGCCGATCACCGAGTACTCCGGGTCCATGCCGTTGGAGAAGAAGAACGACAGGTTCGGCGCGAAGTCGTCGATGTCCATGCCGCGTGCCAGATACGCCTCCACATAGGTGAATCCGTTGGCCAGGGTGAACGCGAGCTGGCTGATCGGGTTCGCCCCGGCCTCGGCGATGTGGTAGCCGGAGATCGACACCGAGTAGAAGTTGCGCACCCTGTTGCGCACGAACCACTCCTGGATGTCGGCCATCATCCGCAGGCTGAATTCGGTGGAGAAGATGCAGGTGTTCTGGCCCTGATCCTCCTTGAGGATGTCGGCCTGCACCGTGCCGCGCACCGTGGCGAGCGTCCGGGCCCGTAGGTCGGCCTCCTCCGCGGCGCTCGGCTCCCGGCCTTCGGCGGCGGTGAAGCGTTCCCGTGCCTGATCGATCGCGGTGTTGAGGAAGTAGGCCAGGATGGTCGGCGCGGGGCCGTTGATCGTCATCGACACCGAGGTGGACGGGGCGGTCAGATCGAAGCCGTCGTAGAGCGCCCGCATGTCCTCGAGCGAGGCGATCGACACCCCGGAGGTGCCGACCTTGCCGTAGATGTCGGGCCGTTCGGCCGGGTCGTGGCCGTAGAGGGTCACCGAATCGAACGCGGTGGACAGCCTTTTCGCCTCGGCGTGCTCGCTGAGCACCTTGAAGCGCCGGTTCGTGCGGAACGGATCGCCCTCGCCCGCGAACATGCGCGCCGGGTCCTCGCCGTCGCGCTTGAACGGGAAGACCCCGGCGGTGAAGGGGAATCGGCCGGGCAGGTTTTCGGCGCGCAGGAAGCGCAGCAGTTCGCCGTGATCGGTGAACCGGGGCAGCGCCACCCGCGCGATGCTGTTGCCGGACAGTGTTTCCCGGCGCAATAAGGTACGGATCTCCTTGTCCCGCACGTGAATCACCTGTTCCGCGCCGCGATAGGACTCGGCGAGGGCGGGCCACTCGGCGAGCAGTTCGGCGTCGGCGGGGACCAGTTCGGAGCGGGCCCGCTCGGCCAATGCGGAAATTTCCGCGTGGTCCGGCAGCTCGGCGGCCACCAGCTCCAGCCGCTGCGCCCGCTGGGCCGCGGCCACGCCGCGTGCGGTGGCGGCGTGATAGTCCCGCACCGTCTCCGCGATCTCCGCCAGATAGCGCACCCGGGCGGGCGGGATGACCTGCGCGAAGCGGGTGGAGGCCCGGGTGCGGACCCGCGGCAGCACACCGGGTTCCAGCGTCAGGCCCGCACCGGCCAGCAATTCCGTCAGATGCTGGTACAGCGCCGTGACGCCGTCGTCGTTGAAAGTCGCCGCGCTGGTGCCGAATACCGGCATGTCCTCGGGTGCGGCACTGAAGTCCTCGCGATTGCGCACCAGCTGCCGGGACACGTCCCGCAGGGCGTCGGCCGCGCCGCGGCGCTCGAACTTGTTGATCGCCACCACATCCGCGTAATCCAGCATGTCGATCTTCTCCAGCTGGGAGGCGGCGCCGAACTCGGGTGTCATCACGTAGAGCGAGACGTCGACATGATCGGTGACCGCCGCGTCGCCCTGCCCGATGCCGGGCGTCTCCAGGATCACCAGGTCGTAACCCGCCGCCTTGCAGGCCCCGACGATCCCGCCGATGTTCTCCGGCAGCTCCCGTCCGCCGCGGGTGGCCAGCGAGCGGAAGAAGATGTGGTCGCCGTCGAGGGCGTTCATCCGGATCCGGTCACCGAGCAGAGCGCCGCCGCCGCGCCGCCGGGTCGGGTCCACCGCCAGGATCGCCACGCGGAGTTTGTCCTGCTGGTCCGAGCGCAGCCGGCGCACCAATTCGTCGGTGAGCGAGGATTTTCCGGAGCCGCCGGTGCCGGTGATGCCCAGTACCGGGACGGTGCGGGCGGCGGCCGCCTCGGCCAGGGCCCGGCGGTCCGCGGGCGGCAGGCTGTCCTGCTGCAGGCAGGTGATCGCCCGGGCCAGCGCGGAGCGTTCCCCGGCGAGCACCGCGTCCAGCGCGGGCGGCTGCTCGGCGAGATCGTGGTCGCAGTCGCGGATCAGCTGATTGATCATGCCGGGCAGGCCGAGGCGCTGCCCGTCCTCGGGGGAGAAGATGGTGACCCCGGCCGCCGCCAGCCGTGCGATCTCCTCGGCGACGATCACGCCACCGCCGCCGCCGTAGATCCGCACGTGCCCGGCCCCGGCTTCGGTCAGCGCGTGCGCCAGGTATTCGAAGTACTCCACGTGCCCGCCCTGATACGAGCTGACCGCGACGCCCTGGACGTCCTCGGTGAGCACCGCGTCCACCACCTCGCTGACCGCGCGGTTGTGCCCCAGGTGGATCACCTCGGCGCCCTGGGCTTGCAGGATGCGCCGCATGATGTTGATCGCGGCGTCGTGCCCGTCGAACAGGGCCGCCGAGGTGACGAAGCGAACGGGATGCGTGGGCTGATGCAGGTCGGCCACCGATGCCTCCGGGAGAGTGCCGTGCGCCCGATACTAGGACGTCCAACTATCCTACGGTGATGTCCGTCACTCCGCCAGGCGGCGCGCGCGCCCACCCGCCGGGTGTGATGGGTCACACCCCGGCTATTTACTTGGATGTCCAACTATAGGATGGCCGCAGATCAGCCGAACCGGGCTGAACAGCGTCGATCAACGAGACAGGACTGGCATGGTTCGCGAACTCACGCATTTCATCGGTGGGCAGCACGTCCCCGGCACCTCCGGCAACTTCGGCGACGTGTTCGATCCGAACATCGGGCAGGTCCAGGCCCGGGTGCCGCTGGCGAGCAAGACCGAGGTCGAGGCGGCCATCGCGAACGCCGAAGCGGCGCAGCGGGAGTGGGCCGCGTTCAATCCGCAGAAGCGGGCTCGCGTGCTGATGAAGTTCCTGACCCTGGTGCAGGACGAGATGGATTCGCTGGCCGCGCTGCTGTCCTCCGAACACGGCAAGACCATCGCCGACGCCAAGGGCGACATCCAGCGTGGGCTCGAGGTGATCGAATTCGCCTGCGGCATCCCGCATCTGCTCAAAGGGGAGTACACCGAATCGGCGGGCACCGGCATCGACGTGTACTCGATGCGGCAGCCGCTGGGCGTCGTCGCGGGCATCACCCCGTTCAACTTCCCGGCCATGATCCCGCTGTGGAAGGCCGGTCCGGCGCTGGCCACCGGCAACGCCTTCATCCTGAAGCCCTCCGAGCGCGATCCCTCGGTTCCGCTGCGCCTGGCCGAGCTGTTCCTCGAGGCGGGGCTGCCGGCCGGTGTGTTCAACGTGATCAACGGCGACAAGGAGGCCGTGGACACGCTGCTGCACGATCCGCGGATCAAGGCGGTCGGGTTCGTCGGCTCCACCCCGATCGCGCAGTACATCTACGAGACCGCCTCGGCCAACGGCAAGCGCGCCCAGTGCTTCGGTGGCGCCAAGAACCACGCCATCGTGCTGCCCGACGCCGACCTCGACGACGTCGCCGACCAGCTGATCGGCGCGGGCTACGGTTCCGCGGGTGAGCGCTGCATGGCCATCTCGGTGGCGGTGCCGGTGGGCGCGGAGACCGCGGATCGCCTGCGCGACAAGCTGGTCGAACGCGTGAACAAGCTCAATGTCGGCCGCTCCGACGACCCGGGCGCCGACTTCGGGCCGCTGGTCGGGCGCGACGGCGTGGATCGGGTGAATTCCTACGTCCAGATCGGCGTGGACGAGGGGGCCGAACTGGTCGTCGACGGCCGCGGACTGACCGTCGAGGGCGGCGAGGACGGCTACTTCGCCGGCGCGACGCTGTTCGACAACGTGACGCCCGAGATGCGGATCTACAAAGAAGAGATCTTCGGCCCGGTGCTCGCGATCGTGCGGGCCAAGGACTACGAGGAGGGCCTGCGCCTGGCCAACGAGCACGAATACGGCAACGGCGTAGCCATTTTCACCCGCGACGGCGACGCCGCCCGGGATTTCGCGGCGCGGGTGCAGGTCGGCATGGTCGGCATCAACGTGCCGATCCCGGTCCCGATCGCCTACCACACCTTCGGCGGCTGGAAGCGGTCCGGCTTCGGCGATCTGAACCAGCACGGCCCGGACTCGATCCGCTTCTACACCAAGACCAAGACCGTCACCCAGCGCTGGCCTTCGGGCATGAAGGAGTCCAACGCGTTCGTCATCCCGACGATGGACTGACCCATGTTCGAACTGGACGACGACGAGAAGGCGATCCGCGACACCGCGCGCGGCTTCGCCGACGAGTTCCTGGCGCCGAACGCGCTGGAATGGGATGAGCGCAAACACTTTCCGGTCGACGTGCTGCGCAAGGCCGGTCCCCTCGGCCTGGGCGGCATCTATGTCGGCGAGGATGTCGGCGGGTCGGGCCTGCGCCGGCTGGACGCCGTGCGGATCTTCGAGCAGCTGTCCACCGGCTGCCCCGCCATCGCCGCCTACATCTCCATCCACAACATGGCGACCTGGATGATCGACAGCTACGGCGACGAACACCAGCGCCACCACTGGCTGCCCCGGCTGACCTCGATGGACCTGCTGGCCAGCTACGCACTCACCGAGCCGGGTGTCGGCTCGGACGCGGCGGCGCTGAGCACCAAGGCGGTGCGCGACGGCGACGACTACCTGCTCAACGGCGCCAAGCAGTTCATCTCCGGGGCCGGCGCCACCGACGTCTACGTGCTGATGGCCCGCACGGGTGACCAAGGGGCGCGCGGCATTTCGGCATTCATCGTGCCCGCCGACACGCCGGGCCTGTCGTTCGGACCGAACGAGAAGAAGATGGGCTGGAACGCCCAGCCCACCCGCCAGGTGATCCTGGAGGACGCCCGGGTGCCCGCGGCGAACCTGCTCGCCGCCGAGGGCGACGGCTTCCGGATCGCCATGAACGGCCTCAACGGCGGCCGCCTGAACATCGCGGCCTGCTCGGTCGGCGGCGCGCAGGCCGCACTCGACAAGACGGTGCCGTATCTGGCCCAGCGCAACGCCTTCGGGCAGGCGCTGCTGAAGAACCAGGCGCTGCAATTCCAGCTCGCCGACATGCGCACGGAACTGGAAGCGGCCCGGACGCTACTGTGGCGAGCCGCGGCCGCGCTCGACGCGGACGCGCCGGACAAGGTCGAGCTGTGCGCCATGGCCAAGCGCTTCGCGACTGACGCCGGTTTCGAGGTGGCGAACAAGGCGCTGCAGCTGCACGGCGGCTACGGCTACCTGGCCGAATACGGGCTGGAGAAGCTGGTGCGGGATCTGCGGGTGCACCAGATCCTCGAGGGCACCAACGAAATCATGCGGGTGGTTGTCGCCCGCTCAGTGGTAGGAGCGGCATGAGCGAGGAAGTTCTGATCGAGCAGCGCGACGGGCTCGGCCTGATCACGCTGAACCGGCCCAAGGCCATCAACGCCCTGAATCATTCGATGGCGCTGGCCATTCTGGACGCGCTGCGCGCCTGGGCGACCGACGACGCGGTGCGCACCGTCGTCGTCACCGGTGCGGGGGAGCGCGGGCTGTGCGCGGGCGGCGACATCGTCGCCATCCACCGCGACGCCGAATCGGGTGCGGCGGATGCCGATTCGCCGACCGGGAAGTTCTGGCGCGACGAATACATCCTGAACGCGCTGATCGGCAGCTACCCCAAGCCGTACGTGGTCGTCATGGACGGCATCGTGATGGGCGGCGGTGTCGGCCTGTCCGGGCACGGCAGCCATCGCATCGTCACCGAGCGCTCCAAGATCGGCATGCCGGAGGTCGGCATCGGGTTCGTCCCGGATGTCGGCGGCACCTACCTGCTTTCTCGCACACCCGGTGAAATCGGCACGCACGTCGGGCTGACCACCGCCCGGATGAGCGCGGGCGACGCCATCGCCGCCGGTTTCGCCGACTACTACGTGGCCTCGGAAAACATTGCGGCGCTGCTGGATACGTTGCGGACCGAGACGGCCGAGATCGCTATCGCCAAGTTCGCCACGGCCGCGCCGGAATCCGGCCTGCTCGCGCAGCGGGAATGGATCGATGCCTGCTACAGCGCGGGCACGGTCGAGGAGATCGTCGCGCGGTTGCAGGCCAGTGCCGTACCGGAGGCGAACCGGGCCGCCGCCGACATTCTGTCCAAATCGCCGGTGGCGCTGAAGGTTACGCTGCGTTCGCTGCGCTCCTCGAGGGAACTGCCGAGCTTGGCCGCCGCGCTGAACGAGGAGTACCGGGTGTCCATCGCGGCGCTGTCCTCGCACGATCTGGTCGAGGGCATCCGCGCCCAGGTCATCGACAAGGACCGGAACCCGCGGTGGTCGCCCGCCACCCTGGCCGAGGTGACCGACGCGCAGGTCGAGAGCTACTTCGCCGGGTTGGGCGAGAAGGAACTGGGGTTGAACGCATGAGTAAGAAGATCGGCTTCCTCGGCCTCGGGCACATGGGCGGCCCGATGGCGGCCAACCTGGTCGCGGCGGGCTACGACGTGCTCGCCTTCGATCCCGTGCCCGCCGCCCAGGAGCAGGCGCGCAAAGACGGTGCCACCGTGGTGGATTCGGTTCGCGCCGCCGTCGCCGACCGCGAGATCGTGCTCACCATGCTGCCCAACGGCAAGCTGGTCCTGGACGTCTACGCCGAGGCGCTGCCCGCGGCGACGCCCGGCACGCTGTTCATCGACTGCTCCACCATCGATGTCGCCGACGCCGCGACGGCCGCGGAACGCGCTGCGGCAGCGGGACATCGGGCCCTGGACGCCCCCGTCTCCGGCGGTGTCGCCGGCGCGGCGGCCGGCACGCTGACCTTCATGGTCGGCGGCGCCGAGTCGGACTTCGCCGACGGGCTCGCCGTGCTGGAGGTGATGGGCGGCAAGGTCGTGCACTGCGGCGGGTCCGGCGTCGGCCAGGCCGCCAAGATCTGCAACAACATGCTGCTCGGCATCTCCATGGTGGCGCTGTCGGAGGCCATCGTCCTCGGCGAGAAGCTCGGCCTGAGCCACGAGAAGTTCTTCGACGTGGTCTCCACCGCCTCGGGCCAGTCCTGGTCGCTGACCAGCTACTGCCCGGTGCCGGGCCCGGTGCCCGCCAGCCCGGCCAACAACGATTACCAGCCGGGTTTCGCGACCGCCCTGATGACCAAGGACCTCGGACTGGCCGCCAGCGCGCTGCGGGCCAACGGCGTCGACGGGCAGATCGGTCAGCTCGCCGCGGAGATCTACACCCGGTTCAACCAGGAAGAATCGGGCAAGGACTTCTCCGCTATCGTGACCGACATCCGTAAGCGATCTGGAGGAGCACAGGCGTGACCGACTTCGAGACCATTCTGCTGGAGCGCAAGGGTCGCGTGGCCCTGATCACGCTCAACCGGCCGAAGGCCCTCAATGCGCTGAACTCGCAGGTCCTCGCCGACATCTCGGCCGCGCTCGACGAGCTCGAGCAGGACAGCGAGATCGGCGCGGTCGTGCTCACCGGGTCCGAGCGCGCCTTCGCGGCGGGCGCGGACATCAAGGAGATGCAGACCAAGTCCTACATGGACATGTTCCTGGCCGATCACTTCGCCGGCTGGGACCGCCTGACGGCCTTCCGCAAGCCCATCATCGCCGCGGTCGCGGGCTACGCGCTCGGCGGCGGCTGTGAGCTGGCCATGATGTGTGATCTGCTGATCGCCGCCGATACCGCGAAGTTCGGCCAGCCGGAGATCAAGCTGGGCGTCATCCCCGGGATGGGCGGCTCGCAGCGCCTGACTCGCGCCGTCGGCAAGGCCAAGGCCATGGACCTGATCCTGACCGGCCGCAACATGGACGCCGAGGAAGCCGAGCGCGCGGGCCTGGTCTCGCGCATCGTCCCGGCCGCCGACCTGGTCGCCACCGCGCTGGCCGCGGCGGAGACCATCGCGTCGATGTCGCTGCCCTCGGTCATGATCGCCAAGGAAGCCGTCGACCGTTCCTTCGAAACCACCCTCGGCGAGGGCCTGCGCTTCGAGCGCCGGGTCTTCCATTCCCTGTTTGCCACCGAGGACCAGAAGGAAGGCATGGCCGCGTTCGTAGAGAAGCGCCCGGCGGACTTCAACCACCGCTGAGCAAGCTGAAAGTAAAAGCGGCGCCGTGCGCTAGCGGCCGGTCGGGGTGCCCGCGATCTCCGCAGGCGTCGGCACCGTGCTGTCGTGCCCGGGTGTGGTGTCGCGGTCCATGACCAGCACGCCCGCGATCGTGGCGCCCAGGGTGGCCGTGACCGCCAGTGCGGCAATGAGTTTGCGCCGATCGGCGGCGGGTGCGAGCTGGCGCAGGCCGGGACGGGTGGTGCGCAGCTCCGCGGCGGAGCGACCGGTGGCCAGCAGTACGGCGCCCCGGGACGCGACCGCCTCGGGCTCCGGATCGTAGATCATCGGCAGGTCGACGGCCGCGGCCAGCGTCTCCTGGATGCTCGGGCTGCGCGTGCAACCGCCCAGCAGCACCAGAGCCTGCGGGGGTGTCTCCGATTGCTCGATCAGCTGGTGCACGAACGACACCGAGTGCTGCACGCCGGCCGCGCACAGCTCGGTGACGTCGCTGCGTGTGAGCACGGCGCGACCGCCGGAATTGCCGTCCATGGCGGTGACCACGCGGTCGATGCTCAGCGCCTCGCGGTGACGCCGGCAGCTGAGCTTGTCGGTGAGGATGCCGTCGCGGGCCAGCTGCCAGCGCAGCAGGGCGTCGAAGCCGTCACCGCCCAGCACCGTGCTGCG
This sequence comes from Nocardia sp. NPDC050435, assembly GCF_040655395.1. NCBI lineage: Bacteria > Bacillati > Actinomycetota > Actinomycetes > Mycobacteriales > Nocardiaceae > Nocardia > Nocardia sp. NPDC050435. Next base: position 451,064 of record NZ_JBFAJW010000007.1, read on the forward strand.
CTTGCTGGAGATGATCGAATCGGTGCGGCAGTCGACGAGCGTGAGCGTCAGCCCGGAGCTGCCCAGATCGTAGAGCAGCACCGTGCCCTCCTCGGGCAGCTGCCGGGTGAAACGCAGATACCGAAGCTGCGCAAGGGGTTCGGAGACGATGGTGAGCGGCTGGTAGCCCGCGGCGGCCCGGATCGCGTCGGCGTGTAGCGGACAGCGGCACGTCACCGCGGTGCCGGTGACCAGCTCGTCGCGATGATCGGCCGAACGGCGCATCTGCCGGATCGCTTCGAAGACTGCCTCTTCGACACCGCCGCCGGCCCGGCGGGGCACCCGGCAGCGATCGATCGGGGGAAGATGCGGCTGATCGGAATGCGTCAATATCGCGCGGGCGCCGCCAGCGCCTGCCGATACCCCCAAGACCAGCACCATGGCCTCCATGGTGAACCCTTTCCGGGCCGCTGCCAAGGTCGGGAAGGGTGAATTCGCTAGTCGGATGCCGGAACGTTACGGACACGCCGATCCGGCCGCGTGCGGAACTGTCCAGTTCGTTTGCCGGTCAGCTTTCCCGGGCCACCCAGCGGGCCTGCTCGTCGCCGGTGTCGAAATCCCCGGCGGCATGGCGGAACTCCGCGAGCAGTTGCAGCAGCGTATGCAGGCGATCCGGCGGCAACCCGGGCTGCGCGAACACCTTCGCGTTGAGTTGCTCGGTGGCCTCGGCGACGAGTTTCCGGCCCGCGTCGGTGATTTCGATGAGGGTGGCGCGGCGGTCGCTGGGGTGTGGAACACGTTGCACCAATTGGGCCGCTTCGAGCCGGTCGACGGTGTTGGTGACACTGGTCGGATGCACCTGCAGCCGCGCGCTGGCCTTGGCCATCGGCAGCGCGCCTGTCTTGCTGAAACTCAGCAGGGCGAGCAGTTCGTAGCGCGAGAACGTCAGCCCGGTCGGCTTGAGCGCCTCGTCGACCCGGGCCATCACGATCTGCTGCGCGCGCACCAGCGAGGTCACCGCGGCCATACCGTCGGCCACCGCGCCCCAGCCGTGGCCGACCCACTGGCGGTGGGCCTCCTCGATGGGGTCGAGCGGGAGCGGGCGTGGCCGAGACATGTCCTCGATCATTCCATGCCGATCCGCGATTCGAATCACGCTGAGCACAACGGTGTGCTGCGGTGTCGCGAACCGGCACGATAGTCATCGAGGCGGGCGTGGCTGAGAGGTTTAGGCAGCGGTCTGCAAAGCCGTTTACGTGGGTTCGATTCCCGCCGCTCGCTCTATGAGGCTTTGATGCCGGAGAAATCCCGCAGCACAACGTGATTGCGGTCGGCATGCGAACCGAGGGTATAGAACGGCTGCAAGCCGAAGAATTCACCCCGGGTGACGGTGCTCCACCGGCGCGCGTCGGGGGTGCGGGTTTTGTAGAAATTGACCATGTACCCGCCCTCGTAGAGACGCAGCAGGCTGTACCCGCCGGGATATTCCTTCACGGCGGCCACCTCCAGGAATTCCACCGCGCAGTCGGTGTCCGGCCGGGTCCGCCGGTTGCGGTGGGTGTGGCCGCTGTGCTGCAGGAACACGCCGGGGCTGCGCGCGTAGAGCGCCTGCAGCTCGGCGCTGTCGGATTCGTCGAGGATGAACCCGGGCCCCGCGATATTGCTGTATCCGGCCTCGCGCGTCACCGGATGGTGGCCGAACACCAGTGTCGGCTGCTCCGGCTCGGCGCGCAGCAATTCGGCGAGCTGCTCGAATTGCGGGCGTTCGATGCGACCGCCCGCCGCGTCGAGATCGCTGGTGTCCATTCCGATCAGGCGCAGGCCACCGAGTTCCTGTGCCGACAACCGCTGGCGCGCCCCGAATTCCGCGCCCCAGCAATCGAAATGATCGCCGAGCGGCGCGCAGCCTTGATAATCGGCCCCGATATGCGGGCGGTCGTGATTACCGCGCACCGCGAGATAATCGACTCCGGCCGTGCCCCACCGGTCGAGCAGGCGCCGGACGCCGCTCACCTCCGGCGCTTTCGCCTCGGCCGTCAGATCGCCCGCCAGCAGCAGGCGTTCCGCGCCGCGATCGGGCAGGCGCAGATCGGCCAGCAGGGCCGACAGCATCACCTCCGGATAGGGCGGCAGCTCCGGCGCCTGCTGGAAGCCCGGCGGAAACCGGCCCACGACCAGACCGCTCACCGTCTCGCCGTAGTGCACGTCGTTGGCCAGCGCCACGGTGCGCAGCAACCGGCCGGGCGGCGGCACCAGAGTCGTGAATTCGCCCGTGGCCTCGGGTGTTCCGGGCGTGATCGTCCCCGGATTCAGGCCCGCCGTGGCGCGGACGCCGTCCGACCAGGCTTCGAAGCGGTAGGTGCGGCCCGGTTCCAGGCCGTGGATCTCCGCGTAGTGGAACGGGCCGCGTTCGCCCTCGGCGTGCACCTGCACGGGTGCGCGCGGCGAATCCGCGGGCCCGATCCGGACCTCGCCGCCCGCGTCCACCGGCACCAGGCCCACCGTGTTCGGTGTGCTCGTCGTCCAGGTCAGCACCACCGAGGTGTCGGTGACGGTGACGACCTCCAGATCGGTCGCCACCAGCGGATTCCACTGTGCCCGTGCCGGACCGGCCGCGACCGCGCCGGTCGCCGACAGCAGGGCCGCCAGCCCGACGGCTCCCAGGAAGGTCCGGCGCGACGGCCCGCAGCAGGTCATGCGGGCAAGGGTACCGGTGGCCGGGGATGACTCACGGGGAATGATGTGCCAGGGTATTCGGGTGCGACGGCGGCGGGGCGAGAGTGGGTCGGCACGACCCGTCTCAGGGGCAACCCCTGGGTGTGCAGTATCAATTGGGCACAGCGTCCGGAACCAGGCGGCACGCTCCGCGTGCTGGGTGGCACCGTGGACGAAGGATTCTGGTCGCCTCGCCGCCGTCGCACGTTCGCTCGCATGAGCCGGGCCGTACCGGCGCACCTGGCCCGGGAACTGGCCGCCGCCTTCGATTTTCTCGACTCCGCGTGGAGCCGCGCCGCCCTGGCCGAGGCCTTCGCCGACGTCGTCGAGCCGGATCGGGCCGAGGAACTGGCCCGCCGCGTCACCGATCTCATGCCCGGTGAGCCGCTGGACCCGATCGTCACGCTGGCGCGCGTACTGGCGGACCTGCCGAAACTGCCGACGGTCGTGGTTTCGCTCGACCCGATCGAAATACCGCCCGCGCCACTGCGTTTCGGTGCCGTGCCGATCCCGGACCGCGCCGCGCTGGCCGCCCTGCTCAACCTCACCCCGTCCGAACTGGAGTGGTTCGCCGACCACGGCGCCTGGCTGCGCCGCGCCGCCCCACCTCTGACCCACTATCGCTACCGCCGCCTGCCCAAGGCGCACGGCGTCCGCCTGGTCGAAGCCCCGAAGGTGCGCCTGCGCGAAATCCAGCGCCGCATCCTGCACCGCGTCCTCGCCGGCATCCCCGCCCACCCGGCCTGCCACGGTTTCGAGAAGGGCCGCAGCGCAGCGACATTCGCCGCGCCCCACGCCGGTGCCCACACCGTGCTGCGCGTCGACCTGCGCGACTTCTTCAACACCATCACCGTCCCCCGCGTCCGCGCGATCTTCACCGCCTGCGGCTACCCACCCCCGATCGCCCAGATCCTCGCCGACCTCTGCACCACCGCGACCCCCGTCGCCGAACTCCGCGGCCTCGACTTCGCCCAGCGAAACCTCCTGCGCGCCAGACACTTACCCCAGGGCGCTCCCACCTCGCCCCGCCTGGCCAACCTCGTCGCCCACGGCCTGGACCGCCGCCTCACCGCCTACGCCGCCACCCGCGGCCTCGAATACACCCGCTACGCCGACGACCTCGCCTTCTCCGGCCCCACCCTCGATCCCGCCCGAACCCTCTGGACCGCAACCACAATCGCCGAATCCGAGGGCTTCGCCATCAACCCCGCCAAAACTCGCACCCGCCGCCCACACCAACGCCAAACCCTCGCGGGCCTGGTCGTCAACACCCACCCGGCGGCCCCCCGCGACGCCTACGACAACCTCCGCGCCCTACTCCACAACTGCCTCCGCACCGGCCCCGCCGCCCAAAACCACCAGCGCCACCCCAACTTCCGCGCCCACGTCTACGGCCGCATCTCCTGGATCGGCGAAACCAGCCCCACCCGCCGCACCAAACTCCTCGCCCTGGCCGACAAGATCGACTGGACCCAATAGCCACCCATTCGCGGAACTTCTTCTGTTCCAACCTTTTCTGTCATAGCAATCACGTATGGTAGCAACACCTCTTCCCGAGGGGCGGTGGACATCGGTCCAGACACTGCGCCCAGGGAGGAGGTTGATGGGTTTGGCGAAACACCGCCGGAAAAAGAGCAAGGCCCCGGTCGATTACGGCATGTTCCTCACAGGGGCTGCCATGATCGCCGGGGCGCTCTTGCTGGTCCGCTGGTTCTTGCGGGCTAGGTAATCCATCAAGAAGGCGGGGCGTCGTTCACAGCGGCGTCCCGCCCACCAGCATCACTTGCGTGACCAGAACAGCATAACCCGACTCAGAGCCATCCGACATAGAACAGCAAATCCCCAACCAGCACGAAACCCGACGACCGATCAACCAATGGGGGTCCGGGGGCGCAGCCCGCCGGCCGGGGTTTGGGGGCTCGGCCCCCAAAAAAACACACGGAACGAGAAACGGCTCATGCTCTCCATGAGCATGAGCCGACAATCGAGTGGAGTGCCCTCGGCAGGAATCGAACCTGCGGCCTTCTGCTCCGGAGGCAGACGCTCTATCCCCTGAGCTACGAGGGCGGGATAGTTCTCGATCCGACCACGGGAGGCGGTCCGATCGGGCGGGGAAAGCGTATCGCATCCCCGGCCAACCGCCAAAAAGCAGGGTGGGCCGGGGAGTTCACGATCAGTTGAGCGGTAGCGGGGTTCCGCCGCGGGTGGTGAGCATGCGGGTGATCAGCTGGGCTTCGTTCTGCTGAGTGCCGCCCATGGTTTCGGCCAGGGTGCGCACGGCGGTGGTTTCCGCGTGCTGCGCGGCGAACTGGATCATCGACAGCCCACCCTGGTGGTGGCGCAGCATCAGCCGCAGGAACATGGTGTCCAGCTCGGCGGCGGGCGCTTGGCGCAGGGCGGCCAGTTCCTCGGCGGTCGCCATGCCGGGCATGGTCGACATCGGGCCGGTGTGCTGGGCGGCGGTGGCCCCGCCGTGGTGGCCCGATGTCGGCTCGGTCATCCAGGCCATGAACCCGTCGACGCTCTGCGCGGGTTTGCCCCACAGTTGCAGCCAGCCCTGCATCCGGCCGACCTGGGCCTGCTGGGTGGTCATGATGTCGTAGGCGAGCCGGCGCACGTCGGTGTCGCCGGAACGCAGCAGCGCGACGCCCGCCATCTCCACGGCCTGCGCGTGATGCGCGGACATGTCCTGGGTGAAGCCGATGTCGACCGTGCCCGGGTCCGGCTCGCTCGCGCCGTCCAAGGGAATGCGGGCCATGGTGCCGAGGGCGAAACCGAGCAGGATCGCCCCGAGGACGCCCAGGACCAGCAGCGCGGTCCGCTGACCGCGCAGCTGGGTCCGGAACCCGGACTCGGTGTCGCTCTCGGCCGCCATCACGGCGTCGCGGGGGCGGCGGGCGGCACTTCCGGGACCACGGCCGGCGCGGTCGGCACCGCGGGCAGGCCGGGGATGTTCGGGACGCCGGGGATGCTGGGCTGGCCGAGTTCGGCCGGATCGGTCGCGATGCCGCTGCCGTCCACGGGCACCGCATCCGGGCCCGGGGGAGTGGGATCGAACGGGGCCGGGTTGTCCCGGTCGAAGTACGGGTTGGAGCAGTCCGCGCCGATCTCGGGGTAGACGCCGTACGCGTTCTGCCGCAGCGCGGTGATGAACTGCCCGACGCGCTTGTCGCTCGGATCGTCCAGCTTCAGCTGGTGCCCCCACGATTGCAGCGAGACGGCCGAGTCCAGGCCGGGGTAGGGCGACAGCATCGTGTACTGCTTGCCCTCGACCTTGCTCTTCAGCGCGTCCAGCCCGCTCGCGTCGACCTTGTCGGGGTTGTAGGTGATCCACACCGCCCCGTGTTCGAGCGAGTGCACCGCGTTCTCGGTGCGAATCGGCTTGCTGTAGACCACGCCGGTGCACGCCGCCCAGGACGAATCGTGCGGGCCGCCGAAGGCGGGCGTGGTGTCGTAGGCCACGCGCTGACCCGCGGCGATGTGCTTGCCGGCGCCCTGCGCGAAGTCCTTCTTGACGACGCCGGGGATCTGATCCGACGGGTCCTTGTTCTCGGCGCTCGGGGTGTATTTGTCGAGCTCGGCCTGCTCGCGATACTTCGGGACCAGGCTGTAGGCCAGTGCGCCGACCAATGCGATGATTACTGCGGCGGCACCGATGGCCAGCCACGGGATCTGGCGCTTCTGTCGAAGTTGGCCCTTGCCGCCCCCCTTGCGGAGGGAAGGTGAGGCCTTCCCGGCGGCTCGGACGGCCTTGGCCGATTTCGAGGCGCTTTTACTACTCGGCATCGCTCGTGTGCTCTCTCATGCTGATTCCGCTGTACTGCGCGCGGTGCCCGCCCGAAGGTGTTCACCTGCCCAGACCATAGGATAGTGACTCGTGACTCCAGCTGACCTTGCATCTCTCCTCCGCGCAACCGCCGCGAAGGTGCTTGTCGAACGTGGACTGGACCCTGCGGTCCTGCCCGACGAGGTCAATGTGGAGCGCCCCCGTAATCCGGAACACGGTGACTATGCCACGAATTTGTCGATGCAGGTTGCCAAGAAAGTCGGAACCAACCCGCGTGAGCTCGCCACCTGGCTGGCCGAGGCGCTCGCCGCGGCCGACGGCGTCGAGACCGCCGAGGTCGCCGGTCCGGGCTTTCTGAACATCCGGCTGGCCGCGGCCGCGCAGGGCGCGATCGTGCAGAAGATCCTGGTCGCGGGCGCCGAGTACGGCACCGCCGCCGCGCTGGCCGGCACCATGATCAACCTGGAGTTCGTCTCGGCGAACCCCACCGGCCCGATCCATCTGGGCGGCACCCGCTGGGCCGCCGTCGGCGACGCGCTGGGCCGGATCCTGGCCGCGCAGGGCGCCGAGGTGACCCGGGAGTACTACTTCAACGACGCCGGCGCGCAGATCGACCGCTTCGCGAACTCGCTGGTCGCCGCCGCCACCGGTGCGCCGACCCCGGCGGACGGCTACGCCGGCGCCTACATCGGCGAGATCGCGACCGCGATCCTCGCGAACCACCCGGACGCGCTCACGCTGCCCGAGCAGCAGCGGCACGAACTGTTCCGGCGCGAAGGCGTCGAGATGATGTTCGCCCACATCAAGCAGACGCTGCACGATTTCGGCTGCGACTTCGACGTCTACTTCAACGAGAGCTCGCTGTTCGCCTCCGGCGCGGTCGACAAGGCCGTCGCCGAGCTGAAGGCCTCGGGCAATCTCTACGAGAAGGACGGCGCCTGGTGGATCGCCAGCACCGAGTACGGCGACGACAAGGACCGCGTCGTTCTCAAGAGCGACGGCACCTCCGCCTACATCGCCGGTGACATCGCCTACTTCCAGAACAAGCGGGCGCGCGGGTTCGACCTGTGCATCTACATGCTCGGCGCCGACCACCACGGCTACATCGGCCGGTTGAAGGCCGCCGCGGCGGCGTTCGGCGACAACCCGGACACCGTCGAGGTGCTCATCGGCCAGATGGTGAATCTGGTGAAGGACGGCGTCGCCGTGAAGATGAGCAAGCGCGCGGGCACCGTGGTGACCTTGGACGACCTGGTCGCCGAGATCGGCGTGGACGCCTCGCGCTACTCGCTGGTGCGCTCGTCGGTGAACACCAGCATCGACATCGACATCACCCTGTGGACCACCCAGGACAGTGTCAACCCGGTCTACTACGTGCAGTACGCCCACGCCCGCACCTGCAGCATCGTGCGGAACTCGGCCGACTTCGAATTCGCCGCGGTGCCGGTCGATCTCAGCCTGCTCACCGCGGACCGGGAGACCAAGCTCATCGGTGTGCTGGGCGAGTTCCCGCGCGTCGTGGCCACCGCCGCGGAGATGCGGGAACCGCACCGCGTGGTGCGCTACCTGGAGGAGCTGGCGGGCGCCTACCACCCGTTCCAGTCCGACGACGACATGCGCGTGCTGCCCAAGGGCGACGAGCCCGTCACCCCGCGGCACGCCGCCCGCCTGGAGCTGGTCAAGGCGACCCGGCAGGTGCTGGCCAACGGCCTGGCCCTGCTCGGTGTGAGCGCACCGGAGCGGATGTGAGCGAGCCTTGCGAGCGGACAGCACAGCGCCCCTGGGCGTTCGCGACGGAGCCCAGCGCCGGCGAGGCGGAGTTGTGAACGTCCACCTATCGAGCTGCGTGCGCGCACTCGCGAACCCCCGAAAGGAAGCATTGTGAGCGGCGCACATCCCGCTGGTCCCCGGCATGCCGAAATCCCGCACGCCCCGAATCTTCCGGAGCGCCCCGCCGACCCGAAGCAGATGATCGATCTGCCGGCGAATGTCTGGCCGCGCAACGCTTCTCGTGCCTCCGACGGCGCGGTCCGGCTGGCCGGCGTGCCGGTGGCCGAACTCGCCGAGCAGTTCGGCACCCCGTTGTTCGTGATCGACGAGGACGATTTCCGGTCCCGCTGCCGCGATATGGTCCGCGCCTTCGGTGCCGACGCCCGGGTGCACTACGCCTCCAAGGCGTTCCTGTCCGGTGAGATCGCGCGCTGGATCCGGGACGAAGGACTGTCGCTGGACGTCTGCTCCGGCGGCGAGCTCGCCATCGCGCTGCACGCGGGCTTTCCCGCCGAGCGGATCGCGTTGCACGGCAACAACAAGTCCGTCGCCGAGCTGGAGGCCGCCGTGGCCGCGGGCGTCGGCCACGTGGTGGTCGACTCGCTGATCGAGATCGAGCGCCTGGAAGCTGTCGCCGCCGCGGCGGGTGTGGTGCAGGACGTGCTGGTCCGCGTCACCGTCGGCGTGGAAGCCCATACGCACGAATACATCTCGACCGCGCACGAGGATCAGAAGTTCGGCTTCTCGATCGCCGGCGGCGACGCCATGGAGGCGCTGGCCCGGGTCTTCGACGCCGACAATCTGCGCCTGGTCGGCCTGCACTCGCACATCGGCTCGCAGATCTTCGAGATCGACGGCTTCGAGATCGCCGCCCGGCGCATGCTGGGCCTGCTGCGCGAGGCCGTCCAGAAGTTCGGGGTGGAGCGCACGGCACAGATCGCCACGCTGGATCTCGGTGGCGGCCTTGGTATTTCGTACCTGCCCAACGACGATCCGCCGCCGCTGGACGAGTTCGCGAGCAAGCTGCGCGGCCTGGTCGAGATCGAGGCGGCGCACGCGGGCCTGCCCACCCCGAAGATCGCGGTGGAGCCCGGCCGGGCGATCGCCGGGCCGGGCACCGTCACCCTCTACGAGGTCGGCACCATCAAGGACGTCTCGCTGGACGGCGGCAACCGCCGCCGCTACGTCAGCGTCGACGGCGGCATGAGCGACAACATCCGGCCCGCGCTCTACCAGGCCGATTACGACTGCCGGCTGGTCTCGCGCTCCTCGGACGCGCCGGGCGTGGTCGCGCGGGTCGTCGGAAAGCATTGCGAGAGCGGCGATATCGTCATCCGGGACACCTGGATGCCCGCCGACGTCGGCCCGGGCGACCTGATCGCCGTCGCGGCGACGGGGGCGTACTGCTATTCGATGTCGAGCCGATACAACCAGTTGACCCGTCCCGCGGTGGTTGCCGTCAAGGACGGTCAGCCGCGTTTGATTCTGCGCCGGGAAACCGTCGCGGACCTGCTCAGCCTGGAGGTGGAACAGTGACCGAACAGAGAAGCGGTACCTGGGGCAACGATCGTCCGATCGGTGTCGCGGTGCTCGGGATGGGCAATGTCGGCACCGAGGTCGTGCGGATTCTGCGCGACCACGCCGAGGACCTGCGCTCCCGCGTGGGCGCGCCGGTGGTGCTGCGCGGCGTCGCCGTGCGCAACCTGGAGCGCGATCGCGGCCTGCCCGCCGACCTGCTGACCACCGACGCCGAGGCGCTCGTGGCGCGCGACGATGTCGACCTGGTCGTCGAGGTGATGGGCGGCATCGATCCGGCCCGGGCGCTGATCCGGTCCGCGCTGACCGCGGGCAAGTCGGTGATCTCGGCGAACAAGGCGCTGCTGGCCGACTACACCGGCGAGCTCGCCGCGGCCGCCGAGCGCAGCCGCGCCGACCTGTACTTCGAGGCCGCCGTCGCCGGCGCCATCCCGGTGGTGCGCCCGCTCATCCAGTCGCTGTCCGGTGACCGGGTGAACCGGGTGGTCGGCATCGTCAACGGCACCACCAACTTCATCCTGTCCGCGATGGACGAGACCGGCGCGGACTACGAGGTCACGCTGAAGGAGGCGACCCGCCTGGGCTACGCCGAGGCGGACCCGACCGCCGACGTCGAGGGCTACGACGCCGCGTCCAAGGCCGCCATCCTCGCCTCGCTGGCCTTCCACACCCGCGTCACCGCCGCGGACGTGTACCGCGAGGGCATCTCCAAGATCACCTCCGAGGATCTGGAGACCGCGTCCGCGCTGGACTGCACGGTCAAACTGCTGGCTATCTGCGAACGCATCCCGGGCAATCCGCCCGCCGCCGAGGGTGGCAAGGACCGGATCTCGGTGCGCGTCTACCCGGCGCTGATCCCGCGCAAGCACCCGCTCGCGGCGGTCAACGGCGCGTTCAACGCCGTGGTCGTGGAGGCCGAGAACGCCGGCCGGCTAATGTTCTACGGCCAGGGCGCCGGCGGCGCCCCGACCGCCTCGGCGGTGCTCGGCGATCTGGTGATGGCCGCGCGCAACAAGTTCTACGGTGGCCGCGCTCCGGGCGAATCGGTTTATGCTGAGCTACCGATCGCGCCGATCGGTGACACGCCGGCCCGCTACCACGTGAACCTGCAGGTCGAAGACATTCCCGGCGTCCTGGCCAAGGTCGCGGGGGAGTTCGCCAACCACGGCGTTAGCATCTCCACCGTGCGTCAGGCCGGGCACGGCGAGGGCGCGCGCCTGGTCGTGGTCACCCACCACGCCCTGGAATCCGCGCTCGCCGACACCGTCGCCGCGTTGGCGGAAATGGAATCCGTCACATCCGTGACCAGCGTTTTGAGATTGGAAGGCACCGAAGAATGACCACCGAAGGTGTTGCGCCGCAGCTGAAGGTGCACTCCCGCTGGCCCGGGCTGATCGCGGCGTACCGCGATCGGCTCGCCGGTGCGGCCGATTGGGAGCCGGTGACCTTGTTCGAGGGCGGTACCCCGCTGGTCCCGGCCCCGCACCTGTCGGAGCTGACCGGCTGCGAGGTGTACCTCAAGGTCGAGGGCGCGAACCCGACCGGGTCCTTCAAGGACCGCGGCATGACCATGGCCATGACCGACGCGAAGTACCGCGGGCAGAAGGCCGTGCTGTGCGCGTCCACCGGCAACACCTCGGCGTCGGCGGCCGCGTACGCCACCCGGGCCGGTATGAGCTGCGCCGTGCTGATCCCGCAGGGCAAGATCGCCATGGGCAAACTGGCCCAGGCCGTCATGCTCGGCGCCAAGATCATCCAGGTGGACGGCAACTTCGACGACTGCCTCGAGCTGGCGCGCAAGGTCACCTCCGACTTTCCCGAGGTCGGCCTGGTGAACTCGGTCAACCCGGCCCGCATCGAGGGCCAGAAGACCGCCGCGTTCGAGATCTGCGACGTGCTCGGTCGCGCCCCCGACGTGCACGCGCTGCCCGTGGGCAACGCGGGCAACATCACCGCGTACTGGCGCGGCTACCGCGAGTACCACGCCGACGGCATCACCACGAGCCTGCCGCGCATGCTCGGCGTGCAGGCCGCCGGCGCCGCGCCGCTGGTGCACGGCGCCCCGGTGTCGAACCCGGAGACCCTCGCCACCGCCATCCGGATCGGCGCGCCCGCCTCCTGGAACGGCGCGATGGAGGCCAAGACCCAGTCCGACGGCGTGTTCCGCGCGGCCACCGACGAGGAGATCCTGGAGGCGTACCGCCTGGTCGCGGCCACCGAGGGCGTCTTCGTCGAGCCCGCCTCGGCCGCCTCCGTGGCCGGCGTGCTGGCGGCTCGCAAGGAGGGCTGGCTGGATTCCGGCCTGACCGTCGTGTGCACCGTCACCGGCAACGGCCTCAAGGATCCGGACACCGCCCTGCTCGGCATGCCGCAGGTGCAGGCCATCGCGGTGGACCCGGTGGCGATCGCCCACGAACTCGAGCTGGCCTGAGTTGAACCCGCACGAAACCCAGCTGGCCCCGGAATCCGAGCCGGCCTCGGCTCGGACCCGGACCTTGCCCGCCGGAATCGCCGTGACCGCACGCGTTCCGGCCTCCACGGCCAATCTCGGTCCCGGATTCGACTCGCTCGGAATGGCTTTGGGCCTGTACGACGAGATCGAGGTGCGCACCACCGATTCGGGTCTGCAGATCCGGGTCGAGGGCGAGGGCGCCAACGAGGTGCCCTGGGGCCCTTCGCATCTCGTCGTGCGGGCGATCGAACGAGGCCTGGAGGCCGCCGGCGTCTGGGCCGACGGCCTCGATGTGGTGTGCCGCAACGCGATTCCGCACTCGCGTGGGCTCGGATCCTCGGCGTCCGCCGTGGTCGGCGGCCTGGCCGCCGGCAGTGCCCTGGCCGCGAAGCTCGACCCCGAACTGGCCCTGGACCTCGACCAGCAGGTGCAGCTGGCCTCGGAATTCGAGGGGCATCCCGACAACGCCGCGGCCAGCGTGCTCGGCGGCATCGTCGTCTCCTGGACCGAGGCGGTCGTCGAGGCCGACGCGCTGCCCGGGCGCACCTATCGTGCCGTGCGCCTGGACGCGCACCCCACGCTGCGCCCGGTGGTGCTGATTCCCGAGCTGCGCTCGTCCACCGCGCATACCAGGGGTTTGCTGCCCGAGACCGTCCCGCACGGGGACGCCGCGTTCAATGTCAGCCGTGCCGCGCTGGCGGTCGTGGCTCTCACGCAGCGCCCTGACCTGCTGATGTCGGCCACGATGGACCGGCTGCACCAGGCCCAGCGGGCGCCCGCGCTGCCGCTGACCACGGCGTGGATCGCTCGATTGCGGGAAGCCGGGATTCCGGCGACCGTTTCCGGAGCCGGTCCCACCGTGCTGGCCCTGTGTACCAGCGAATTCCCCGCGGAATTGGCCGAATTGGCGGCCGCCGACGGGCTCCGCGTGGTCGAGCCGGGACTCGCCGAGGGAGTCCACGTCAGCTAACGGCGAGTCTGTCTTGCCGAGCTTCACACTATCCAGCTATCCTGGGCAAGTCCGTACATCGTGCGCATCAGACGCCGGTGCTTCATCAGGGCAATCGCTCCAGCAGGCTCCAGGCTCGAGCCTCCAGGCCATGGAGGTGCTGCGTAGCTGCGCAACTGGAATGATCTCTCCCACCTTCTTGGAGTTGGGCCCTGCACAACCGGTGGGGCAGGTGATTTACGGCAGCCGAGTCCGGCACAGTGCCCGGACTGCGGGACGAAACCCTCGAAACAGCACACGGCAGTCGAGGGAAGGAAAGGATTTCCGTGACAGATACGGACCTGCTCGCGACACCCGGGGTGGAAGCCAACCCAAGTAACTCGGGCCGCGAAAGTGAATCCGGACAGATTTCGAAGATGAGCGAACACACCGACGTCGCACGATCGGGGCTGACTGGAATGTTGTTGCCGCAGTTGCGCCAGCTTGCGGGGGAGCTCGGAATCCGAGGAACCTCCGGAATGCGCAAGGGCGATTTGATCGCCGCCATCAAGGAAAATCAAGCCGGAAAGTCGGCGTCCGCCGCACCCGCGAAAGCCGAAAAGGCCGAAAAGGCCCCGCGCGGCGAGGCCAAGGCCGAGCAGGCGACCCTCGACGTGACGCCGGCTGTCGAAGCCGCACCGGCGAAGGCCGCCAAGGCCACCGCTCCCGAAGCTGCCGCTCCCGAAGCCGCTCCGGCCAAGGCCGTGAAGACCGACGCCGCTCCGGCGGACGCCGCCGCGGCCGGTGAAGCCTCCGACGACTCCGGTCGCGAATCCGGCCAGCGTGGCCGTGGCCGCCAGCGTCGCGGCCGTGACCAGGCGCGATCCGGCGGCGACAACGCCGAGGCGCGTGGTGACGAGCCGAAGCAGGACGGCGACCAGGGCGAGCGCCGCCGGGATCGCAACCAGCAGGGTGAGCGCAACCAGGGCGATCGCAACCAGAACGGAAATGGCAACGGCGGCAACCGCGGTGGCGAGAACCGGGGCGGCGAGAACCGTGGTGGCGAGAACCGGGGCGGCGACAACCGCGGTGGCGACAACCGGGGCGGCGACAACCGCGACAACCGGGGCGGCGACGACGAGGAAGGCGGCCGCGGTCGCCGGGGCCGTCGCTTCCGCGAGCGGCGTCGCGGGCGTGACCGCGAGGGCGGCGTCGGCGGTGGCGAGGCGCGCGAGCTCGAGATCCGCGAGGACGACGTGCTGCAGCCGGTCGCGGGCATCCTCGACGTGCTGGACAACTACGCGTTCGTCCGCACCTCGGGCTACCTGGCCGGGCCGAACGACGTCTACGTGTCGATGAACCTGGTGCGCAAGAACGGCCTGCGCCGCGGTGACGCGATCACCGGCGCGGTGCGCGCTCCGCGCGACGGCGAGCAGAGCAACCAGCGGCAGAAGTTCGATCCGCTGGTGCGCCTGGACACGGTCAACGGCGGCGCGGTGGACGACGCCCGCAGGCGTCCCGAGTTCAGCAAGCTCACCCCGCTCTACCCGAACCAGCGCCTGCGCCTGGAGACTCAGCAGAACAAGCTGACCACCCGCGTGATCGACCTGATCATGCCGATCGGCAAGGGCCAGCGCGCCCTGATCGTCTCGCCGCCGAAGGCCGGTAAGACGACGATCATGCAGGACATCGCCAACGCGATCGCGATCAACAACCCCGAGGTCTACCTCATGGTGGTGCTGGTCGACGAACGTCCGGAAGAGGTCACCGACATGCAGCGCTCGGTGAAGGGTGAGGTTATCGCCTCCACCTTCGACCGGCCGCCGTCGGACCACACCTCGGTCGCCGAGCTCGCCATCGAGCGCGCCAAGCGCCTGGTGGAAATGGGCAAAGACGTTGTGGTGCTGCTGGACTCGATCACCCGATTGGGCCGCGCGTACAACAACTCCTCGCCGGCGTCGGGCCGCATCCTCTCCGGTGGTGTCGACTCGACCGCGCTGTACCCGCCCAAGCGGTTCCTCGGCGCGGCGCGCAATATCGAGAACGGCGGCTCGCTGACGATCATCGCCACCGCCATGGTGGAGACCGGTTCCACCGGTGACACGGTGATCTTCGAGGAGTTCAAGGGCACCGGCAACGCCGAGCTCAAGCTGGACCGCAAGATCGCGGAACGGCGTGTGTTCCCCGCGGTGGACGTCAACCCGTCCGGTACCCGCAAGGACGAGCTACTGCTGAGCCCGGACGAGGCGGCCGTGCTGCACAAGCTGCGCCGCGTGCTGTCCGGCCTGGATTCGCATCAGGCGATCGATCTGCTGATCGACCGTTTGAAGAAGTCGAAGAACAACCTCGAGTTCCTGATGCAGGTTTCCAAGAACGCGCCGGGCGGCGCGATCGACGAGTAGCGCGAACTCGACAATCGCCGAAAGGGTCTCGCTCGCGCGAGGCCCTTTCGGCGTATTCGGGCGGAAGAAGAACAGCCCGATCAGTGCGGATCCGGAAATCAGGTACGACAGGATCAGCGCGACGGGCGACATGCCGCCGCCTGCGCCGGGGCTGTAGGCGACTGTTTGCGCCGTCGCGTAGGTGGCTTCGGTATCGGGTACCGCGAGCCAGCCCCCCACGACAGCGAGGGTCAGCAGCAGCAGCACCGCTGCGGCGATTCGGCTGCTCATATTCGTCCCTCCCTCTGTCCTCGGCACGGCGGTGTGCGCTTTTCTGGTAGGTCCCCAAACTCTATGAACAGCTGTGTTCGCATTCTTGAGTAGCGAACTACCCGTCTTAGGCTCCCGTAAGAGCGCTCCAATTGCGTGCCCGTACTTCTCGGGGCGAGCGGAACGGGGGCCGGGAATAGAGCGGTAGCCGGGGGCGTTTTGGCAGCGTAGTGGCGGTTCTGGCATACTGAACCGCTGTGCGTCTGCCCGCCGGCAGACAATCCCGCCTAGTCGGCTCCGGTTCACGCTCCACAGCGGGCGACCCGGCGGCCAATTTCGAAAGGACACCCATGAAGGCAGGAATCCACCCGACCTACGTCGACACCACCGTCGTCTGTGGTTGTGGCAACACCTTCCAGACTCGCTCCACCAAGGAGTCCGGACACATCAACGTCGAGGTCTGCTCGCAGTGCCACCCGTTCTACACCGGCAAGCAGAAGATCCTCGACACCGGCGGCCGCGTGGCTCGCTTCGAGGCTCGCTACGGCAAGCGTGCGGGCAAGAAGGCCGACGCCTCCTAGCTTCCTCACCGACGCCCGGTTCTGCATCGCAGACCGGGCGTCGGTGCATTTCCAGGCCCCCGCACTGAAAGCAGAAAAGGAAGCACCACCATGACGCAGCCGTCCGCGATCGACGACATTCTGGCCGAGTACCACGGCCTGGAGACCCAGTTGGCCGATCCGTCGCTGCACAACGACGCGAGCGCGGCCCGCCGCGTCGGCAAGCGCTTCGCCGAACTGGCGCCGGTGATGACCACCTACAACAAGCTCAAGACCGCGCACGACGATCTCGCCGCCGCGCAGGAGCTGGCGGCCGACGATCCGGCGTTCGCCGCCGAGATCCCCGGGCTGCAACGCCAGACCGAGGAGCTGGAAGCCGCGCTGGCCGACCTGCTCGCCCCGCGCGACCCGCACGACGGCGACGACGTGGTGCTCGAGGTCAAGTCCGGCGAGGGCGGCGAGGAATCCGCGCTGTTCGCCTCCGATCTGGCGCGGATGTACATCCGCTACGCCGAGCGGCACGGCTGGAAGGTCGAGGTCCTGGGGGCCACCTTCACCGAGCTGGGCGGATACAAGGAAGCGACGCTGTCGATCAAGAGCCGCGACGCCGCGCGGGACGGGGTCTGGTCCCGCCTGAAGTTCGAGGGCGGGGTGCACCGGGTGCAGCGCGTGCCCGTCACCGAATCCCAGGGCCGCATCCACACTTCCGCCGCGGGCGTGCTCATCTACCCCGAGCCCGACGAGGTCGAGGAGGTGCAGATCGACGAAACCGATCTGCGCATCGACGTCTACCGCTCCTCCGGCAAGGGCGGCCAGGGCGTCAACACCACCGACTCCGCGGTGCGCATCACCCACCTGCCCTCCGGCATCGTGGTCACCTGCCAGAACGAGCGCTCCCAGCTGCAGAACAAGGCCCGCGCCATGCAGGTCCTCGCCGCGCGCCTGCAACTGCTCGCCGAGGAGCAGGCCGAACAGGAAGCCGCCGCCGGCCGCGCCAGCCAGATCCGCACCGTCGACCGCTCCGAGCGCATCCGCACCTACAACTTCCCGGAGAACCGCATCGCCGACCACCGCATCGGCTTCAAGGCCCACAACCTGGACGCCGTCCTCGACGGCGACATGGACGCGCTGCTCGACGCCCTCGGCAAGGCGGACCGCGAGGCCCGCATGACCGCGGAGTGAGCGCGGAGGCGGGCTCGCCCCCGGACGGCACGTCGAGGTCCGGAGACTCCGCGGCGGTAGGGCCTGGGTCCGGTGCGTCGAGCGCCAGGAACGTGGTGGCGGCTGGCCCAGGGGCCGAGTCGTCCAGTGCCGTGAACGCAACAGCGGCGAAGCCTGGGGCCGGTGCGTCGAGCGCCGGAAACACGGCCGCGGGGGGGCCTGGGGCTGGTGCGTCCAACGGTGGGAGCGCGGCGGTACCGAGTTCTGCCACCGCGCACGTGCCGCTGCTGCCCGCCATTCATCGGGCAGCACAGAAGCTCCAGGGTGCTGGGCTCCACAGTCCGCGGTCGGATGCCGAGCAGCTCGCCGCGCATCTGCTCGGTATCGAACGCACCCGATTGGTACTCGCGCCGCCGCTCACGCCCGAGCAGCTCGCGGACTATCACGCGTTGATCGAGCGCCGGGCGCGGCATGTGCCGCTGCAGCATCTGACCGGTGTGGCCGTAATGGGCGCGATCGATCTCGCGGTCGGCCCGGGTGTTTTCATTCCGCGCCCGGAGACCGAGCTGCTGTTCGCGTGGGCCCTGGGCTATCTGGAGACGCTGCCGCACGACCATCGGCCGATCGTCGTCGACCTGTGTACCGGTTCCGGAGCGCTGGCGCTGGCCCTCGCGAATGCCCGCCCCGACGCCGACGTGCACGCCGTCGAACTCGACCTCGATGCCCTGACCTGGGCCCGCCGCAATGCCGACGCCCGCGCCGCCGCCGGCGACACCGCGATCACCCTGCACGCCGCCGACGTCACCGACCCGGCACTGCTCACCGAACTGACCAGCCGCGTCGACCTGGTCGTCGCCAACCCGCCCTACATTCCCGCCGCCGCCCACCTGGATCCCGAAGTCGCCGACCACGATCCCCACCGCGCCCTCTTCGCGGGCCCGGACGGCCTCGACGTCATCCGCCCGATGATCCCGGTCCTCACCCGCCTGCTCCGCCCGGGCGGCGCCACCGGCATCGAACACGACGACACCAACGGCGCGGCCACCGCAGCCCTGCTCGAGGCTTCCGGCCAGTTCACAGACATCGCAGAACATCTAGACCTCGCCGAGAAGCCCCGCTTTGTGGTAGCCGCCCGGAAGTAGCGCGCCCACCCTGGCCACCCGACGTAGCAAGCCCACCCGGCCGCCCGGATGCAGCACGCCCACCCGGCCCCGGACGCAGGAACCCACCCCGCCCGTTGGCGGCAGCGCCGGTCGGGCGGCGGTCCGCGGCGATAGTGCTGGCTGACCGGATCACTCGGCTGTGGCGTGACTGCCCGGACATCGTCGGCTACCGCGCACACAAGCAGTAGCTGGACCGCTCCCACGACCGGCGCGGCTCGTGCTGTCGCTCACACCCGGGCACCCCGCGCTCACGACCTCCCTTGAACCCGCGTTTCGTTGGGGCGGCTGTGGTTACGGGCGGCGTGTGGCGGCGGATCGGAGTAGGCGCTGGAAATCGGGCACGGCACGCGTGACAGGATGGCTGCCGTGAGTACCGTCTACGACTGCGCGGATCCCGACTCGCGTGCCGCCGGACTGTCCGCCGCGACGAGCGCCCTGAAGTCCGGACGGCTGGTGGTGTTGCCTACCGACACGCTGTACGGGCTGGCTGCCGACGCCTTCGACTCGACCGCGGTGAGTTCGCTGCTCGCGGCCAAGCGCCGCGGGCGGGACATGCCGGTACCGGTGCTGGTCGGGTCCTGGCACACCATCGACGGCCTGGTGTTCTCGGTGCGCCCGCAGGCCCGGGATCTGATCCGGGCGTTCTGGCCCGGTGGCCTGAGTCTTGTTGTGCAGCAGGCGCCTTCGCTGGCCTGGGACCTCGGTGACACCCGCGGCACGGTGATGCTGCGGATGCCGCTGCACCCGGTCGCGCTGGAACTGCTGCGGGAGGTGGGCCCGCTCGCGGTGTCGAGCGCCAACGTGTCCGGCCAGCCGCCGGCCAAGACCGCGGCCGAAGCGCGCGATCAGCTCGGTTCGCTGGTCGGCGTCTATCTCGACGGCGGCCCGGCCGAGCATGCCGTCGCCTCCACCATCGTCGATCTGACTTCGGATCAGCCGCGGATTCTGCGCGTGGGCGCGGTGCCGGTGGCCGATATCGCCGAGGTGCTCGGGATGAAGCCGGACGAACTCACCAGTCCTGCTGCCCGGTGATCGGATGAGTGCTGTTGTGCCGCTGCGCGAGCTGTTGCTCGTGCTGCTCATCTCGGCGACGGTGACATTCCTGGCCACCGGCGGTATCCGGGTTCTCGCGATCTCCTTCGGCGCGGTCGCGGTGCCCCGCGAGCGCGATGTGCACGTCAAGCCGATTCCGCGAATGGGCGGCGTCGGCATGTACGTCGGTTTGATCGCGGCCGTTCTCTTCGCGCACCAGTTGCCCGCGCTGCGGCGCGGATTCGACTATGCCCCCGATATTCCGGCGGTGCTGGTCGCGGCCACCATCATCGTGGCGGTCGGCATTGTCGACGACCGCTGGGGTCTGGACGCGCTGACGAAGTTCGCCGGTCAGGTCACCGCCGCGGGCGTGATGGCCGTGATGGGTCTGAGCTGGTACAGCATTTACAATCCGTTCACCAATTCGACGATTTCACTGGATGCTTTGCAGGGCGGCCTGGTCACCGTCGCGGTCACGGTCACGCTGGTGAACGCGATGAACTTCGTCGACGGCCTGGACGGCCTCGCCGCCGGACTCGGATTGATTTGCGCGGCCGCGGTATTCGTGTTTGCTGTCGGTTTGATGAACGAACAGGGCGGTTCGGTCGACACCTATCCGCCCGCCATGCTCGCGGCCGCATTGGCCGGCGCGTGCCTGGGTTTCCTGCCGCACAATTTCTCGCCGGCGCGAATATTCATGGGCGATTCGGGCTCGATGCTGATCGGTCTCGTGCTGGCGGCGGCGTCCACCAGTGCGTCGGGCCGGATTCCGTTGCAGGGCTTCGGGCCTCGCGACATCGTCGGTTTGCTCTCGCCGTTGCTGCTGGTCGGCGCCGTCATGTTCATTCCGGTGCTGGATCTGGTGCTGGCGATCGTGCGCCGGGTGCGCGCGGGCGTGAGTTTCTCGACGCCGGACAAAATGCACCTGCATCATCGTTTGCTGCAGATCGGGCATTCACAGCGACGCGTGGTTCTGCTCATCTATTTATGGGTCGGGGTCCTCGCCTTCGGCGCGGTCGGCAGTTCGCTGATGGACCGCACGGTGGTGGTGTTGCTGATGGCCGCGGGGTTGCTGTTCGCCTTGGTCGTGACGGCCGTGCCCGGGCTGCGTCGCAGGGAGCCCGCCGGTGAGCATCAGCCGCCCGGGTAAAGTTTCCGAAGTGACCTTTTCTCCGAAGCCCATCCCCGGCCCCGACGCCCCGTTGAAGTCGGCGCTGCGTTACGGGCTGATCGGACTGGCCGTTCTGGTGGTGCTGGCCGTCGCGATCGGCGCCGCCGCGGCGGGCCTGCCGGGTCTCTGGGGCGCTCTCATCGGGGCCGCGATCGGCGGCGGATTCATCCTCACCACGGCCGCCGTCGTGCTCTTCGGCGCCAAGCTGCCGCCCAGCACCGCGGGCCTGATTATCCTGGTCAGCTGGGTCGGCAAGCTGCTGGTGGTGCTCGTGGTGGTGGCCGTGCTGCAGCAGTTCGACTTCTACGATCGGGTCACGCTCTTCCTCACCGTGGTGGGCGCGTTGATCATCGTTCTGGGCGCCGAGACGTATGGCGTTCTGCGCCAGAAGGTTCCGACCGTGACCACTCCGGCGGGCGACTCCGATACCGGTGAGTAGGAAAAACTCTCACCCCCCTACACAGCGTCGTAGATAACTTGGTAAAGTGTTGGTAAGCAAGCACCCAAGGTAGGGGGGGTCACCCTGACCCCGCCAAGTGCCGCTATGCTTACTGCCGTACCGAGCCCGGAGGGCTTCGGTTCTGCATGTCGACGATGTCGCCGACACACGTACAGACGCCACGGCGGGTTTGCCGCTCAGCTGCTGACGAACTTCGAGCCGACCTAGTCGACCCAAATTGATCGTCAATGTCCGATCGAACCGCGGGATATGACCGTACCCGCGGCCCGAACACGGGAGAGAACGCTGAGCGTCACCTTATTGGCGGCGGGCGAGTTCCACGCGCCCTCGCTAGATGACTTCTTCCCTGAAGCTGTGCTGTTCGAGGGAACGTTCTTCGAACTCGACCGTTTGATGCTCGTACGCATCTTGATGACGGCACTGCTACTGGGCTTCATGCTGCTGGCTTTCCGCAGCCCGAAGATCGTCCCGCGCGGCCTGCAGAACGTCGCCGAATACGGCCTGGTCTTCGTCAAGGAACAGATTTGCGACGAGGTACTCGGCAAAGAATCCGGACGTAAGTTCTTCCCGCTGATCGCGACGATCTTCTTCACGGTCCTCTTTCTGAACTTCTCCGGTGTCATTCCGGGTTTGAACATCTCGTCGAACGCCCGAATCGGCATGCCGCTGGTACTGGCCGTACTCGCCTACCTCACGTTCAACTACGTGGGTATCAAGAAGTACGGCTTCCTGAAGTACATGCGCAGCTCCATCGTGGTTCCGAATGTTCCGCCCGCGCTGCATCTGCTGCTGATCCCGATCGAGTTCATCTCGACCTTCGTGCTCCGGCCGTTCACCCTGACCGTCCGACTCATGGCGAACATGCTGGCGGGCCACATCATGCTGGTCCTGTTCTTCAGCGCGACGCAGTTCTTCCTCTTCGACGCCGCGGCGTGGATGAAGATCTTCTCGCCGTTCTCGCTGCTGGCCGGCCTCGGATTCACGCTGTTCGAACTGCTGGTGGTCTTCCTGCAGGCCTACGTCTTCGCCCTGCTGACCGCCGTCTACATCGGGCTCGCGCAGCACGCAGATTCTCACTGACCGAACACTTACGACTGGATACCTGCTCCCCGCCGACCGGCGGTGTGTGCAACAGAAAGGGAAAGAAACTCATGAGCCTCGCGTACCTGGCCCAGGAAGCCGCCACCACCGGCGAGAAGGTCAAGGGCTACGGCGCCATCGGCTACGGCCTGGCTGCCATCGGCCCCGGCATCGGCGTCGGCATCGTGGTCGGTAAGGCCATCGAGGGCATCGCCCGTCAGCCCGAGCTGCAGGGCACGATCCGGACCAACATGTTCCTCGGTATCGCGTTCACCGAGGCGCTGGCCCTGATCGGTCTCGTCGCCGGCTTCATCTTCTGATTGCCATGACCGGCATGACTGTGCTCGCGGAAACGGCGGGGGAGGAACGCAACCCCCTCATTCCCGAGCTGTATGACATCTTTTGGTCGGCAGTCTGCCTGCTCGTCATCGGCATCGTCTTCTACAAGTACGTCGTTCCCCGCCTGATGAAGGTGCTGGACGAGCGTTCCGAGAAGATCGAGGGCGGCATCGCCCGCGCCGAGGCCGCGCAGGTGGAGGCCCAGCAGACGCTCGAGCAGTACAAGCAGCAGCTGGCCGACGCTCGCCTGGAGGCCGCGCGCATCCGTGAGGAAGCTCGCACCCAGGGGCAGGACATCCTGGCGCAGATGCGCACGGAGGCCCAGGCCGAGAGCGATCGCATCGTGGCCGCCGGCCACAGCCAGCTGGAAGCCCAGCGCCAGCAGATCCAGAACGAGCTGCGTTCCGAGGTCGGCCGCACGGCCGTCGACCTGGCCGAGAAGGTTATCGGCCAGTCGGTATCGGACGAAGCGAAGCAGGCGGCATCGATCGAGCGGTTCCTGACCGAACTCGATCAGTCGAATGCCGGCATCGGGGTCGGAAGGTAACGACGCGAAAGTGAGAAGCATGTACGCAGCGAGCCGTGAGGCAAGCGCCCGGTCCCGGGAGGCGCTTCGGGCCGCTCTGACCGGAAGCGACAGCGTTGCAGCCACGACGGGCTCCGAGCTGTTCGCCGTTGTCGCCGTGCTGGACGAACAGCGTTCGCTGCGTGTTGCGCTCGCGGACGTGTCGGTGCCTGGTTCGGCGCGTGCCGAGCTGAGCGAGCGGGTCTTCGGCGGCAAGGTCAGTCCTGCCACTCAGGCAGTGCTGACCACCGCCGTGGCCCAGGACTGGTCCCGCACCGCCGATCTGGTCGACACCCTGGTGTTGCTCGGCCAGGAGGCCCTGCTGGAGTCCGCCGCCGACAGCGGCAAGCTCGGCGCGGTGGAGGACGAGCTGTTCCGGCTCGGCCGGATCATCGCCGACAGCCCCGAACTGGAACAGGCACTGTCGGATCGCGGGAAGCCGGCTCAGGCCAAGCGCGAACTGATCGCCCGGCTGCTGAACGGCAAGGCCTCCGACATCACGGTGGCCCTCGCCGAACAGGCCGTCGCCCGGCAGAAGACCAGCATCGGCACCGCGTTCGACGCGCTGTCCGACCTGGCGGCCGCCCGGCGCGAACAGGTTGTCGCGCACGTGCAGGCCGCGATCGAGCTGACCCAGGAGCAGCGGGACCGGCTGGCCGGCTCCCTGCATCGCATCTACGGCAAAGCGATCGCGGTGCACGTCGAAGTCGATCCGAATCTGCTGAGCGGGCTGGTCGTCCGCGTCGGCGACGACGTGATCGACGGCAGCGCCATCGGCCGACTGGAGCGATTGCGCCGCGAGCTGGCCTGAGCGCCGGCCACCCCCCGACATTCGAGACCCACACAGCGAGAGCAGGAAGAACATGGCGGAGCTGACGATCTCCTCCGACGAGATCCGTAGCGCGATCGAGAGCTACACCCAGAGCTACACCCCCGAGACCTCCATCGAAGAAGTCGGTGTGGTCACCGACGCGAGTGACGGCATCGCGCACGTCTCCGGCCTGCCCTCGGCAATGGCCAACGAGCTGCTCGAATTCCCGGGCGGTGTGCTCGGCGTCGCGCTGAACCTCGAGGACCGCGAGATCGGTGCGGTTATCCTCGGCGAGTTCGCCGAGATCGAAGAGGGCCAGGAAGTCAAGCGCACGGGTGACGTGCTCTCGGTTCCGGTCGGCGACAAGTTCCTCGGGCGCGTGGTCAACCCGCTCGGCCAGCCGATCGACGGCCTCGGCGACATCGAAGCCGACGAGCGTCGCGTGCTGGAGCTGCAGGCCGCCACCGTGCTGGAGCGTCAGCCGGTCGAGGAGCCGATGGCCACCGGCATCACCGCCATCGACGCCCTGACCGCCATCGGCCGCGGCCAGCGTCAGCTGGTCATCGGCGACCGCAAGACCGGCAAGACCGCGGTCTGCATCGACGCCATCCTGAACCAGAAGGCCAACTGGGAGTCCGGCGATCCGACGAAGCAGATGCGCTGCATCTACGTCGCGATCGGCCAGAAGGGTTCCACCATCGCGGGCGTCAAGGCCGCGCTGGAGGAGCACGGCGCGATGGAGTACACCACCATCGTCGCGGCCCCGGCCTCCGACTCCGCCGGCTTCAAGTGGCTGGCCCCCTACACCGGCTCGGCCATCGGCCAGCACTGGATGTACCAGGGCAAGCACGTCCTGATCGTGTTCGACGACCTGACCAAGCAGGCCGAGGCGTACCGCGCCATCTCGCTGCTGCTGCGCCGCCCGCCGGGCCGCGAGGCGTACCCGGGTGACGTCTTCTACCTGCACTCCCGCCTGCTGGAGCGTTGCGCGAAGCTCTCCGACGAGATGGGCTCGGGCTCGATGACCGGTCTGCCGATCATCGAGACCAAGGCCGGTGACGTCTCGGCGTTCATCCCGACCAACGTCATCTCCATCACCGACGGCCAGGTCTTCCTCGAGTCCGACCTGTTCAACAAGGGTGTCCGCCCGGCGATCAACGTCGGTACCTCGGTCTCCCGTGTCGGTGGCGCCGCCCAGACCAAGGCCATGAAGAAGGTCGCCGGTTCGCTGCGTCTGGAGCTGGCCCAGTTCCGTGAGCTGGAGGCGTTCTCCGCCTTCGCCTCCGACCTGGATGCCGCCTCCAAGGCTCAGCTCGAGCGCGGCGCCCGCTGGGTCGAGCTGCTCAAGCAGAACCAGTACTCGCCGGTTTCGGTCGAGGACCAGGTCATCTCGATCTTCCTGGTGGACAAGGGCTACTACGACTCCGTGCCGGTCGGCGACATCCGCCGCTTCAGCGCTGAGCTGCTCGAGGATCTGCACCGCAACGCCCAGGACGCGTTCGACTCGCTGCAGGGTGGCTCCAAGCCGCTCGACGGCGACGCGGCCGAGGCCATCATCGGCGGCACCGAGAAGTTCAAGCAGGGCTTCCTCGCCTCCGACGGCAGCCGGGTCGTGAACGAGGCGGCGGCCGGCGAGCTCGACCACGAAGAGGTCGAGAGCCTGTCGGTCACCCGCAAGCGCGTCGAGAAGTAGTCCGGGTCCATGCGCTACTCGACTACAGCGAACGAAGGGAGGGTGAACCGTGGCTAGTTTGCGTGAATTGCGCTCCCGTATTCGCAGTGTGAATTCGACGAAGAAGATCACCAAGGCGCAGGAGCTGATCGCGACCTCGCGCATCACCAAGGCACAGGCTCGCGTCGCCGCGGCCAAGCCGTACGCCGAGGAGATCACCAAGGCGCTGGCCGAGCTGGCGAGTGCGTCCAAGAATTTGGCGCACCCGCTGCTCACCGAGCGCGAGAACCCGCGCCGGGCCGCGATTCTGGTGATCAGCAGTGACCGCGGCATGTGCGGCGGTTACAACTCCAACGTGTTCAAGCGCGCCGAAGAGCTGATGACCACCCTGCGCAACGAGGGCAAGGAACCGGTGCTGTACGTGATGGGCAACAAGGGCCTCACGTACTACACCTTCCGCAGCCGTCCGCCGCAGGCCGCGTGGACCGGGTTCTCTCAGCAGCCGAACTACGCCGACGCCTCGGCCGCCTGCAACCACCTGGTGGAGGCGTTCATGGCCGGCGCCGACGGCACGGTCCCCGCGCCGAACGGCGAGGGCGAGATCGCCGGTGTCGACGAACTGCATGTCGTCTACACCCGGTTCGTGTCCATGCTGACGCAGACCCCGGAGGTGCGCCGCCTGGCGCCGATCCAGGTCAGCTTCGTGGAAGAGAACTTCGATCTGGGCGAGGACAGCTTCTCGGACTCCGAGACCGCTGACGTCAAGGCCCAGTACGAGTTCGAGCCCGATGCCGATGTGCTGCTGGCGGCGCTGCTGCCCAAGTACGTCAACACGCGTATCTACTCATCGTTGCTCGAGGCAGCGGCATCCGAGTCCGCGGCTCGGCGCACCGCAATGAAGGCCGCGACCGACAACGCCAACGAGCTGGCCAGTGTGCTGCAGCGCGAGGCGAACTCGGTCCGTCAGGCCCAGATCACGCAGGAAATCAGCGAAATCGTCGGCGGCGTGAACGCGCTTGCCGCGAGCGGCGACCGCGACTAAGCGCAGGAAGAGAAACTAACCAATGACCGCAGCTGTCTCTCAAGACAACACGGCTCGGACCGGCGGCACCGCAGGCCGCGTCGTCCGCGTCATCGGCCCCGTCGTGGACGTCGAGTTCCCGCGTGGTTCGATCCCCGAGCTGTTCAACGCTCTGCACTCCGACATCGCCCTGAAGTCGGTGGCCAAGACCCTGACCCTCGAGGTCGCCCAGCACCTCGGCGACGGCATCGTCCGCTGCATCTCGATGCAGCCGACCGACGGCCTGGTCCGCGGCGCGAGCGTCTCCGACACCGGCAAGCCGATCTCGGTGCCCGTCGGTGACGTCGTCAAGGGCCACGTGTTCAACGCCCTCGGCGACTGCCTGGACAAGCCGGGCCTGGGCCGCGACGGCGAGCAGTGGGGCATCCACCGCAAGCCCCCGAGCTTCGACCAGCTCGAAGGCAAGACCGAGCTGCTCGAGACCGGCATCAAGGTCATCGACCTGCTGACCCCGTACGTGAAGGGCGGCAAGATCGGTCTGTTCGGTGGCGCCGGTGTCGGCAAGACCGTTCTGATCCAGGAGATGATCACCCGTATCGCGCGTGAGTTCTCCGGCACGTCGGTGTTCGCCGGCGTCGGTGAGCGCACCCGTGAGGGCACCGACCTCTTCCTGGAAATGGAAGAGATGGGCGTGCTCCAGGACACCGCGCTGGTGTTCGGCCAGATGGACGAGCCGCCGGGCACGCGTATGCGCGTCGCCCTCTCGGCCCTGACCATGGCCGAGTACTTCCGCGACGTGCAGCACCAGGACGTGCTGCTGTTCATCGACAACATCTTCCGCTTCACCCAGGCCGGCTCCGAGGTCTCGACCCTGCTGGGTCGTATGCCCTCCGCCGTGGGTTACCAGCCGACGCTGGCGGACGAGATGGGTGAGCTCCAGGAGCGCATCACCTCGACCCGTGGCCGCTCGATCACCTCGCTGCAGGCGATCTACGTGCCCGCCGACGACTACACCGACCCGGCGCCGGCCACCACCTTCGCCCATCTGGACGCGACGACCGAGCTTTCCCGCCCGATCTCGCAGAAGGGCATCTACCCGGCCGTCGACCCGCTGACCTCGACCTCTCGTATCCTCGAGGCTTCGATCGTCGGCGACCGGCACTTCGCGGTGGCCAACGAGGTCAAGCGGATCCTGCAGAAGTACAAGGAACTGCAGGACATCATCGCCATCCTCGGCATGGACGAGCTCTCCGAAGAGGACAAGGTCCTCGTCGGCCGCGCCCGTCGCCTGGAGAAGTTCCTCGGCCAGAACTTCATCGTGGCCGAGAAGTTCACCGGTCAGCCGGGCTCGGTCGTGCCGCTGGAGCAGACCATCGACGACTTCGACCGGGTCTGCAAGGGCGAGTTCGACCACTTCCCGGAGCAGGCGTTCAACTCCTGCGGTGGTCTCGACGACGTCGAGGCGGCCGCGAAGAAGATCGCCGGAAAGTAGTCCACGATGGCTGAGTCCAACAAGGACATGTCCGTTGATCTGGTCGCGGTCGAACGCAAGCTCTGGTCCGGCCAGGCCTCGTTCGTCAGCGCGCAGACCACCGAGGGCCAGATCGGCATCATGCCGGGCCACGAGCCGCTGCTCGGCCAGCTGGTCGAGGGCGGCACCGTGACCATCGTGCCGGTCGACGGTGAGCGGATCGTCGCGGCGGTGCACGGCGGGTTCTTCTCCGTCACCGCCAATACGGTGCGGGTGCTGGCCGAATCGGCCGAGTTCGCCGGTGAGGTCGACGTCGACGCGGCCCGCAAGGTGCTCGCCGACGCCGAGGCCTCCGAGGAGGACCGGAACGTGGCGCAGGCTCAGGTGCGCGCTGTCGAAGCGCTCGCCGAGCACTGAGGCGGTACCACAATTCCATAGGCTTGTCGGCGGCGGAGGCTATCTTCGCCGCCGACAATGCTTTTCGGACGAGACTGGGCTACCCCGTGGTCGTCCGTTTGTAGACTCGTGTTTGAATATCGCAACGGATGGGTAACGGTGGCCGTATACGGCCGTCGGGCGAAAGGACGGACCGCATTGCAGACCGGGATGGTTGTTCTGATCACCCTGGTATTGCTGCTGGTCGCCTTGGCCCTGATTTCGACCTATCGCTTGATCATGTTGCGCCGCGGCGGTACCTCCGCGCTGCTACGCGTTTTACCCGCGAGCGGTGGCCAGGGCTGGCGGCACGGCCTGATCCGCTACGACGAGGATCGCCTCGTCTTCTACAAACTCACCAGCCTGAAGCTGGGCCCCGATTCTGTGATTCGGCGGCAGGGCATCGATATCGGTGAACGCCGCGGCCCGGTCGGCGACGAGTACGACATCATGACCGACGAAATCATCGTCACCGGCGTCTCCGATACCCATGGCGGCTACGAACTCGCCCTGGACCGCGGTGCCCGTGCTGCTTTTCTCTCGTGGGTGGAGTCCCGCCCGTCGGACCGTACCCGCCGCCTCGGCGGACTCTGAGCACACCGCCGCCGGCGGTCGCACCTGGTCGGCGTTGGTTATGGCGTACAGCCGCACGCATCCCGGCACACGCCGGGATCCACGCACTACGCTGGCATTCGTGAACGTGCACTTGACGCGGATCTACACGCGCACCGGCGATGACGGCACCACCGGGCTCAGCGATTTCTCCCGGGTGTCGAAGAACGACCCGCGGTTGGCGGCCTACGCGGACTGCGACGAGGCGAACGCGGCCCTCGGTGTGGCCGTCGCCCTGGGCGATCCGGAGCCCGAGATCCTGCGGGTGCTGCGGCAGGTGCAGAACGACCTGTTCGACGCGGGCGCGGATCTGTCCACCCCGGTGGTGGCCGAGCCGAAGTATCCGCCGCTGCGGATCACCCAGGACTACATCGACCGGCTGGAGGGCTGGTGCGATGAGTTCAATGCCGATCTGGCTCCGCTGAATTCCTTCATCCTGCCCGGCGGCACCCCGCTGGCCGCGCTGCTGCACACCGCGCGCACGGTGGCCCGGCGGGCGGAGCGGTCGGCGTGGGCGGCCGTGGCGGCGCATCCGGAGGACACCAGCGCGCTGCCCGCCCGCTATCTGAATCGACTGTCCGATCTGCTGTTCATCCTCAGCCGGGTCACCAATCCGGGCGGCGACGTGCTCTGGCAGCCGGGCGGGGCGAAGTAGGCCGACGCGACGAAGGGGCCCTCGCATCCGGTGGGATGCGAGGGCCCCTTCGAGTTCCGGGAGCGATCAGCCGCGGACGCCGGCGCTCACGATCTCGTCGGACAGCGGTGCGATCGCCGCGATGATCTGGTCCGCGATCTCCTGCGGGACGCCCGCGCCGAGCAGCGCGTCGACCAGGTGGCCGGCGACCAGGTTGAAGTGTTCCTGCTCGATGCCGCGGCCCTGGTGCACGGCGCGCATCGGCGCGCCGGTGTAGGGCTCCGGTCCGCCCAGCGCGGCGCAGAAGAACTCCGCCTGCATGCCCTTGAGCCGGGACATGTTCACACCGGTGAAGAAGCCGGCCAGTTCGCTGTCGGCCAGCACCCGTACGTAGAAGTCGTCGACCACGGCGGCGACGGCTTCGGCGCCACCGATCTGGTCATAAATAGAATCCGCCATTTCCGGCTTGCCCTTCTCTCGTCGTGGCCGTTTCGAACCTCGGCCGCGATTCGAAAAGCACTGTAGCGCAACACTTTTCGGATCGCAGCCTGGAATCGGCCGGGCTAGTGGCTGAAGTCGTCGGAAGAGGTGAGCTGGGCCGGGTTCCAGTAGGACACCGGCGCCGGCTTGCCCGCCGCCTCCGGCGGCGCCGGGATCTCGGCCTGGACCGGGCGGGAAGCCGGCTGCGGCTGCGCCGTTTTCGGCTCGCCCAGCTTGTCGATCTCGGAGAACAGCGCCTCGACGATCGTGTGCATCTGCTTCTGCGCGATCTGCGCGTAGGTGCGGATGTACTCGATCTCCGCGGGCACCGGCTCCGGCGCGCCCTTCGGGACGCTGGTCAGCGAGGCGATCCCGTCGGCGGCCTGGGCCGCGGACTCCTGGGCCTGGCGCAGGATGTCCGCGTACTGCTGCCGCGCCGCGGCGACCAGTTCGCGGGCGTAGCCCTCGGCCTCGGCGACGGTCGTCTCCGCCGACAGCTGCGCCTGGCTCAGCATGTTCACCGCGCGGATGTTCACGCCGAGCAGGTCGTGCTGGGCTTCCTCGCGCAGCTGGTGGTTCTCCCGCCGCACGGCCGCCAGATCCGAGCGCAGCTGCTCCACGGTGAAAGCGTTGTCGCCCGAGGACGACGACTTGTACATCGACAGCTGCCGCTCCAGGTCGGCGACCCGGGAGGAGAGGTAGTCGTTGTCCGAGAGCAGCGACTTCTCGCCGCTGAACTCGAGCTGCTGGGTCAGCCGCTTGTTGGTGGCGTTGAGCCGGGACACCTCCCGGGCTACCCGCTCCAGGAATTCCTCGACATCGTTCTCGTCGTATCCGCGGCGTCCCAGCGCGGACCTCTTGAACTTCGCCTTCTCGATATCGCGCGGCTTCAGCGCCATGTGGTCACCTCGGGTCTGTCAAACGCAGCGCCGGTCCCGGCCGGCGTCGGGTCGGCGGCGGTCATCGCCAAGGCTTCCGGGGCCTCCGGCTCGCCGACCGTGTCGAACTGTTCGAATCGAATGGCCGAGCGCGGCACACCGGCCGCGACCAGCTCGGCGGTGCTGTGCTCGACCATCAGGGTGGAGCCGCACACCAGCGCGGTAAAGCCCTGCCAGTGCCGGTCCCGGGCGGCGACGGTGCCCACCAGGCCCTTCGCGCCGCGATAGGTCGGGTCCTCGGACACCACGGGGGTGTAGCGGAACCACGGCCGGGTGTCGGCCATTTCACTGAGGAAGTGATGTTCGTAGAGGTTCCACTGGGTACGGACACCGTGGAACAGATGGACCTCGCGGGTCCGGCCGGTCTCGCGCCAGTCGGCGTCGAGCTGTTCGACGATCGCGCTCATCGGCGCGAGGCCCGTGCCGCCGGCGATCAGCAGCAGATCCCCGGGCATGTCCTCGGTCAGGGTGAGCGCGGTGCCGATCGGCGCGCCGAGCCGCAGCACGTCACCGGGGCGCAACTCGCGGGCGACGGCCGCGCTGACCTGGCCGCCCGCCACGATCTGCACGTTGAGATCGATGGTGCCGTCGGCCCGCGGGGCATTGGCGGGTGTGTAATAACGCCACAGTTTCGGCCGCTGGGCGATTTCCACGGCCATCGATTGGCCGGGCACGTACGGGTAGGCCTCGGTCGGGCGAATCCGCAGCACCGCGACATCGATGCTGCGCCGGTCGGTGCCGATGACCTCGGCTTCCCACCACGCGGGCGAGGTGGCCTCGTCGTCCTCGGCGGCCAGAACCATGAGTTTGGCGACCACGCCGTAGGCCTCGGCCCAGTCGGCGGCGAGGGACTCGGTCCACGCGGCGCCCAGGAAATATTGCAGTGTCGCCAGCAGCGACGCGCCGGCCGCCGGATAGTGATCGGCGACGACCTCGAACTTGCGGTGGTCGCGGCCGAGTTGCTGGACGAAGGTCGGGTCAGCGCCGATCTTGTCGACGTTGCTGACGATGCGGCCGAGCGCCGCGAAGAACTTGCCGCGCTGGGCGGACATGGAAACCGGGAACATGCTGCGCACATCCGGGTGTGCCATGAACAGGTGTGAGTAGAAGTACAAGACCGCTTCGTCGCCCACCTTCTCGACGTCGCGCCAACTCGCTTGGAGTGCAGGGATATCCATAGCGGCTCAGCAAGCGGTGGGTAGTGCTGCGCCGGGTCGGCACGCACGACCCGGTATACCGGTGCTCAACGGAAAAATCCTCGATCCTGGGGTGTCGGTAGGGGTTTCGGCCTCGGCCGACACCAGGGTGGGCGCACAACGCCGCGGGTTGGTCTGTCGACAACGAGCGAACTGACTCGCCGGTAGCGTAGTCCAATCGACCGAAGGTCGCAGAACGAGAGGCTCGGCTTTACCGTTCCTTCGGCTTATTCCCGGGGTAGCGCATTCCACGCAAACCGCGCACCCGGGCACCGGGATCGCGTACAGCCGCGTGTGCGGGTTGGCGGATGGATAAGCTACTCCCGTGAGCGACCGAAGCGAGGGAACCATGTTGCAGCGCGCATCGCGCACGCTGGAGCCGAACGCTAACGAGGTGAAGGCGTGAGCGAACGGTTTCTGGTCACCGGCGGCAATCGGCTCGTCGGCGAGGTCTCGGTGGGAGGCGCGAAGAACAGCGTCCTCAAGCTGATGGCCGCCGCTCTCCTGGCGGAGGGCACGACGACGATCACCAATTGCCCCGACATCCTCGACGTACCGCTGATGGCCGAGGTGCTGCGCGGTCTCGGCTGTGAAGTCACCATCACCGACGACATCCCGGACGACCGCTCGGTGGTCACCATCACCACCCCGGCCGAGCCGAAGTACCACGCCGACTTCCCGGCTGTCACCCAGTTCCGCGCCTCGGTCTGCGTCCTGGGCCCGCTGATGGCGCGGTGCAAGCGCGCCGTCGTCGCGCTGCCCGGCGGTGACGCCATCGGCTCGCGTCCGCTGGACATGCACCAGACCGGTCTGCGCCTGCTGGGCGCGACCAGCGAGATCGAGCACGGCTGTGTTGTCGCCCAGGCCGATCAGTTGCAGGGCGCGCGCATCCGGCTGGATTTCCCGTCCGTGGGCGCGACCGAGAACATCCTGATGGCGGCCGTGCTGGCCGAGGGCGAGACGGTCATCGACAACGCGGCGCGCGAGCCCGACATCGTCGACCTGTGCAACATGCTGGTCCGGATGGGCGCGCGGGTCAGCGGCGCCGGCACCTCGGTGCTGACGATCCAGGGCGTGAAGACCCTCAAGCCGACCGACCACCGCGTCATCGGCGACCGCATCGTCGCCGCCACCTGGGGCATCGCCGCCTCGATGACGATGGGCGATGTGAAGGTGACCGGCGTGAACCCCAAGCACCTGTCGCTGGTGCTGGACAAGCTGCGGTCGGCCGGTGCGCGAATCTCCTTCGACGTGGACGGTTTTCGCGTGGTGCAGCAGGAGCGTCCGCGCGCGGTGAACTTCTCCACGCTGCCGTTCCCGGGTTTCCCGACCGATCTGCAGCCGATGGCCATCGGCCTGGCCGCGATCGCCGACGGCACCTCGATGATCACCGAGAACATCTTCGAGGCGCGCTTCCGCTTCGTCGAGGAGATGATCCGGCTGGGCGCCGACGCCCGCACCGACGGGCATCACGCGGTGGTGCGCGGGATTCCGCGGTTGTCGAGCGCGCCGGTGTGGTCCTCCGATATCCGCGCCGGCGCCGGGCTGGTGCTGGCGGGCCTGTGCGCGGACGGCGTCACCGAAGTACACGACGTCTTTCATATCGACCGCGGCTACCCGAACTTCGTGGAGAAGCTGCAGGCGCTCGGCGGTCAGGTGGAGCGCGTCGGGGCGGCGAATTGACCTCGGCCGGAACGGCCCGATGATCTAGTGATTCGGATTTAGGGCCTCTGACCAGCCGATTTGACTTTGCACATCGCGCCACGTAACTTTTATCGAGTCAGAGCGACACGGACACCAACCCGGTACTCAGCGGAGACGCAGAGTGAGGGACACGAGGTAGTACGAGGAGCGCCTGACGATCACACTAGCTCGACTGGAACCCCAGATTTGGATCTGGGCGACTGGCTGAGCTAAGCTGTTCAAGTTGCCTCGCTGAAACCCCCGAGAGATCGAGTGGCAGAAGCTTGTGCGTGTGTTCTTTGAGAACTCAATAGTGTGTCGATGAATGTCAGTGCCAATAATTTATTGGTGCCAGCCATTTCATACCCCCCGGTTGGGATGGTTGGACATTGAATATCAGCAAACTTTTGCTGGTGTTTGGCTTTGCTAGGTTTTCGGACTCTAGTTAGATATTTCTGATTGCACCTTCGGGTGTGGTTGAGAGTCTTCAACGGAGAGTTTGATCCTGGCTCAGGACGAACGCTGGCGGCGTGCTTAACACATGCAAG